>NZ_AUMA01000003.1:0-300000 GCF_000422565.1 Desulfovibrio aminophilus DSM 12254 | reverse complement strand
GAAGTCGTTCGTGTCGAAACCCTTGTACTCCATGAGGCAGACGGCCAGGGCGTCGCCGACGGCAAGGGTCGCTGTGGTGCTGGCCGTGGGGGCCAAGCCCAGCGGGCAGGCTTCGCGCGGCACATGCACCGGAATGACCGCGTCGGCCAAACGCCCCAGGGAGGATTCGGGATTGCCGGTAAGGGCCGCGATGAACGCGCCCAGGGTTCGGAACGCGGGCAGGATGTTCAGCAGTTCGTCGGTCTCGCCGCTGTTGGACAGGGCCAGGATCACGTCGTCGGAGCGGATCATGCCCATGTCGCCGTGCGCCCCCTCCACGGGGTGGAGGAAATAGGACGGCGTACCGGTGCTCGACAAGGTGGCCGCGATCTTGCGCCCCACCAGCCCGGACTTGCCGATGCCCGTGACCACCACGCGACCGGTGCAACGGGCCATGTTCCGCAGAACCTGGAGGAATCCCGGGCCGATCTGGTCGCGCGCGGCGGCCAGTCCCTCGACCTCGATGTCCAGAACCTCGCGGGCCAGGGCCAGCCAGTCGCGTTCCGGGGCCAGGCTGTTCATTGGCATGCGTCTCCTAGCAGAACTGCTTGATGATGCCGGGAGCGGCCTGATCCTCCAGGCACATCTTGCCGAGGTGGTCCGGCAACGCCACGGGATAGTCCCCGTTGAAGCAGGCCAGGCAGTAGGAATCCCTGCTCTTCACCGAGGAGAGAAGTCCCTCGATGGAGAGGTAGTGCAGGGAGTCCAGACCGATGAAGCGGGCGATGTCGGCCACCGGCGTATTGGCCGCGATGAGTTCGCCCTTGGAGGAAAAATCGATGCCGTAGAAGCAGGGGAACTTGATGGTCGGACAGGCGACCCGCATGTGGATCTCCCGCGCTCCCAGTTCCCGCAGCTTCTTCACGCGGGTGCGGATGGTCGTGCCGCGCACGATGGAGTCCTCGACGATGAGGATGCGCTTGCCCGCGATCATGCTCCGCACGGGATTGAGCTTCACCCGCACCCCGAAGTCGCGCATGTTCTGGGAGGGCTGGATGAAGGTGCGCCCCACGTAGTGGTTGCGGATCATGGCGAATTCCAACGGCAGACCGGAGGCCTGGGCGTAGCCCAGGGCGGCGTAGGAACCGGAGTCCGGGAAGGGCATGACGTAGTCAGCCTCCACCGGGGCTTCCAGGGCCAGAATCTTGCCCATCTCCTTGCGGCGCTCGTAGACCACCTCGTCGAAGACCAGGGAGTCGGGCCGGGCGAAGTAGATGAGTTCGAAGATGCACTGGCTCGTGCGTCCGGGCTCGGCGATGCGGTAGCTCTGCATATGGTTGCCCTGGATCACGACCATTTCGCCGGGCTCCACGGAACGCAGATATTCGGCCTCCACGAGGTCGAAGGCGCACGTCTCGGAGGCGAAACAGTAACTCGTGCCGAGACGGCCCAGGGCCAGGGGCCGAAAGCCGTTCGGATCGCGCACGGCGATGAGCTTGTCGTTGGCCATGATGAGCAAGGAGTATGCGCCCTTGATCTTCTGGCAGGCCTTGATGACGGCCTCCTCCAGAGTGGAGCCGTTCATGTTCTTGGCGATGAGGTGGACGAAGACCTCGGTGTCCATGGTGGTCTGGAAGATGGACCCCTGGGCTTCCAGTTCACGGCGCAGCTCGAAGGTGTTCACGAGGTTGCCGTTGTGCCCCACGGCCAAACGGTAGTCGCCGAAGCGGACCATGAAGGGCTGGGCGTTGCGCAGCAGCGAGACGCCCGTGGTGGAGTAGCGGATGTGGCCCATGGCCACATTGCCCTTGAGTTCCTTGCCCAGGTGCCGCTCGTTGAAGACCTCGGCAACCAGGCCCATTCCCCGCTGTTCGCGGAGCTTGGTCCCGTCCCAGGAGACGATGCCCGCCGACTCCTGCCCCCGGTGCTGGAGGGCGTAGAGGCCGAAATAGGTCATGCGCGCGGCCTCGGGATGGCCATAAATGCCGAAGAGACCGCAGTATTCCTTCTTCATTCGCGAATCCGTCCTGGAGCGTCAGCCCCGTTTCAGGCCGTAATGGTCCTGCATGCAGCGCACCTTGAGGCCGCTGCCCCGCACTTCGCCGATGGCCTGGGCCATGGCCCGGGCGCCCGTGACGGTGGTGGTGTAGGGAACGCCGTAGAGCAACGCAGCCTGCCGGAGTTTCTTGGAGTCGTGCACCGTGCGCCTGCCCGAGGGCGTGTTGATCAGGAGATTGATGGCCTTGTTCTTGATGTGGTCCACCACGTTGGGGCGTCCCTCGAAGACCTTGAAGATGGTCTCGGTCTCCACCCCGTGCTCGTTGAGATAGATGCCGGTCCCGGCCGTGGCCATGATCTTGAAGCCAAGATCCTTGAACGTCTTGGCCACGGGCACGATGGCCGCCTTGTCCCGGTCGTTCACGGAGATGAACACGCACCCCTCGCTCGGCAAGCGCTGCCCCGAGGCCAGTTGGGCCTTCATGAAGGCCAGGCCGACGCCCTGGTCGATGCCCATGACCTCGCCGGTGGAGCGCATCTCGGGCCCCAGGAGCACGTCGACCCCGGGAAAGCGGTTGAAGGGGAAGACCGATTCCTTGACCGAGACATAGCCGGACTTGCGCATGCTCCAGGGGTCCAGATCCTTGACCTTCTCCCCGAGCATGACCCGAGTGGCCAGCTTGGCCAGGGGCACGCCCGTGGCCTTGGAGACGAAGGGCGAGGTTCTCGAGGCCCGGGGGTTCACTTCCAGAATGTAGATCTCGCCGTCCTTGATGGCGTACTGGATGTTCATCAGGCCGACCACGTTCAGTTCACGTGCCAGGGCCTCGGTCTGACGCTCGATCTCGGCCACCAGATGGGCCGGGATGGTATGCGGCGGCAGGACGCAGGCCGAATCGCCGGAGTGGATGCCGGCCTCCTCGATGTGCTCCATGACCCCGCCCACATAGGTGTCCGTGCCGTCGGACAGGGCGTCCACGTCCACCTCGATGGCGCTCTCCAGGAACTTGTCCAGAAGAATGGGGTGCTCGGGCGAGAGCACCGCAACCTGCTTGAAAAACTCCTCGAACTCATCCATGGAGTAGACGATCTCCATGCCCCGGCCGCCCAACACGTAGGACGGGCGCACGACCAGGGGAAAGCCGATCTCGGCCGCCGCGACCTTGCCCTGCTCCAAAGACTGCACCGTGGCGTTGCGCGGCTGTTTGAGCCCAAGCTTCTGGAGGAGCTGCTTGAAGCGTTCGCGATCCTCGGCGCGGTCGATGCTGTCCGGCGAGGTGCCGAGGATCTTCACCCCGGCGTTGAGCAGCGGCACGGCAAGGTTCAACGGGGTTTGGCCGCCGAACTGGACGATGACCCCGTCGGGCTGCTCGAAGTCGATGATGTTCAGCACGTCCTCGTAGGTCAAGGGCTCGAAGTAGAGCCGGTCCGAGGTGTCGTAGTCCGTGCTCACGGTCTCCGGGTTGGAGTTGACCATGATGGACTTGATCCCCATCTCGCGCAGAGCGAAGGATGAGTGGCAGCAGCAGTAGTCGAATTCGATGCCCTGGCCGATGCGGTTGGGGCCGCCGCCGAGGATGACCACCTTCCTGCCTTCGCTGGGCGTGACCTCGCGGCCGGACTCGTAGGTGGAATAGTAGTACGGCGTATAGGCCTCGAACTCCGCGGCGCAGGTGTCCACCAGGTAGTAGGTGGGCAGGATGTCCAGGGACTTGCGCAGGGCCCTGATCTCATCCTCGCTCTTCTTCCAGAGGGTGGCCAGCTGGCGGTCGGAGTAGCCGTACTCCTTGGCCTTGCGCAACACGGCCGGGAGTTCTGCGTTGCCCGCGTCCACATGTCCGGCGCAACCGAACCGTTTGAGTTCGGCCTCGAAGTCCAGCACGTCCCGGATCTGTCGCAGGAACCAGGGGTCGATGGAGGTGGCCTTGAATATCTCCTCCTCGGAGAGGCCCGCCAGCATGGCGTGACGCACGGCGAAGAGCCGCTTGGAATTGGGCTTGCGCAGGCTGGCCATGATCCCGGCCTTGTCCAGGCCGTTGGGCTCGAAATTCTTGCCCAGGCCCGGCACGCCGATCTCCAAGGAGCGCAGGCCCTTCTGCATGGCCTCCTTGAAGGTCCGGCCGATGGCCATGGTCTCGCCCACGCTCTTCATGGCCGTGGTCAGGTAGTCCTCGGAGCCCGGGAACTTCTCGAAGGTGAAGCGTGGAATCTTGATCACGCAGTAGTCGATGGCGGGCTCGAAGGAGGCCATGGTCTCACGCGTGATGTCGTTGGGAATCTCATCCAGGGTATAGCCCACGGCCAGTTTGGCCGCGATCTTGGCGATGGGGAAACCGGTGGCCTTGGAGGCCAGGGCCGAGGACCGCGACACGCGCGGATTCATCTCGATGACCACCATGTCGCCGTTGGCCGGGTTGAGGGCGAACTGCACATTGGAGCCGCCGGTCTCCACGCCGATCTCACGCATGATCGCCAGGGAGGCGTCGCGCATGAGCTGGTATTCCTGGTCCGTGAGGGTCTGGGAGGGAGCCACGGTGATGGAGTCGCCGGTATGCACGCCCATGGGGTCAAGGTTCTCGATGGAGCAGATGATGACGCAGTTGTCCTTCTTGTCGCGCATCACCTCCAACTCGAACTCCTTCCAGCCGAGCACGGATTCCTCGAGCATGACCTCGTGCTTCATGGACGCGGCCAGTCCCTGGGCCGCGATGGCCTCCAGATCTTCCATGTTGTAGGCCACGCCGCCGCCGGTTCCGGCCAGGGTGAAGGCCGGACGGATGATGATCGGGAAGGGCAGCTTCTGACCCCAGAGGCGCACCTCGTCCATGGTCCGGGCGATGCCGCTCTGCGGCACCTTGAGCCCGATGTTCTCCATGGCCTGGCGAAACAATTCGCGGCTCTCGGCCTTCTTGATCACCGGCAGGGAGGCGCCGATGAGTTCCACGCCGAAGAGGTCCAGAACGCCGGACTCGGCCAGGGCAACGGCCGTGTTCAGGCCGGTCTGACCGCCCAGGGTGGGCAGGATGGCGTCGGGCCGCTCCTTCTCGATGATCTTGGCCACGGTCTCGGGCTCGATGGGCTCGATGTAGGTGCGGTCGGCCAGCTCCGGGTCGGTCATGATGGTGGCCGGATTGGAGTTGACGAGGACCACCTCGTAGCCCTCTTCCTTCAAGGCCTTGAGGGCTTGGGTGCCGGAGTAGTCGAACTCGCAGGCCTGGCCGATGACGATGGGCCCCGAGCCGATGAGCATGATCTTCTTCAGGTCCGTACGCTTAGGCATGGATTCCGCCGGGTCGGTTTGATGGTTCCGAGGGATGCTCCGGAAGCACCGGATGGTAAGCATTCACGAGTCGAAGGGCAAGTGGGGAGAGCTGACGCACGGCCCCCCTGATAGCCCAGAACCGCCACGGGGGCAACATCCAAGACGAGGCTTGTCCCACAAGGCTTTCAGAGTTCACGCGATACCTGTTGACAGCCACGAAATTGATTCTTATTCTCACGTCCATGAAGTTTCCTCACTGCGGTTGCCACGGCGTATCGAAGCACCACCAGCATCATTCGGGGCACGGCCAGGACGGGCTCCGCTCCCTGGCTTCCTTCCCAAACGGATCCATCGTGCGCATCGCCCGCGTGGAGGACTGCGCCTGCCCCCGCTGCCGGGTCTTCGCCCTGGGCCTGACTCCGGGCACCACGGTGGAAATACTCTCCTCCAGCCCCGGCCCCTGCCGTCTCCGCGTGCGCGGCTCCGACCTCGTGGTGGGGCACGGCATCGCCGAAAAGATCCTGGCCGTCGAGGAAGCTGTCTGTCCGGCCTGAGCAGACCGCTCTCGCCCCCCTTGCCATTTCGGCTCTTCAGTGCTTTTCTGGGTCAATGAACGCCCCAGCCGCCCCCATTCTGAAACTCGGCGTGAGCCGCTGCCTGCTCGGCGAGAACGTGCGCTTCGACGGCGGCCACAAACTGGACCATTTCCTGCGTGACACCCTGGGGCCCTTCGTCCAGTTCGTTCCGGTCTGCCCGGAGGTGGAGTGCGGCCTGCCCGTGCCGCGCGAAGCCATGCGTCTGGTGGGCGATCCCGAACGCCCGCGCCTGCTGACCCGGAAAACCGGCATCGATCACACGGAGCGCATGACGGCCTGGGCCGCGACCGCCCTGGACCGCCTGGAGTCCGAAGACTTGTGCGGCTTCATCTTCAAGTACGGCTCCCCCTCCAGCGGCATGTCCCAGGTCAAGGTCTACCCTCCCGATGGCGGAGTGCCGTCCAAGCGCGGAGTGGGCCTCTTCGCCCGGCTCTTCATGGAACGCTTTCCGCTGCTGCCCGTGGAGGATGAGGGACGACTGCACGACCCGGCGTTGCGGGAAAACTTCCTGACCCGAATCTTCGTCATGCGCCGTTGGCGGGACTTCCTGGAAAACGATCCCACCCCCGGAAAGCTGGTGGACTTCCACACCCGGCACAAGCTCCTGATCATGGCCCACGCCATCCCGGCCTACCGCGAACTGGGCCGCATGGTGGCCGCCGCCCGGGGCGAGGAATTGGGCGCCCTGGCGGGGGATTACGCCACGCTGCTCTTCCCCACGCTCAGCCTGCTCTCGACGGTAAAGAAGAACGTCAACGTGCTCCAGCATATCATGGGCTATTTCAAGAAAGTGCTCGAGCCCGACGAGAAGCGGGAGTTGCTGGAGGTCATCGGGGCCTACGGCCGGGAGCTGACGCCGCTCATCGTGCCCGTGACCCTGCTCAACCACTACGTGCGCAAATACGGCCAGGAGTATCTGGCGGGGCAGGTCTACCTCAATCCCCACCCCCTGGAACTGAAGCTGCGCAATCATGCTTGAAAAAAAGGCCGCCCGGAACCGGACGGCCTTTTCAATACAATTCCCGCTCCGATTAGGATACGCGGCTCCCTCCGGGAACCTGGCCCGGAGTGGCGAGCAGTTCCATGCCCGCTTCGGTCTTCACCGTCAGGATCATGCCCTGGGAGAGCTGTTTGCGGATTTTGCGCGGCTTGAGGTTGGCCACGACCACGACCTGGCGGCCGGGCAGTTCCTCGGGCTTGAAGAATTCGGCGATGCCCGAGACGATCTGTCGGGGTTCGGCCTCGCCCAGGTCCACGCGCACCACCAGGAGCTTGTCCGCGTCCGGATGACGCAGGGCTTCCAGCACGGTGCCCACGCGGATGTCCAGTTTCTGGAAATCCTCGAACTCGGCCTCGGCCAGGGGCTCGGCCTTGGGCGCGGGCTTGGGCGCGCCTTCGGGCTTGGGCGTGGGCGCGGGCTCGGGCAGCTCCACGCGCGGGAAGAGATTGGAGGACTCGGCCACCTGCGAACCGCTGTCCAGGATGCCCCAGGCGTCCAACTCCTTGGGCAGATAGACCTTCTCCTTATCGAAGGTCATGCCCAGCTGAGCCAGCATGCGCTCGGCGGACGCGGGCATGACCGGCCAGAGATGCACGGCGATCTTGCGCATGTTCTCCAGCAGCACATACATGACCGTGGACAGTCGGGCCGTGTTCTTGTTCTTGAAAAGCGTCCAAGGTGCGGTGGAATCGATGTACTTGTTCAGGCCGCGCACCATCTCCCAGAGGCCTTCCAGGCCGCGTGAACACTGAAATTCCTCGAAGTGCCGCTGGAACTTCTCCATGGCCTCGCGGCCCAGACGCTTGATCTCCGCGTCCTCCGGCCCCTCCTCCTGCGGTATGGGGATCTTGCCGCCGAAGTACTTGTGACACATGGCCAGGGAGCGGTTGAAGAGGTTGCCGAGGTCGTTGGCCAGGTCGGCGTTGAGCCGCCCCACGAGGGCTTCCTCGGAAAACGCGGCGTCCGAGCCGAAGACCATCTCGCGCAGCAGGAAATAGCGGAAGGCGTCCACTCCGTAGGCGTCGACCATCTTCAACGGCTCGATGACATTGCCCAGGGACTTGGACATCTTGGCTTCGCGCACGAGCCAGTAGCCGTGGACGTTCAGGCTCAGGTACGGCGTCAGTCCGGCGGCCTTGAGCATGGTCGGCCAAAAGATGGCGTGCGGCTTGAGGATGTCCTTGGCGACGATATGGTTGGCGAAGGGCCAGAATTTCTTGAACTTTTCCCCTCGCGGCCAGCCCAGGGCCGAAAGGTAGTTGATGAGCGCGTCGAACCAGACGTAGCAAACGTAGTTCGAGTCGAACGGCAGATCGATGCCCCAGGTCAGCCTGGACTTGGGCCGCGAGATGCAAAGATCCTCCAGCGCGCCGGACTCCAGGAGGCTCAGGACCTCGTTGCGGTACTGGCGGGGGCGGATGAAGTCCGGGTTGGCCTTGATGTGGTCGATGAGCCAGCCCTGGTACTTGGACATGCGGAAGAAGTAGTTCTTCTCCGCGATGTACTCCGGCTTGGTCTGGTGGTCCGGACAAAGGCCGTCCACCAGCTCCTTCTCGGTGTAGAAGCGCTCACAGCCGAAGCAGTAATGCCCGCCGTACTCGCCGAAGTAGATGTCCCCGGCGTCGTAGACCTTCTGAAGCACCTCCTGAACCACCTTGACGTGCTTGGGATCCGTGGTGCGGATGAACTGGTCGTTGGCGATGCCCAGCTTGGGCCAAAGGTCGCGGAACAGGGAGCTGATGTGGTCCGCGTATTCCTTTGGCGACTGGCCCGAGGCCGCCGCGGCCTTGACGATCTTGTCCCCGTGCTCATCAGTGCCGGTGAGAAAATAGGTCTGGGCTCCCATGAGCAGATTGAAGCGGGTCAGGGTGTCGGCCACCACCGTGGTGTAGGCGTGTCCCAGGTGGGGTTTGGCGTTGACGTAATAGATGGGCGTGGAGACGAAAAAGCGTTCCAAGACGCGTCACTCCTTGGCTTGGAAAACGATCAGGATTCTTCCGGCTTGGGGCCGCGCCCGGGACGGCGTGAACGGCGGCGCTTGCGGGGCTTGCCGCGCCGGGGCTCTTCGGTCCCGTCGGCTCCGGATTCACGCGGGGCCTCCCCCTCCTCGGCCAGGGCGTCGACGGGCTCGTCGAGGATCTCCCCTTCGGCCTGGGCGGCTTCCGGCCGGGAAGCCGGTTCCTGGCGCTCCTCGGCCTGCTGCTGGCCCTTCTTGGAAATCTGCTGCCACTGTTCGAGGGGAATCTCCTTCTCCTCCAGTCCCTCCACCCACAGGGTCAGAGTCTTCTTGAAGAAGTTGGAGCGCAGGATCTTCACCTGGCCCAGCGTGGTCTGGTACTTCTTGCCGATCTTCGGGCACTGCTTGTGGAACTCCTCGTAGCCCTGCTGCTCGTACGACAGGCAACAGAGGAGGCGGCCGCAGATGCCGGATATCTTCGTGGGATTGAGGAACAGGTTCTGCTCCTTGGCCATCTTGATGGTCACCGGAGCGAACTTGCGCAGGAAACGGCGGCAGCAGCAAAGCTGACCGCAGTTGCCGATGGCCCCGAGCATCTGGGTCTCATGGCGCACGCCGATCTGGCGCAGCTCGATGCGGGTGCGGTACTCACGCACCAAATCCTTGATGAGTTCGCGGAAATCGATGCGGCCGGGAGCGGTGAAGTAGAAGATCATCTTGCCGCGATCGAAATGGACCTCCACGTCCACCAGCTTCATGTCCAGGCTCAGCCGACGGATGCAGTCGCGGCAGAAGCGGTAGGCGTCACGGGCCAGACGCTCGTTCTCCGCCGCCGAACGCAGGTCTTCCTCATTGGCCAATCTGTAAATGGGCTTGATCTCGGAGTCCTGCTCCTCGCCCTCGGCCGAAACCTCGCCGGGCCGCACATCAATGACCGTGCCGAGGCCCATGCCCTGCTCCGTGCGCACGATGACGGACTGGCCCGCCTGAACCACGAACGGGCCCGAGGTGAAATAATACACCTGTCCGTAATCGTTGAACTTTACACCGAGTATTTGACTCATGCATTCCTTCACAGACAAAGTGGCCCCACGACGGCGTCGAGCAAGTGGAGAGCCTTACCCCAGATCAACGCAAACAGCAAACAGGCCGGGAGCCGCGACGTGCCTATTCGACGGAGAGGAAACCCAGGTTGCGCAATTCTTCCAGCAGGGCCTCCTCGGAGATGGGCTTGACCAAATAGGAAGCGGCTCCGCCCAGGAAGAAGGCGTCATGCGTCTCCTTCTTGTCGTCGAGCATGGTGGTGACGATGACCTTGACCTCCTGGCCGGAATTCCCTCCCCGATCGCTCTCCAGGGCGCGGATCTCCCGCAGGGCCTGATGTCCGTCCATCTCCGGCAGGACAAGATCCAGGCAGATGAGGTCGTAGGGCCGCGTCTCCTCCAGCGCGCGCTTGAAGGCGAAGACGGCTTCCTCGCCGTTCACGGCGATGTCGCATTGTCCGAAGGGCCGCAGGATATCGTGCAGCATGGTGCGGCAATAGAAATCGTCTTCAACGATCAAGACCCGCATGCGTCCTCCCGGGAGAAAAAGGTCGGAATCTGACGAAACGAAGTATCTTGTAAGGCGGTGGGCAGTGAAAATCAAGACGGGAGCGGCCTGACCTCGAACTCGGCGTCCTGGCGCACGCCGAAGCATTCCGGACCGCTCCCCAGGACGCTCACGGTTTCGCGGCAGGCGCGGACCATGCGGTCCACTCCGGCGTCGTCGCGATCCTGGTTGTGGTGGTAGAGGCCGAAGCGGCGGACGCCCGCGGCCACGGCAAGATCCAGGGCGGCGCGGGAGTGGGAATGGCCCCAGGTCCGTTTCTGGAGGTATTCTTCCTCGGTGTATTCGGCGTCGTGGAAGAGCAGATCCGCCCCCCGGCAGAACTCCACATATTCCTCCACGCTCCGGCCGCCGCGATGGCGGTGCGACAATTCGTTGTCGGTAAGAAAGACGAAAGCCGCCCCGTCCTCCTCGAAACGATAGCCCACGCCCATGTTCGGGTGCGAGAGCGGGATGGCCCGCACGGTCAGCCCGCCCAGGCGCAGGACATCGCCGCAGGTGGAAACGAAGTCCAGCTTGGCCCGAATCTCGCCGAACGGCACGGGAAAATGCGGCGGAGCCATGATCCGCGCCAGCAGCTTGCCCATATCGCCCTGGAGGCTTCGGCAGCTGTGAATGGTCAACGCGGCCCGCTCCATATAGATGGGCTTGAAGAAGGGAAACCCCAGAATGTGATCCCAGTGGGTGTGGGTGAAGAGCAGATCGTAGTCGAGGATGCCCTCGGCCAGGAGGCGATTGCCCAGACGGCGGATTCCCGAGCCGGCGTCCACGATGACGACTCGGCCGTCGCGGGCGCGCACCTCGATGCAGGCGGTATCGCCGCCGTATTTGACGCACTCCTTCCCTGAAACGGCGATGGAGCCGCGCGCGCCCCAGCAACGGACGATCACGAGCCGTTCCTGACGGGCCGGAAACCCCGTCCGCACGAGCCTATGGAGGTTGTGCTCAGCATCAGACACTTCCCATAGCCTGTCGCCAGTCTCATGGCAATAGACCAAGCGATGTGGTCTCGGGAGACGACGGCAGGAACGGCTCCAGGACACCCGGAGAGCTTGGGCTGGACCAGCGGACTTCCAGTCGGCCGCTCGCGGCGGTGCTCCAGAGAGCCACCCCGCGTCGTCTGAAATCGTCCACCACGGTCTCATTGGGAAATCCGTAACCATTGAGAAAACCGCAGGAAACCAAGGCCGTGGACGGACTGACGGCGTCAATGAAACGCGGCAGGAACGACCCTTTGCTGCCGTGGTGCGGCAATACGAGCACCTCGGCCCGGAAATCACGGCCGGAGCCGAGCGCCTGCCGCAGCCCCACACGGTCCACGTCCCCGGGCAGAACGAGGAGTCCCCGGCCATCCCAGGTCAACCGCAGAATCAACGAATCGCGGTTGGAACGATTTGGATCGTCCAGTTCCGGGTGCAGCACCTCCAGGCGCAAGCCGCGCCCCAGGTCGAGGGCATCCCCGGCCTGGACAGTTCGTTGGGGCACGTCGTGCGCCGCGATTGCCTCGCGCAAGGCTTCGGGCGGTTCGGCGGCCGAGGCGAAGAGGCCCACGTCGAATCCCCGCAAAATCGCGCCCAACCCCCGCGCATGGTCCGTATCCGGGTGGCTCATGAGCACCGCCTCCAGCCGGGGCGGCCGTCCCCAGGTCAGGGCCGGGGCCACCACCGCCGCGCCGACGTCGAAGGTCGGGCTGTTGAATCCCCCTCCGTCCACCAGCACGCGCCGCCCGCCCGGCAGACCGATGAGCGCCGACTGGCCCTGCCCCACGTCCAGAAGGTCCAGGCGCGCCCCGCCCACGGCGTCGGAAACCGTGATCCAAAGATGCGGGCCGAGGAGAAGCCCCAGACCGACCCCCAGGAGACGGACGGGAACCCGCCGCGCCCGGAGCAACACCGGCAGACAGCCCAGGAGCAGCGCGGCCCCAAGCAGTTCCGACCAACGCGGGCGCAGGGTCAAAACCAGCGGCAGCCAGCCCCGGCCATCGGCCCAGGACAACAGTTCCATCACGGAGTCGGCCAGGGCGGCCGCCGTCGACAGGCAAGGCGCGGCGAGATCCGGCAAAACCGGCGCCAGGAGCAGACCCGCCAATCCCAAGGGCATGACCCCGAATCCCAGCACGGGCAGCCAGACGAGATTGGCCAGGAAGTTGGGATTCACGGCGCCGAAATGCCAAGCTTGCAACGGCAGGATGGCCAGGTTGGCGCAGAAACTCACCAGAAGCAGGCCCAGGGCCCAGCGCAGCGGCAGCCAAAGTCTCCGATTTCGACCGGGCAGAAGCCGCCACAGCGGCGGCAGGAACACCGCGATTCCGGCCACGGCCGCCGCAGAAAGCTGGAGGCTCAATTCCTGAATTTCCAGAGGATCGACCAGAAGAATCACGGCCAAGGCCAGGAAAAGGCCGTCCAGAAGCACACGCTCCCGGTCCAGGAGAAGCAGAACGGCCCAGGAGGCGAACATGCAGGCGGCCCGGATGAGCGAGGGCGCGGGTTGGCCCAGCCAAGCATAGCCGAGCACCAGGGGTGCGGCCAGGAGCACGGCCAGCTTGGGTCGGGGCAGGCGCAGCAGCAAGCCCGGCCGCAGCAACCCGAGGATGTGAGCCAGCCCCAATCCCAGGGCCGAGACGAAGCCGAGGTGCAGGCCGGACAGCGCCAGACTGTGGGACAGCCCGGCGTCGCGCATGAGTTCCAGCGTGGCCGGCTCCAGCAGAAAACGATCGCCCGTGGTCACGGCCAGGACCACGGCGCCGCCCTGGGTCGGCGGCGTCAGAATTTCCACTGCACTCCGCAGGGAGAGCCGCAGACCACCGACGCTGGCCGCGGGCTCCCGCCCGAGAACCACGCCGTCGTCGTCTCCCCGGGTGTAGACGCGCCAACCAACTCCCCGGCGCTCCCAGAATCCTTCCCAGTCCCAGGTTCCGGGATTGCCGAAGCCTCGAACCGGACGCGGACGCGCGGGAAACTCGACCTCCTGGCCTGGCCGTGGACGGGCCGAAGGGTATTCCCAGGTCCAAGCCACCATGCCGGGCGGCCTCCAGGATATTCCGTCCACGATACAGGTCACGTCGCGCAGCAGGATCACGAGCCGCTTGCCGGGGCGCGACTGGACCTCCTCCACCACCCCGCGCAGGGGAACGGTCCCGCGTTTCTCCACCCATGCGGGAGTTTCGGGGGCGGGGCCGGGCGCGCGCAAAACCATGTAGCCCAGCCCCAGGGCCCAGGCCAGAAGCAGAAGCCAAGCAGCCAGGGGCCGTGCCCGCAGATCGCGCCCGGCAAGCCAAAGCAGGGGCACGCCCAGGGCGGCTTCTGGATGGTCCAGGGAGAACAGACCGAGACAAAAAGCCAGGAACAGGATCTGCCAGGCGAAGAGACTTGGGGCGGGGCGAACGGCCTCCGGCGGCGTCCCCCGGCTCATGCAGCAAAGCCGCCGACGTTCATACGGCACCATGCAGTCGGCCCTGTGCTTTTCACGGAAAAATGATAGAGTGCCTCAAAACAGGAGGCTTCCATGAAACGCATGCTCCTCGCATCCTGCATCATCGCCCTGGGCCTGTTCGTGGGCCTGAACATCGCGTCCGCAGCCGATCCCGCGGCGGGAAAGGCCCTGGCCAAGAAGTGCAGCTGCCACAACGCCAAGAAGAACCTGGACGGCATGGACGCCAAGAAGTTCACCGGCCTGATGATGAACTACAAGGGAGGCAAGGGCGAACCCAAGTCCATGATCGGCATCGCCCAAAAACTCTCGGACGCCGATATCCAGGATCTGGCCGCCTACTATTCCGGCCTGAAGTGATCGCGCGCGCGGAGGGGGCCGGGGGAGGAGTCCCTCCCCTCTCTCGGCGTCCCGCCCCGACGCGGCGCTTCCTCATTCCGGGGCCCGGCGGATGCGCGCGCCCACGGCCGAGAGCTTGGCTTCGATGTTCTCGTAACCCCGATCCAGATGGTAGATGCGCTGCACCTCGGTGACGCCTTCGGCGGCCAGTCCGGCCAACACGAGGGAGGCGCTGGCCCGCAGATCCGAGGCCATCACCGGCGCGCCGACCAGCTTGGGCACTCCGCGCACCACGGCCGTACGGTCCTTGAGCTTGATGTTCGCGCCCAGGCGCACCAGCTCCAGGACGTGCATGAAACGGTTCTCGAAAATCTTCTCCTGAATGGACCCCGCACCCCTGGCCACGCACATGAGAGCCATGATCTGGGCCTGCATGTCCGTGGGGAAACCCGGATGCGGCTGGGTGGTCACGTCCACGCCGGTCAGTTCGCCGTCCCGGCGCACGATGACCCGCTCACCGTCCTCCTGGACCCAGACCCCCATCTCGCGCAATTTGTAGACCAGGGCGTCCAGCTCCTGGAATGGGCAGTCCAGGATCTCCAATTCTCCACCGGTGATGGGCGCGGCGATGAGAAACGTCCCGGCCTCGATGCGGTCGGGCATGACCCGATAGTCGCAGCCGCGCAGGGAGGAAACGCCCTCGACGCGGATGACGCTCGTGCCCTGGCCGCTGATCCTGGCTCCGCAGGCGTTCAGGAAATTCGCCAGGTCGGCTACCTCCGGCTCACGAGCCGCGTTCTCGAGCACGGTTTCGCCCTCGGCCAGACTGGCGGCCATGAGCAGATTCTCGGTGCCGCCCACGGTGGGAAAATCGAAGGTGATGTGGGCTCCCTTGAGCTTCTTGCAGCGCCCCAGGATGTAGCCGGAGGTCAACTCGAAGGTCGCGCCCATGCGTTCCAGGGCTTTGAGGTGCAGATCCACGGGCCGGGCGCCGATGGCGCAGCCGCCGGGCAGGGCCACCCGGGCCTCGCCCAGCAGGGCCAACAACGGCCCCAGACAAAGCACCGAGGCGCGCATGGTCTTGACCAGATCGTAGGGAGCCTCGGGCTTCAACTGCACGACCTGAGCCCGCACCACGTTCTCCTCGAATTCGCTCTCACATCCGAGGATATTCAACAATTTAAGCGTGGTGCGTATATCACGCAAGCGCGGCACGTTGCTCAGACGCACCGGGGTTTCGGCCAGCAGACAAGCCATGAGGATGGGCAGGGCGGCATTCTTGGAGCCGCTCACGCGGATGCGACCGCGCAAGGGAACGCCGCCCTCGATGATGAGTTTGTCCATGCAACCTTTCCTTGTTTTCTTCGCTGATGGAACCAGAGTTCGATAAGCACCCGGAGCACGAAATCACTTGACCGCCGCTCGGGCCTCGTATATACGCATCTTCCTTCTGTGGTGAGTGTAGCTCAGTTGGTAGAGTCCCAGATTGTGGCTCTGGTTGCCGTGGGTTCGAGTCCCATCACTCACCCCATTTTTCCGGGGATCATTCCCCTTCCAAGGCCGGGCGACAACCCGGCCTTTTTTCCGTCCTAGCCCACGGCATCGCGCTTGCGCAACCTGCGGTTGTCGCCAACCCGCACCGTGACCTTCTCCTTGTCCAGCCATTCCAGCAGCGGAATGGAATATTTGCGGGACAAACCGCTCAGATCGCGGAAGTCCGATGGCTCCATCTCCTCGCGCCCGGCGGCGAACCAAGCCCTGACCCGGTCGGTCAGCCCGGTCACGGCCGGAGTGGCGAAGTACATCTCCTCCTTGATCTTGGTCAGCTTCCCTTCGTCCTGGAGCATCTTGAAGACCGGCGCGGCCTCCTTGAACTCCACGCCCAGTGGGCCGAGCACGTCCTTGAGGTTCGGCGGGGTCAGTCCTCCTGCCTCGTAGGCCGTGAGCACGGCCTCGCGCAGCTTGGCCGTGTCCGAGGCCAGGGACACGCGATGCCCAGGCAGACGGAACAGGTCGTTCTCCAAGGTCACCGTTCCCTGACGCGCGGCGCGCTCGACGAGGAAGTGAAAGAGTTTAGAGGGCAGCTCGCGGCCCCAGGTGGAGGCCAGTTCGCCCCGGGCCAGGCCCGGCCGCATGGGTTCGCGGCGGTGAAACTCGCCCAGGAAGCGAGTCAGGCAATCGATCAGTCCCGCCACCACGCTCCCTGCCACGTAAGTTCGCGTCTCGCGGTCGAACTGCAGGGCCTCCTGGCGGCCGCCCAGCAGGCCCAGAGCCTTTTCCAGGGCCTTGGACTCCATATCCGTGAGGATCAGGAGCTGGGCCTGGGTCAAGCCCGAGGGACCGACAAGTTCAAGCTGGGCCCGCAGCACGTCCTCGCCCTGCCCCAGGCGCAGGGCCTCGATGCCCTTGGCTTGGGACGAGAAGCGCCGCACCCGGCGTCCCAGGGGATTGACGATGCGACCACCGGCTATGGTCCGCAGGGGCGAAAACGAGCGCAGCACCACACGATCGCCGTAGACCCCGGCCAGAGGCTCCTCGAAACGCACTTGGCAGAGGGCCGTGTCCCCGGGCTTCAGCTCTTCGCGGTCCAGGAAGTAGACCCGAGCCATGACTTCGCGCGCGCCGTGGTGGAAATGCACCTCCTTGCGGTGCTTGAGCGACCTGGGGGTCGAGGCCAGACAGGTGAGTTCCACGTCCCAGACCTGGCTGGGGAACAAGCTGTCCGGCCGGGCCAGCACGTCACCGCGTTCCAGCTCGGACACTTCCAGCCCGCCCAGATTCACGGCCGTGCGCACCCCTGCCGGGGCCTCGTTCACCATCGCGCCGTGGCACTCCAGACCGCGAACCTTGGCTTTGCGGCCCTTGGGATAGACCTGAACCTCCTCGCCCACGGCGATCTTCCCCGCCAGCGACGTGCCTGTGACCACGGTGCCGTGGCCCTTGATGCTGAACACGCGGTCCACGGGCAGACGGAAGAGGTCCGAACGCCGCCGGGGCGCGAAGTCCGCGGCCAACGCGGCGATTGCCGCGCGCAGTTCGTCCAGGCCCTGGCCCGTGACGGCCGAGACCGGCACCATCGGGGCCCCGCCGAGAAAGGTGGGCTCCAGGTAACGGGCGGTCTCGTCACGGACCATCTCCAACCACTCCTCGTCCACCATGTCCGCCTTGGTCAGGGCCACCAGCCCGGCCTGAACGCCTAGGAGCGAGCATATCTCCAGGTGTTCTCGGGTCTGGGGCATGATTCCCTCGTCGGCCGCGATGACCAGAAGCACGAAATCGATGCCTGCGGCCCCAGCGACCATGTTCTTCACGAAGCGTTCATGTCCTGGCACGTCCACGATGCCCAGACGACTGCCGTCCGGCAGATCCAGGAAGGCGAACCCGAGTTCGATGGTGATGCCCCGGCGCTTCTCCTCGGCCAGGCGGTCGCAGTCGATGCCCGTGAGCGCCCTGACCAGGCTCGTCTTGCCGTGATCGATATGACCGGCGGTGCCCATGATGACCGGCATGATCGCTCCTTCGCGGCGGAAACGTCCGCCGCTAGCTCTTCAAGAACGCCCGCAAAGCCAGAACCGTGGCGTGGATGTCGGCCTTGCTGGTGAGCTCGAACGGGCTGTGCATGGAGAGCACCGGCGTGCCCATGTCGATGATGTCCAGACCATAGCGGGCCAAGTGCTTGGCCACGGTGCCGCCGCCCCCCAGGTCCACCTTGCCCAGTTCGGCCATCTGCCAGGGGACGCCCGCGCCGTCCAACACGCGGCGCAGGCGGGCGATGTATTCGGGGTGGGCGTCGTTGGCCCCGACCTTTCCCCGGTGGCCGGTATACTTGCAGAAGCAGGGACCAAAGCCGAGGTAGGCGGAGTTGAGCTTCTCATGCACATCCTGATAGTCCGGGTCCACGGCCGGATGCACGTCCGCCGAGATCGCCTCCGAGGCCAGGAATACCTTGGACAGTCGGGATGCGGACTCCCACGCGTCCAGCAGATCCTGGAGGCAGTACTCCAGGAACAGGGACTGGGCCCCGGTGGAGCCTTCGGAGCCGATCTCCTCCTTGTCCCAGATGACCACCACCTGGGTATGTTCGGGCGTCTTCTCGGCCAACAGGGCTTCCAGGGCGCAGAACACCGAGGAACGGTCGTCCTGACCGTAGCCGCCGACGAGCGAACCATCCAGGCCCACGAAGCGGGCCGGTCCGGCGGGCACAGCCTGCAGTTCGGCGCTCAGCAGGTCAGCCTCGACGATGCCGAAGCGCACGTGCAGCAATTCAAGCAGGCGCTTTTTGATCCGGCCGTTCTCCTTGTCGTCCTTGCCCTTGATCGCCGGGGCGTGGCCCAGAATGACGTTCAGCTTCTCGGCCTCGAAGGCCTCGGAAAGCTTCTTCTCCACCTGCTTGTAGGCCAGGTGCGGCAACAAATCGGCGATGGTGAAGACCGGGTCCGTCGGTTCCTCGCCCAGGGTCACCGGAATCACCCGACCGTCGGCCTTGACCACGACCCCGTGCAGGGCCAGGGGCCGGGCCAGCCACTGGTGCTTGCGGATGCCGCCATAGTAGTGGGTCTTGGCCAGACCCACCTGAACCTCTTCGTAGAGGGGGTGTTGCTTGAAGTCCAGACGCGGCGTGTCGCCGTGGGCCCCCACGAGCCGGAAACCAGCCGACAGCGGCCGCTTGCCCTTGCGGGCCAGGAACAGGCTCTTGCCGCGCATGATCCGGTACACGGCCTTGCCCTTGAACTCCTCGCGGAATCCGGCCTTGACGGCCCGGGCCACGGCGTAGTCCACGGTCTCGCGTTCGGTCTTGCACCGGGACAGAAAGTCCACGTAGCGTCCGGCCACCTCGTCCATCGCCTCCCGCTGGGCCTTGGAGGCGTAGACATCCCAGCAGCTTCGCGGCTTCAACTCCAGTTCCGGGGTCTTCTTGGTCATGATGCGCTCCTCGTCATGCCCCGAGCGCCTGGGCCAGGGCCCGGGCCGCCAGGGCGAACTCCTTGGTTTCCAACGTGCGCGGGTCCAGGCAGAAGGCGTCTCCCTCCACCCGGCCCACCAGCGGAGGGTCGGTGTGCAGCAGGGCCTCGCGCAAGGCCTCCACGCCGCGCCCGTCGCGGGGCGTCAGGGCCACCAGGACCGTGGGCAGATCCTGTTCCGGGAAGGCGCCTCCGCCCACGCGGGACACGCCCGCGCGCGTGGACACCTCCAGATGATGCGAAAGATCGGACTTGAGCAGCCGGGCCAGCCGTCCGGCCTGGGTCTTGAGCGTGGCCGGGGGCGTGGCCACCATGCGCAGGGTCGGCACCTCGCGCCGGGCCAGCTCCGGGTCCAGATAGAGCCGCAAGGTGGCCTCCAGGGCCGCCAGGGTCATCTTGTCGATGCGCAAGGCCCGATTCAATGGGTTGCGCTTGATGGCCTCCACAGCCTCGGTCCGGCCGACGATGACCCCCGCCTGGGGCCCGCCCAGGACCTTGTCCCCAGAAAAGGTGACCACGTCCACCCCGGCGGCCACCACCGCGCGCACCGTGGGCTCACCGGGCAGGCCGAACTCGGAGAAATCGAGCAGGCTGCCGCTGCCCAGATCCTCGATGAGCATCAAGCCGTAGCGGTCAGCCAGGATACGCAGATCCTCGCGGCCCACCTCGCTGGTGAAGCCCTGGATGCGGTAGTTGGAGGCGTGTACGCGCATGAGGGCGGCGGTCTGGGAGCCCACAGCCTGCTCATAGTCGCGGGGATGGGTGCGGTTGGTGGCCCCCACCTCGCGCAGGATCGCGCCGCTACGGGCCATGACTTCGGGGATGCGGAACGAACCCCCGATCTCCACCAGCTGGCCGCGCGAAACGACCACCTCACGGCCCTTGGCCAGGGTTTCCAGGACAAGGAGCACGGCTGCGGCGTTGTTGTTGACCACCAGGGCGGCCTCGGCCCCGGTAAGACGGCGGAGCATATCCTCCACATGAGAGTAGCGGCTGCCGCGACGCCCGGTGTCCAGGTCGAACTCCAGGTTGGAATAATGGCGGCAGGCCTCGGTCACTGCCTGAACCGCGCTTTCGGCCAACAGGGAACGCCCGAGGTTGGTGTGGGCCACCACGCCCGTGGCGTTGAGAACACGCCGGAAGCGCGACCGGGAATGGCTGCGGGCATAAGCCTCCAGACGCGGCAGGAGCGCGTCCAGTTTCAAGGCCTTGGCCTCGCTGAGCGCGCCGGAGCGGATTTCCTCGCGGCAAAGGTCCAGGAATCGGTTCACCAGTTCCTTGAGCAGGGGCCGGGGAAGGCCGGCGAACTCCTGGTCGCGATTCAGGGCCGCCAAGCAATGATCCACGGGGGGCAGATGCCGGTACAGACTGGCCACGGAAAACTCCTCGTATGTCAGGCGGCCTGGGGCCGCGTGAGGGACCAAGGGTTTTGTTTATAGAACTCGGCCAGCAAATACAAGGAACCACAGACCAGGACAGGGCCGGATGAACCCGTCAACGGGTTCAATGCGGCGCACAAATCCACGCATGGCCAGGCGCGCGGCCCCAGGCGCGCGGCAAGCTTATCGGGTGGCATGGCCCGCTCATTGCCCGGGATGCCCGGCACCAGAATTGGACCGTCACCCAAACTCAAGATCAACGGGATCATGGATTCCAGGTTCTTGTCCGTCAGGCAGGCGAAGATCGTCGTGGCCGGGCGAACCCCGCCCTCGCGCAGCGCGGCGGCCAGGGCGGCCAGGGCGTGGGCGTTGTGCGCTCCGTCCAGGATGAGCGGCGGGTCGTAGGCCACACTCTGCATCCGGCCGGGGATGAATGCTCGCGATAGTCCCTTGGCTTGTGCCGCTGCATCTCGTTTCCAGTCCTGCCCTTCCGCCAGCAACCGCCAGGCCGCCAGGGCCAGACGGGCGTTCTCGCGCTGGTGCGGACCGGCCAACCCCAGGCTTCCGGCGGGCGGCAGATCCTCCAGGTCGGCGGAGCGCAGCAGGGTCGCGCCCAGCTCCTCGGCCCGCCGACACAGGACGTCCATCACCAATGGCTCCTGCGGGCCGGTAATGGCCAGACCGCCGGGCCGCATGGCCCCGGCCTTGTCCCAGGCGATGCGCTCCAGACCCGGGCCAAGGATCGCCTCATGATCCAGACCGATGGGAGTGAAGAGCACGATGTCCGCGGGCAGGGCACGGGTGGCGTCCCAGGTTCCGCCCAGCCCCGCCTCCCAGATCACGGCTTGGACCTCGGCGCGCCGAAATCCGAGTACGGCCATGGCGGTCAGCATCTCGAAATAGGTCAGGTCCAGACCTTCGGAGCAAACGGCCGCCTCATTCGCCAACTCGACCCACTCGTTTTCGGAAAGCATGGCGTCATCCACGAGCAGGCGCTCACGCACGTTCACGAAATGCGGTGAGGTGTACACTCCGACACGCAGGCCGTGAGTCGAGAGCAGCGTCCCCAGGAACGTGGACGTGGAGCCCTTACCGTTGGTTCCCACCACCTGGACCGCTGGATAATCCGGATCGCTCGCGGCCCGCAAAAAGGCCGCCATGCGGCCCAATGTCAGGTCCATGCGGAACAGGCCGAGGGTGTCCAGATGCGCTTCGAATTCCGGGAAATCCTTGAATCGTCTCATGCCGCTCCATATCGACGGGCCTTGACCCGCGCCGTCCGCTTGATTAGAAATATCCTCCCCGCGCGCGCCCGTAGCTCAGGTGGATAGAGCAGGAGCCTTCTAAGCTCTTGGCCGGGGGTTCGAGTCCTCCCGGGCGCGCCAATTTTCCCAACAAATCCAATGGTTATATGAATCATAAATCTTTATTTGAAAGCCTATTTTCCCCTCTTTTTTTGTCCTGACTGTCCTAGAATTGTCCTGGAATTGTCCTACGACTTTCTTCCGCCGCCCTCCCGCTTTCCACTAGATTTGTCCCAGGAGGTTCCCTTCATCTTCTCAAAAGAGGCTGCAGCGAACTCCGCCTCCAATTCCTTAAAAAGAATTTCCATTTCCTCATCGGCGGCCGAGGGTGGCGGGGGAGGAGGGATGACAGCGAGGATTCTTTCAGCGGTCAAGCCGTAATGTTTAAGCTCCTCGTTTACGGAGGCCAACAATTCAACGGAGACGGTCTTTTTGAAAAGTATCATGGCGAAGAACGTCACGAGCGGGAATCCATAATTCAATCCTGTGACTGTATGTGGTCTAAATAGTTCATATAAATCATTTTTGTCATAAAACAAGATTTCCATTTGTGCTTTTTCTACCGAACATAAAGGAGGCAAAGAGCGTTTATCCTCGAGTATCTGCCGCGCGACGATATTCATGGCCCTTTCAATATGACCGTTCAGGTCTTTTTCAAAATCTTTTTTTGGGTATTTTTTTTCAAAAGAAGGCTTGCTGATGTGCTTCTCGGTGTATTCGTCCAAGATCGCCCAGAATGGAAGGATGAATTTTTTGTAAGGCGAGGATGGATCAGTCGTTACTGGAATACCTTTGTCGTAGATGGACCTGAAATCTGTTCCAAGACATTTATCAACGGCGTTTCGCCGACTCTCGCCAACGTTCGGCTTCCCGACGTTTAAGTACTTGTGCCACGCAGCTTTGTCTATAGCATGTTTGAAGTGTTTCTGGAGGAAGTAAGGCGACTCAATATTAATGTACTTGTCAGCATCATCCTTCCTTTCGGATCGCGACAGTTTTTTTTCTTTACGAACAGATGACACATACCGCGCAACACAATGCGCCCAGGCAGTCGTTCTCAAGTAATCTACGTCAGTATTTTTCTTCCTGCCGCGTTTTTCAACGTCTTTTGTGCCTTTTTCTTTTTCCATAACTTGATTACTAATATAAAATAATAGTGCTGTCAAGAATTACCTACCGGCCTACTCAAACTATGAAGAAGAAATAGCAGTGAAAAAAAGATGAAAAGGAGGTGACAGCAAAAAGACAAGGGGTTCTGTCATGGAAAAGATTTTTGATATCAGGGAGTTAGCCGCCTACCTACGAACTTCCGTCCGGGGAATTGAAATCCGCCGCTCGCGGGGGGCCGATCTGCCCCCCGCCAAACTGATAGGGGGGCGGCTGTTCTGGAGGGAAAAAGATGTGCAATCCTGGCTTGATAGACAGTTTGAGGGTGCCTCCTCCACTCCGCCCCCTCCCCCGCCCGGCGCCCGGCGCCGCGGGCGGCCCCGCAAGGCCGCCAAGGAGAGCTAGACCATGGACGGCTTCGCGGCCCAAGCCGCGCGCCGGGCGGCCCTGGCCCTTCCGGCCCATCTCCTCCATCTTCTCCTCCAGGCCGCGGCTGGCGAACCCCTGCGCCGCCCGGCCGAGACTTCCGAAAAGGCCTGGCGCGTGGCGCTTTCCAGGGCCGAGGACCAGGGATTCCTTGCCCTCCAACGCTCGCGCGGCCGCCTGCCCCTGGGAATCCTCACGGCCCAGGGCTTGGAGGTCCTGGCCGCCCTGGGCGTCCAGGCCAAGGGCGACCCCAGGGGCGACCTTCAGGGCGAGGGCCAGGGCGGCCGGCCTCATAATCTTAAATCCGGTTTTAAGATAAAGGCTTTAAATTCAAGAGAAAAACCGGCCGGTCTTTCTCTTGGTCTGGGGGAGAGGCAAGAGGGGGAGCCCGGCGCAAGGCCGGGCCCTGCAGGCGGCCCGGGAGAGGGGAAAGGCGAGGAATTCAAGCCCGGCGCGCATCCGCTCCTGGTCACCGCCCAGGAATTGGCCCAGGCCAAGGCTTCCATGCTCGAGGCGCTGGGGCCGACTTTGGCGGCCTCGGCCGCAAAATCCCGGGAGTTCGGCAGCCGCCTGGCCTTCTGGGCCAGGACCGGCCGCCTGCCTGAGGCCCTGGCCTTGGCGGCCGAGGCCGCCCGGCAGGCGGGGCGGGGGATCCCCCGGCCGCTGGCCTGGATCGATAGGGCCCTGGAGCGGGGGAGCGGCCCCAAGGCCCTGGCCGCCCAGGAATTAGCCCAGGCCAAGGCTTCCCAGGAGGCGACCCACCTGGAGGCCGCCCGCGAGGAGGAGCGCCAGGCGGCCGCCCGCCAGGCCCAAGCCCCGGGGCTCACCCCTCTAGGCCGGAGGGCCCTGGACCACATCCTCCGCAGACCCAGGGCCGAAAGGCTACATTGACCCGATGGGTCACGCCAGGCGGAACTCCAGGCGCTTGCCCACAGCCTTGAACGCCTTTTCCATCTGATCCAGGCGAGAGGCGTGGCGAAGGTCAAGCAAGCGGTCCACCTGCGGGGCGTGCGCGTCGAGCCTGCGCGCCAAATCCGCCTTGCGGAGACCCTCCGCGAGCATTTCCCGGTGGAGCATGATTTTGAGGCCGGCCTGAATGGGGAGGGCGACCGTAGTGCGTCCCTTCGCTTCGCTGGGCAGCGGAATATCCTCACGGCCGGCGATCCGTGCTGCTACGGCCTCTTCTATGGCGTCCAGCGCCCGCAAAGCCGCGTCCACCTCATCCTCACCAAAGGTGGTCACTTCCGGCAGATCCGGACATGTGACAAGGAACGTGCCGTTATCGTCGGCGATCAGTTCGATGGGGTATGCAAACATAGTCCCTCCGGGCTACTTGAGCCCAAGGTCTTTCAATATCTTTTCCACCAGCCCGGTTCCAAGCTCCTTGGCCGCGCCGTGCATCGGCAACTGAGTCTTTTTCCCGTTGAGCGTCACGTGCGTTCATGAACACAACATAAGTGTTGTCCACAAAAAAGCAACAGAAATGTTACTGAGGCATGGACGCACGAAACTCCCCAGCCTTCCTCCCCTTCGCCCCCCTTCGCCCCCCTCCAAAGGTCCAAAGGCAGAGGGTTTCCCTCACACCCGACGCACCCTTGGTGGGGATGGAAAGCATCGCAGCCTATCGCAGCCTATCGCTCCGGGCGGCCTGGATTCTTGTTTCACATACTACCGTAGACCACCAGGGCATATTGCGCTCAACACGCCAAAGACTATCGCAGCATGTCCTATACTATCTTCCTTTGTGCCCCGAAAAATTTTCAAAAATAAAGTAATTATAGTGATAAAAAGAAATATAACGAGATATTGCAACTATCGTTGAATATCATATTCTGTCGTCGCGCCTCAAATTTTATCAGGGTTACAACTATCTCAAGCTATCAGGCAACATCAAAGTCTGTCGGAGGTAAAAAAATGGAAAAGGAAAAAGGTGGGAGATGCATCACTGTTTGGCTGGCGCGTGCGGACCTGGAGAACCTTCAGCGGCTGGCAGGGGAGCGCGGCGACACGGTGAGCGGCCTCCTGCGCTCCGCCGCTCAGCGACTCGAAGTCGCCGGGGCCCAGGCCGCCCAGGTGGACCTGACCCCCATTCTCCAGGCCCAGGGCCAGGCCCTGGCCGCCCTGGAGGAGCGGCTTACCGCCCGATTGGACCAGGTGGCCGAGGTCGCTGGTCGTACGGCCCAGGCCGCGACCATCCAAGCCATGAAGCAGGTGCAGGCGGCGATTCAAGGGCAGGGACAAAGCCATGCTTAGACCCGTCCGTGATCCCGGTTCGACCCTGGCCCTCATGGGCCTGCTGGCTGCCCTGGGCCTGCTCCTCGGCCTCGGCTTGGGTTACGTGCTGGCCCAGGCCTTCGGCGCTTGGCCTTGGGGCGTGAAGCTCTGGGCCAAGGCGGCCTTGGCCGCCTGGACCGACCCCCTGCGGAATTGGGGGCCCCTGACCCCCAAAATGCTCACCCTGGGCCCGCTTTTTTGGATCCTGCCGGCGATTTTGGCCAGCCTCGGGGCGCTTTTTGGCTGGCGGCTCTCGGCCCCGGTAGACGAAGAAATCCATGAGGCAGGCCGTGAACTGCTCACGGGCAAGGAGGCGCTGCGTGAGGCGCAGGCGGAGGCCCTGGAGGAGGCCAAGGTCAGTGGAGAGGGAGTGCTCATCCATCCGCGAATCGCCCTCTCCCTGGATCGCGAGACTCGCCACCTGATGATCCTGGGATCGACCGGCGGGGGCAAAACAGTCGTCATGCTGCCCTTGATCCAGGAAGCCCAGGAACGTGGCGATAAGCTGCTGATTTACGACAATAAGGGCGACTTCACTTCCTCAATCGAAGGCCATCTGTTTGCCCCTTGGGACAGGAGGTGTCTCGCCTGGGATGTGGCTGCCGATTGCCTGAACCGCGCGGACGCGCGGCGCTTGGCCGAGCAGCTGATTCCCGACACCAAGGAGCCGATTTGGGCTGACGGCGCCAGGGCCATACTGGTGGCCCTGCTGGTGATGCTTCAACAGACCCAGGGGCAGGACTGGGACTTCAAGGATCTCCTGACCGCGGCGAGCGCGCCGTTCGAGGATCTGCAAAAGATCGTTTTCACCTATTATCCTGAAGGATTTCGGGCTGTTGAGCATCAAGGCAAGACGGTCCAGAGCTTCCTGATCAACATCAGCACTTCGCTGAGCCACATCTGCGACTTGGCCGACGCCTGGGCTGGACGGCCGAAGTGGAGCTTGCGCCGCTGGATCCTGGACCAGAAGAGCCCTGAGGCCCGTCACCCAGTTCAGACTCTCGTCCTGCAGGGCTCCGGCCGCTACAAACCCCTGCGCCGCGCCTACATTCAGGCGGTTGTCAGTACTCTGGCCAGCATCATCTGCGATCCGGGGTGCCCGGATTCGCGGGCCAGACGTATCTGGCTCTTTTTGGACGAGTTCAAGCAGCTTGGAAAACTCAATGATTTTGATGGATTCCTTGAGGTCGGGAGATCGAAGGGCCTGCGCTGCGTCTTGGGCTTCCAGGATGTTGCCCAGATCCGCGAGCTGTACAGCCGGGATGCGGCGGATGCCTGGTCCTCGATGGTCGGCAGTTTCGTGGTTTGCCGGACCCAGGGCGTGGAAACCCCCACCTGGCTTTCCAGGCTGATCGGCACGCGCCGAGTCCTGCGCTGGACGGCCACCCAGTCCGAGGGCGGCGGCCGGACCACGGCCTACCAGCCCGAGGAACTGCCTGTCGTCCGCCCAGACGAAATCACCACTCTCCTGGGCCCAGTGAAGAAAGGCGTCCAGGCCATCTGGTTCCCGGGTGGACCCTTCGCCTACCTCCTGACCTGGCCCTACCCCACAAAGTCAGAGTTCCGCCCCCAGCTCATTGAGAATCCGGCCCTGGCTGCGGGCGCGAGCCAGGCCGCCCTCCAGGCGGCCGTTCAGGAGGCGGCCGAGGTCGATTCGGCTTCCGAGACTCCTGATCTCGAGGATCTGCGGGCCGCGGCGCCTTCAGTCCAGGCTCGCCAGGAACGCAGCCGACAGCCTGAAGCGATGCAGGCTGCCGAGTTTGCCCCGGCGGCGGAACTCCTGGCGCCTGAGGAGGATGGACCTGAAGACCAGAAGGAGCCGGGCCCGACCGAGGAAGCCGGGGAGGAGATAATTCAAGAGCTGGCTCAAAACGCCCTGGATGTCGCTGTACCCGGCCTGGGGGCGGGGCTTGAGCTTCTCGATTTGGCCGCCAAGGCGGCCGAACTCGCCGCGCCGGCTCATGGCGGTCAGCACATTCAACAGATCAGCCAACCACGTGCCCCTCGGGAGATTGAACCCGAGGAGGAAGAGGAGGAACACCATGGGTAAGCTTCTTGACCTGACCAAGCGTCTTGGCCGTTCAGCCGCCCGGGGCCTGACCCCGGTTTCGGCCCTGAAACAGGGCTTGGCCATCGACCAGCACAAGGCTCTTTGGACACAGGTAGGCCGGGACTCGCGCGGCCTCTGGGCCTACCTGCGCAGGCTGCACGCTGGCCGCGACCCGCATGCCCCGGGAGCCCCGGACCTGAAGGATTTCAGCCAGGTCTTGGAACACTGGGGCCTGACGGAGGAGCAGCTTCCCCGTGTGCTCCGCGAGATGCGCTGGACCCTCGCGACCTGGTGGGCGGTCTGGGCCGTTTTCCTCGGGCTCATGGTCTGGAGCGGCCCGAGCAGCCCAACCCTGCGCGCAATGTATCTGGTGATCCTGTCCCTGGTTTGCGTCACGGGAATCGTCACCACCTATTACCGTTACGTGGTTCTGGCCAACCGCCGTTTCATGTTTTTCAGAGATTTCATCCTCGGACGTTGGGACCAGAAGAAGGAGTAGGCCATGCTGTCCATCGCCAAAATGTCCTCTGACGGTGACGCTGGAAGCTACGATGCTGGAAGCTACTGGCTCAACCTGGCGCGGGAAGACTACTACCTGGCGGGGGGCGAGCCCCCCGGCCGCTGGATCGGGCAAGGAGCGGAGGCCCTGGGCCTGACCATGGCCGGCGGCCAGGTCGTGGCCGAGGATCTGCGGGCCGTGCTTCAGGGGCTGGACCCGGACAGCCGGTCGGCCCTGGTCCAGGGCGCGGGCCCGGACCATCGGCCGGGCTGGGATTTTTGCTTCTCCGCGCCCAAGTCCGTGAGCGTGGTCTGGAGCCAAGCCCCGGAAGACCTGCGCCGGGCCCTGCAGGCGGCCCAGGCCAAGGCCGTGGCATCAGCTCTGGAGCACCTGGAACGCAACGCCGCCCTCTCTCGCCGAGGCCATGGCGGGCAGGAACAGGAGCGGCCCGCGGGGATCATCGCGGCGACGTTCGAACACGGGACCAGCAGGGAACAAGATCCCCAGCTGCACACGCATTGCTTGATCGCCAACCTGGCCCCTCGTCAGGATGGATCCTGGGGCAGCCTGGAACCCTGCGAGATGTACCGGCACAAAATGGCGGCGGGCGCCATCTACCGAGCCGAGCTTGCCACCCAGGTGCAGACCCTGGGCTTCCAGGTGGAACGGGATGGGGACTCTTTCGCCGTGGCCGGCGTGCCCGCCGAAATCTGCGCGGCCTTCAGCCAACGCCGGGAGCAGATCGAAGACGCCTTGGAGGAGGCAGGTCTGGGTTCCGCCCGCGCGGCCGAGGTGGCGGCCCTGGATACCCGCAGGGCCAAGGAGGCCCGGCCCCGTGCGGAACTCTTCGAGGAGTGGCAGACCCGGGCCCGGGATCTGGGCTGGACGCCGGAAATCTTGGAGGCCGCCCAAGCGGCCACGGCTGAGCCCCGCCAGATGCCCACCGCGGCCGAACTCCTGGCCGCCCTGACGGCCCAGGCCTCGACCGTCCGCGCGGCGGACGTCTACCGGCTCCTGGCCGTGGAGGGCCAGGGCATTCTGGACGCGGCCGGAATCCAGCAAGCCGTGGACGAATTTCTGCAACATCCCGACCTGATCCACCTGCAGGCCGCCAACGGGGAAACCCGCTACACCAGCCGCGAAATGTTGGACCTGGAACGTGGTCTGGCCGCAGACGCCCAAGCCCGGCGCGGCGAAGCTCGTCACCAGGTGACCCCGGCCGCCATGGCCGCGGCCCGGGCCGCCCGGACCCTGACCCGGGAACAGGACCGGGCCCTCACCCACATCATGGGCCCCGACGGCGTGACCTGCGTGCAGGGCATGGCCGGCGCGGGCAAATCCTACATGCTGGGCGCGGCCTGCGCGGCCTGGGAGGCGGGCGGCTACCACGTCCGTGGCGCGACCCTGGCGGGCAAGGCCGCCGCCGGGCTCGAGGAAGGCAGCGGCATCAAGTCCCAGACCATCCACTCCCTGCTCCAGGGCCTGGAGGCCCCGGCTTCCCCAGGGGCCGCACCGCTCCTGGACTCCCGGACCGTGCTCGTGGTGGACGAGGCCGGCATGGTCGGCTCGCGCCAGATGGCCACGCTCCTGGAGCGCGCCCGGGAGACAGGCGCGAAAGTCGTGCTGGTGGGCGATGCGAGACAGCTTCAGCCCATCGATGCGGGCGGCGCGTTTCGCGCACTCGCCGCGCGCCTGGGGGCGGTGGAGATGGATGAAATCCGGCGGCAACGCGAAGGCTGGGCCGTCCAGGCCGTGCGGGACTTTGCCGACGGCCGCGCGGCCGAGGGATTGGCCGCCTACGCCGAGCGGGGCTTGCTGCACATCGAGGAGAACCGCACGGCCGCGATCCAGTCCATGGCCGGGGCTTACTGCGAAGGCGTGACCCGGGACGGCTTTGAAAAACACATCATGCTGGCCGGCACCAGAGCCGAAGTGGCCGCCCTGAATCGGGCGGCCCGCGCGGAGCTGAAGGCGCAGGGCCGCCTTGGAGCGGTTGAGATCGAGGCCGAGACCACCAGCGGCAGGCTCCGGCTGGCCGAGGGAGAGCGGATCCTTTTCACCCGCAACAACCGCAAGTTCGCGGTCTCCAACGGCACCCTTGGGACCATCAAGACCATCACCGGCGCGCCCGGCGCGCATTCCCTCCTGGTGCGCCTGGACTCGGGCGCGGAAACCCGCGTGCCGTTGGCCGACTACCAGGCCCTGGCCCACGGCTACGCCGTGACCACGCACAAGGCCCAGGGCGTGACGGTTGATCACGCCCACGTCCTGGCGGGCGGAAGCATGGCCTCGCGCGAACTTTCCTACGTGCAGATGAGCCGCCATCGCAAGACGGCTCAAATCTATGTTGAACGGCAGGATGCCGAGAGAGAAGTCATTCAGTGTCTTGGAAAGGACAAAACGTTACATTCAAATATTCTTGATACTATCAAGCAAATGTCCGCACTTAGACAGAAAGACACGTCTTTGGATTATTGCATAAAAGAACAAACACCAAACAAAAATAAAAAAGTACATTGTGCAGATCAAAAATATATGGTACAAGAGTCACAAGTTTACAAATACGGTCCGCTTCTGGACGCGCCACAGCGGCCGGACGGCCGCCCGGTCCTGGGGCCCGAACAGGGGATGGACCAGGAGATGGAGATGACGCCCTGAGCGCTCCCTGCGTGCGGGGGTAGAAAGTTGGAGGCTTTTCCGCGCGCCAAGGAGACGACGTGAACCCCCTGCGTGCAGGGGTAGAAATTTTGTCTTTCGCGCGTCATCGTGAACCCCCTGCGTGCAGGGGTAGAAAATACACCATTTTGACCGGCTCTCCGCTCCCTTCGTGAACCCCCTGCGTGCAGGGGTAGAAAAGGTTCCAACGGGGCGGGCCGCTGGACTCCTTCGTGAATCCCCTGCGCGCAGGGGCAAAAAAGGAAATGGAGGTGGTGGATATGAGCCTGTCTGATGTGACGGTGCCGCGCCCGGACGACGCGTCAGTTCGACTTCTGGATACTCTCTTCGGGGCCGGTTGGGAGGCCCTGGTGCCGGGGGATGGGGCGGCCGCGGCGACCAACATCCTGTTCAACCTGCTCGGCTACTTCAACGCGATCGCCCTGGCCGCCGTCTCGATTTTGTTGCTTTGGATAATGACTCGGGGAATCGTCGGGACGGCCCACGATGGCCGCCCGCTGGGCCGAGCCTATCACACCTTCTGGACACCGCTCAGGCTTGCTTTTTCAACATCCCTGCTTGCCCCTGTCGGCCCGGGTGGCATCAGCCTCATGCAAATGGCCCTGCTGTGGACTTTGGGGCAGTCCATCGCCATGGCCAACACCGGCTGGGCCCTTGTGCTGGACAAACTCGTGGACTCGGGCGGCATGGTCGTGGCCGAGGCTCCGGCCAGCGTGGAGGAATCCACCCGGCAGGTGGCCGGCGGAATTCTGCGGGCCCGCACATGGGCACGCGCCAAGGCGCTTTCTGACCAGCACGAGGAGCGCGGCGAGCTGCTTTCCTATGAGTTTGTCCCCGGGGGAGAAGGCGGGGCCTACATTCTGACGTTCCTTCCCACCGGAGGCTACGACTCGGGCGAGTTCGGCCGGATCCACCTGCCCTGCCCGGGCGGCAAAAACGAGGTTTGCCAGACCCGGCTCACGGCCCTGACGCGCCTGGCCCAGGAAATGGACTCCCTGGCCGCACGGCTGGCGGACCCTGACCAGCAAGTGCCTTCCGCGAGTGACTTTCTGAGGGCGGTTGAGGCCCACGATGCGGCCGTGATCCCCCATCTGGGCGCCTGGCTGCAAGCCCAAAACTCCCAACTCGTTCAGGACCTGCGGCAGTTCGCCAATCAGGCCAAGATTGACGGTTGGGCTTCAGCAGGGAGCTATTACTGGACGATTTCCCGCCTGCACGAGCGGGCTCGCCGGGTGGTTCTCGCGACCCCGACCATGCAGGAACCGAACATCCCCGGGATTCTCCCTGGGCTTCCGGGGGAGCTTGTTTCAGGGGCGTTGGTACGCGCGGATTCCTACGCGAAGATGATCCAGGCGGCACGCATCGCGGCGGCACAGACTGGCGGCGGCGATGCCTGGAACGATCGGCTCTATCAATTCTTTGGCCGCGCCGTGACCTGGCAGGTGGATGCGGTCGCCCGGCGGATGGGTTCCGGAGATCCGGTCATCACCCTGGCCGACCTTGGTGGGACCATCATCAACGGCGGCTTGGTGGCCGGCACAGGCTACCTGGGAGCGGTGGCGCTTGCCGGCGCGGCCAAGGGCCATAGTGACAGCCTGGCCGGCAAAGCCGTAGGCCTGATCAGCTTTGGAGCCTCCAACGCCGCCGTCAGCGGCGCGGCCGCCGTGATCCGGGAGATCGGTGGGATCGTCCGGGCAGCTCTCATCAGCCTCATGGGTCTGGGGTTCTTCCTGGCCTACTACCTGCCTTCAATCCCTTATATCCTTTGGATCTGCGCCGTGGTCAGCTGGCTCGTCGTGGTCGTGGAATCCCTGGTGGCCGCGCCTCTTTGGGTGGCCGCCCATGCCCTGCCAGAGGGCGAGGGTTTGGCCGGCGAGCGGGCTCGGCAGGGCTACATGCTTTACTTGGGCATCCTGATCCGTCCCATGCTCATGGTGGCGGGACTGGTGGCAGCCCTGGCGCTCATCAAGACCGTGGGCGCGTTCGTTGGCGCCGGATTCTCGACCTTCGCGGCCGGGCTCAGTGTCGAGGATCCCCGCGGCCTCATCTCCACCGTGGCCCTGACCGTGATCCTGGGCGGCCTTTTCGTGGTCCTGAGCCACAAGATCTTCGGGCTTATCACCTGGCTGCCGGAACGCGTCATCTGCTGGATCGGCCAGCAGCGTCACGACCTGGGTGAGGCCTCGGATGAGGCGCGTACCTCACACACGTTTGCGGGCGTGATCGCGAAGTCCGAGCACGCCGCGGGCGTGGGCGGCCGGGCAGGCGTTGGGGCGGGGCAGGCGCCCTCGCGCGATAACGGCCAGAGCGGCGTCAAGGTCAGTGATGACGACCTTGCCATGACTTCAGTGGACGTTCCCGCAAGTCCACAACGCAAGAACAACGATTCCACAACGTGACCACAACGCCAACCACAACATTGGAGGAGAATGCATATGAGTGAGATGTGGTTTGAAAACTTGCTGCCCAGGCCCGCCGGGAGCGGGCAGCTGAATGCCGAGGAATTGGAGGACCGGCTGGACATGGCCGGCCTGGCCACCCTGGAGCCGGACCTGGAAGCATCGGGCCGGATCCTGGCCATGGCCGACGCCGAGGCCCGCCGGAGCCCGGAATTCGGGTTTTGGGTGGGTTACTGGCAGGCCCGGGCCGATGAACACCTCTACCGGACATAGGAGGACTGAGATGAAAGACGTTGCGGCACGTCAAACCGGGGGCGGTATGTTGAGAGTGAAGCGCATCGTGGTTTGGCTTTTCGGCATGGCCGTCCTGGTCGGCATCGCGCTTTGGGCCTGGGACATGGCCACTGTCGGTTTGGAGCCCGCCTCCAAAAGGCCCCTGGCCATTCTGACTCTGTTCTTCAGCCTGGCGACCCTGGCTGCGGAGCTTTGGGATAAGAGGCAGACATCCCGGGCCGCCGAGGCGAAGCCGAGGAAGAAGAAGGGAATGGGCCTGGCCGCGCTCCTGGTTCTGGCGGCCATGCTCCTGGGCCTGAGTTCGGGCCTGCCCGAGGATGAGCGGGCCCAGCTGAAGGCCATGGGCTTGCCTGAAATCGCGATGCAGAAAGAGCGCGGCCCTCAGGAATACTCCTGGCCCCTGGGCCTGAGCGGGGCCTTGTTCAGCGGCGCGGGCATGGCTGCGTTGGTCTGGCTCTGGCGACGGCGCAGCCGCGAGTTGCGGCCCGCCCGACCGCGCATCGACAAGGAAGAAAAGGCATGACCCAAGGGAGGGGAAAAATGAGCTGGAGAAAGGCGTGCATCGTGGTCCTGTCCATGGTGATCTCCACCGGACAGGCGTTCGGTGGAACGTATGTGACGGGCGATTGCGGCAGCGGCGAGATCGCCACAACTTCGGAACTCAACTGGATGGGCTCCTCCATCATCGAGGCCATCAGAGAGGTCGGCCGGGTGTTGGAACAGGAGGTCAAGCGGAACACCGAGGTCACCCACCAGGAGTTCCAAAGTCAGAACACGCTGCTCATCGAACTGTTCAAGGCGCAGGCCGCGGAGAGGCAGCTGAACCAGAACTACGCGAAATTCGGCAGCGCGTTGCGCAGCCGGCCCGATTCCGCCTGCGGTTCCCCGACCCTCGGGGCCGGAGTCACCCTAGGCAAGGAGACCGAGGCCGGCGTGGCCAAGGAATTGGCGAGCCGATCCGCCGGCAGAAACCGGGCCGCCTCCTGGCAGGACCAGAAACAGCGACTGGATGAAATGGATGAGCTGCCCCCCGAGTCCCTCAACGGATCGGTGGTGTTTCCGGAGAACGGCGTTCTCACGAGCGAGCAGCTTGGCCAGGGCTTCATCTTGAGCAATCTGGTCAGCAATCCGTTCCCGGACAGGCAGCTGTCCGGGACGGCGAAAAATTCGGATGAGGGCAGGGCCTATGAACGGCTGCTCAGGGTCAAGGAGGCCCGGCTCGCCGTCCCCCAGAAGGTTCAGGCCGACATCCTGGCGGCCAATGCACCGGCCTACACGACCCTGAAGACTTGGGCGCAGGAGGAGTGGCAGGCCATGGGGCGTGAAGGCGCCTGCCCCTATATCAATTCCGATGGCCTGTCGGCGATGTCGCTCATCAATCTATTGACCGACACCCGGTTCGCCAACGTGAACTGGTACACGGGACTCGTGCAGAAAGAAGAACGCGCCCTTTTGCAGGAACTCGCCATGATAATGGGGACATTGCTCGAGGTTTCGAAGCGGCAGTTGGTGCTGCAGCAGCAGGTCGCCTACATGATGGCGCAGGACCAGTCCGCGCGGGCCCATGAAGAGATGAACAGGAACATCGTGGACTGGAGGGACCGCGCCGAAGCGCAAAGGGTTTCCCATTAAAAAAAGGGGAGATGAAATCGTGAAGAACGCTGAAGGGAAGGCTTCGCGCAGAGAGGGAACTCGTCTCCGAGCCGTTGGCGGGTTTGTGGGCGGACGAAAGCGGCCACTCCCTGAAAGACATGCGGACAGGGAGCAGATGGAAGGCAGTACCTCGGAGCTCATCATGTGCGCCATGGCCTTGGATCGCTAGGACGAGGCTCCCGAGGGTTGGCGGAACGCCCCCTGGAAGGCCTGGAGCTTCCGCTTGAACGACTCGCAGCGGGAAGCCGTGCAGGCCTGGCACGACCGGGAGGAATAGCCATCCCGCCCCCCTCCAGAGCCCCCTTCGGGGGGCTTTTTTTGCGCCTTATGCGGGCTCCTAAGGACCGCTTTGAGGAGCCCGGTGCCTGGAAAGAGCCCGGCGCAGGGCCGGGCCTGAAGACCGCCAAGAACGGGTGAAGAGCCGCGCTCCGCTCCCGCACGCGCCTTCGGCGCGGAAGAGCCGCGCGGAAAGCATTCAAGACGGATGCAGCATGCCGACTATGCACGACACGAGCGATGCAGTACAGGGCCGCTTGCGGCTGACACAGGACCATATGGACGACGGGGACACATTTTGACCCATGCAACACAGCTCACAGTGCATTATCTAGACTTTGTCCCGACTCTTCACAGGTAGATTGATGAATCGCGCAGAATCGCGCATGTGCAGCATACTGCACTAAAATTACAGTTGTGGTGCAGAAATGATACATTGCGTGATTCTTGCGAGATTCTTGCGAGGTCTGCAGTGGAGGCTGCTTGAAAATGACCCCCTGGAAGGCCCGGAAATGGCCCGAGGATCGTAGATGCGAGATAGGGCATGCTAAAGCAAAAGTCCAGACCTCGACGCAACGCGGGGCAAATTTGGAGGCCGCTCCCTCCCCCGAAGGGGGTCCGGCCGCCTGGCCATACGTTAGCGCTCAATAGCTCCCAGAATGCGGCCGCCGCGACCCGCGCATGGACACGAGCCCGGTCCGGGCCCAGATCGAGGGAGAGCGGCAGGCCCGGGATCTGGCCCGCCGGAGGGACGCCCTGGTGGCCATGGGCCCTATGGTCGAACGCGGCCAGGACCTGATCTCCTCCCGGAAAGGGCTGGACGAACGCCTGGGCGAGCTGGGCGGCGCCATGAACGTGGTGCAGCTCGTGGCCGGCGAGTCCGGCTTGCCGGGGATCCCCCGGGCGGTCGCCACGGGCAACCCCAGGGTGGACAATCTCCTGCGCCACATGGTCGTGGACGCGGACAGGGGCGTGCTTTTGCGGGACCGGGGCCTTGCGGACCTGTTGGGGAAGCAGGCGAAGCATGTGAACCGCGATGCGGAGGAGAAGAAAGTTGACCACGCGGAACTAAATCAACCTATTGAAATTACTCTGGACCATGGTTCAAGCGCATCATCAACCCGTCCCCAGGGGGGAGGGCCAAGTAATAGGTTTTACGCTTCCGATCAGGTGGGAGCTTTCTTGGAAAAAAGCGCCGGGCCGGACGATCCGCAGCCCTACCTCCCCGCCCCTCGCGAGGAGCTGAAGGCGGCTGTGGCCGCCGCTTTCGAGCATTTCGAGACCCGGGTCGACACCAATCCCTTCCGCCAGCGCGCCCGCCGGCTGGGCAAGGCCCAGGCCGCGAACCAGGCCAAGGCCGAGGGGGCCCGGCTGCTGACGAGCTGGCCTGGACCGTATCGCGTTTTCACCTCAACACATTGAAAAAATTGTCCAAGTAAAACGCGCAAAATTCGTCAGAAGTCCCGGCGGACAGGTGCTCGACCTGCTGCGGCACATGGACATCAAGCAGGGCGAGGGGCCGGTGCTCCGGGCCGCAGGCATGGATGCGCTTCTGGGCTTTCCCAAAGACCGGACGGCCGACCTTGTTTCAAAACAAGGTCTGTCGAGCGAAAAACTAGGCCAACCGATTGAAAACATTGTGCTAAAGTCTCACGCAAAATTCGAAGCTGGCCCAATCGGCGGCCGCTATCTCACCGAAGACCAGGCCATGACATTCATTGAGGAGCTCTCGGCCGAAGTCCTCAAGGAGTCTGAGCGCGGGGCGGCCGCCAGGCGTGAAACGCTCCAGTCCAAGATCGGCATCGCCTTTGAGCACTTCAGGGCCAAGATGGATACCAGCCCGCAGAGCAGGGATCCCAAATGAATCCCACCTTCCTTCCCCGCCCGGGGGTCCAGGACGAGCCGGAGGCGAGGCCGGGACGTGCGGAGCGCCCCGGGCGCTTGGAGCCGGCAGACGGGCCGCCAGCGGCCGCAAACGCGAAAGGGGCCGGAGGATCGACCACCAGCCCCGGACCGCGCCCTCTCAAGGAAGGATTAGGCCGACTTGACAAAATATATGCGACGGCATACTATTATCTCTAACAAGAGGAGGAAAAACATGGCCAAGCTGATCGCGAGAAAGACAATAGTTTTTGGTGTGTTTGCATTGGAAGACGTTCTCCCTCAGACGGCCTCGGATTTTGTTGATGTTCGCGGGAAGGGCTGGGCCGGGAGGGACCTATTCGACTTTTCCAGCCTCGACCTCCACTCCCCCACACTCGAGGCCCTGGCGGCCCTGAAGGAAAACATCGTCCAGCGGGCCGACGAGATTGAAAAAGACATGTGTGAAAAAAAAGGTGGCTGGCTCCTGGTGAAGGTCGGCAAAAAAGAGAGCACAGGGGGCAAAAGCGTGCAGTGCTCGATCCCTTGTCTGCTTGAGAATGAGGAGGAGAGGCGAAAGGAACATGACGTGGAGCGCCAGGAGCACAACTGCACCTTTTGGGCGCCCAAGTCCCAACTGCACCAGGAGGGCCGCGAGCACTACTGCCCGGGCTGGCTCGTGAAAAAGGGTCTGGAGAGAACGAGCGAGAGGAGCAACAGGAGATTCGGGGCGCGGCGCCTCCCCGTCCCGTCCCAGGTCTGGCCTCGCGGCCTCAAGGAGGCCTGGATTGAGGCCCACCTGATCCAGCTCCCCACCGAGGAAGAGGTCGCCAGGCTGGCCCAGGAGAATGAGCGCCAGAGGAACGAGTCCAAGAAGAAGGCCGAACGCCAGGCCGAGGAAGCCCGCCTGGAGCAAGAGCACCGGGACGAAGAGGCCAAGAAGGAAGCCGCCCGGCTGCAAAAGAGGAAGGAGAAGCGCAGGGCGGGGATGGAGTGCAGGGAAAACGTGACCATCGTCTGGAATGAATGGAGCAGGCGGGGTGGAAAGTTCGTGGCCGAGGAATACGAGGCTGAGGGCGTGGACCTATATTTTTCAGGCGAACGCGTCTATGTCGTCTTCGAAGACGGGGAAGAAATTATCAAGAAAAAGAGCAGCATCCTCCAGGTGGTAGGGCGGGAAGAGCGATGAGTCTGTGGGCTGAGATTGTGATGAAGGCCAAAGCCGGGAATATCTCGCGCGAGAACGCGAGGCTTTTGCTGCGCGAGGGCCCGGGCCGGAAACTCCTCGCATCGGCGGAAGTAGCCAAAGAGCTGGGACTCAATCTCCTCGTGGTGCAGCGGGATCTCAAAAAAGGGAAGCTTCGCGCTGATCGGGTCGGAAAGACATACGTCATAGCCGCCGAAGCGACCCTGGACTACTACCTCAACAAGCAGTTTGGCGGTGGCCGACCCAAAGGCCACAAGATTTCAAAGAAACAGGGCTGACGAGCGAAAAAGTAAGCCAACCGATTGAAAATATTGTCCAAAAGTCTCACGCAAAATCCGAAGCGGGCCCAATTGGCGGCCGCTATCTCACCGAAGACCAGGCCATGACATTCATCGAGGAGCTCTCGGCCGAAGTCCTCAAGGAGTCTGAGCGAGGGGCCGCTGCCAGGCGTGAAACGCTCCAGTCCAAGATCGGCATCGCATTCGAGCACTTCAGGACCAAGATGGATACCAGCCCGCAGCGCCGGGATCCCAAATGAATCCCACCTTCCCTCTCCGCCCGGGGGTCCAGGGCGAGCCGAAGGCGAGGCCGGGACGTGCGGGAGCGCCCCGGGCGCTTGGAGCCGGCAGACGGGCCGCCAGAGGCCGCAGACGCGAAAGGGGCCGGTGGAACGACCACCAACCCCAGACCGCGCCCTCTCAAAGGTGATGTTTTCGGCCCGGCCCGGCTTCGGGCCAGGCTGTATTGCTAGAAAAGAAACGACTTGTACGGCATCGCCAAGGCCTTACCCAGACGCTTCGCCATCTCCTTGCCTATGGGCCGCACGTCGCGTTCCATCTCGGAGATATTGGACTTGGAGATGGCCAGGGCATCGGCAAGCTGCGCCTGGGTCATTTCGCGCAGGTTCCGGGCGCCGCGCAAGACCTTCCCGGGAGTCATGTCCGGCAAGACCTCGGCGGCCGGGACAGTCTTTCCGGAGACCTCGCCCACGAGGCGCAAAATGCCTTCGAGGGCGGCCGCAACGCCTTCCGCCTGTTCCTTGGGCACAGTGACGGTCAGGCAGACCGTTCCGTCAGTATGGGGCGTTTTCGTGAGTTCCAACATAGGTCAGCACCACCTGTTTTGCTTTTTTGAAGGCTTGCCAGACGGCCACGTAAGTAGGCTTCCCTTTCTTCAAGTGGCAGTGGTGAGTATCCGTCTGCCCTTTGATCTTCCCGTAGTTCGGCATGTTCGCTTGAACTGGCCCGGCAAGGCGAAGAGCCTGAACCAGAGCCATAAGCCTTTCCCGGATGCCTTGCGGAAGCGCTTTGGCTTGCTTGTCAGCCTTCGATGTGAATTGAACATCCCAGGTCATGGTTACTTGGTAGCCTAAAATTGGTTACACGTCAAGGCACTACAGCTTCGCCGCCAAATCCTCCGCCCGCAAATGCGTATACTTCTTCAGCATCGCCAGCGTTTTGTGTCCAGAGATCGCCGCGACCTCCATCGTGTTCAGCCCCTTCTCGAAAAGCCTGGAAACGGCTTCGTGCCGGAGATCATGAAACCGCAAATCCTCCAACTCGGCCTTCGCGCAGACCCGCTCAAAGGCTTGCGAGATGGAGTCCGGCCGCATCCTCCAGACCGGTCCCAGATCCCGTTTTCTGGCCTTGAGAATTTCCAGGGCCCGAGGGGAAAGCGGAGCCCGACGGATCTCCCCGTTTTTCGTCTCTGGGAAGGTCACTACTCGACTTTTCAGATCTACATGCTCCCAGCGCATGGAAGCGATCTCCGTGCGCCTGGCGGCCGTCTCCAGCGCAAAGGAGATAACATCCCCTATCTCCCCACCGTAGGCCTCCGCCGCCCTGAGAAGCTTCGCCTCCTCGCCGGACTTCAGACGCCTGTCTCGGGACCGGGGAACTTTCGGGAGCCTTACCAGGGCGGTGGGCAGCCCACGCGGAAGCGCGATGCCCCAGTCGATGACGGCCATCTTCAAGGCCCGGCTGAGCAAGCCGAGGTCATGCCGCACGGTCTGCGCGCTCACCAGGGTCAGAGCCTTGTCCCGATACGCGGAGATGTGTGAGGGATCGAGCGCGGACAGGGAGATTCCGCCGATTTCGGCCTTCATCCGGGCCATGTTCGCGTGAAAGTTCTTCCCCTCCCCGGCCAGTCTCGGGAACACCTCAAGGATGTAGCGATCCAGAATCGCGGCGACGCTTGTGCGTTCGGCCGCGTCCGTGGGCAGGAAGGCCCCGCGATCCATCTCCCGCTCCTGGGCCCTGGCCCAGGCTTCGGCATCCGCTTTGGTCGCAAAGGTTTTGGAGCGCAATGGAAAGCCGACTTTTCTGACCTTCGCCTGCCACCTGCCAGAAGTCTGCCTTGAGATGGAAGCCATGCCCCCTCCCCTTGATTGCACTGTCCTGAAATTGTCCTATGAGGTCGACGAATTATTTTTTATAATAGAAATATTGGCAGGTTGAGTCAATATAAATTGACCCTTCTAAGCTCTTGGTCGGGGGTTCGAGTCCTCCCGGGCGCGCCAATTTTCCCGTAATATCAATAAAATATTCCTCTCTTTATTTTTCTCGCCGCTTCATTTCTTCCTCTATTTTCGACCCACGATGACCTGAGAAAGGCCGACAAACGCTGCCGCGCAGGACCAGATGCACGAGGATAAAGCCCTCAGGCGGCTCTGGGCATACGAATTGGAAAACTCCAAAAGCACCCGGTCGATGCCATGGCCCAGGGTTCATCGCTCCTATCCACGGGAAGCGAGCCGGGAACGGATCCACGCCCGAGCGGCCGACCGACGAAAGCTACTCCAAACGCGGCCCCCCACGCAAGGAGGCCAGTCCTGAACGAACAACAGGACATGCCGGGCAGAAGGGCGGGCGAAGACAGCCGCCCACACCACGAGCATGCGCACGATCTCATTGGCTTGGAGAGCGCGGCGTTCAAACACGGGCCGAAAAGAACGCGCAGCCGAGACATGGTGCGCCTACAGGGTCTTGGGCATTCCCATGACGGCGGCAAACTGATAAACCTTCTACAAGGATTGAGACGTGAGGCACCCTCCATACACTTCCAAATTCTTGAACCGCGTACTGGCGCACGGCCTGGTATATCTGGCCCTCATGCTCGGAGCCTCGGCTCTGGCATACTTCCTGGCCGGCGTGAGTCCCAGGCCCGTATCCTTTCTGGTGGTCGGCACGGGTTCCCTTGGCGCGGCGATCTTGCTGGCTGTGGTGCTCCAACGCCTGAAAGAGACGGAACGTTCCCTGGCGCGCAGGACTGTGGCCTTGGAAGGCGCCGTCAAACATCTTCAAGACGAACTGGATGAGCATGATCGGGACAGGGCGGAACTGGCCGTTCGGAACGCCGAACTTCACGGCGTACTGGACGCCGCCTCCCAGGTTTCCATCATCGCCACGGACCAGCGGGGTACGATCACCGTATTCAACAGCGGGGCCGAAAACCTGCTCGGCTTCACCGCCGAGGAGATGATCGGCAAGGCGACGCCAGAGACGTTCCATCTCGCGGCTGAAATCCGAGCGCATGAGGATGTCTTGCGCCAGGAACATGGAATCGAAGCCCAGGGATTCGAGGTCTTGGTGGCCCTGGCCCGCACGGGACGCCACGACACCCGGGAATGGACCTACGTCCGCAAGGACGGGCGGAATCTCCAAGTGGAGCTGTCCGTCACCGCGCGACGCGACGTTGACGGCCGACTCATTGGATTTCTTGGTATCGCCGTTGACATCACGGATCGAATAACCGCCCAAGAAGCTCTACTCCACAGCGAGGCCAAGCTGGAAGCCATCCTGGACACGGCGGTGGATGGCATCTTCACGGTGGACGTCCTGGGAATCATCCGCTCCGCGAATCTGGCCGCGGCCCGCATCTTCGGCTACGCCCCCGAAGAATTGGAAGGCCGTCCGCTCACTGACCTCATGCCCGAACCCCATCGCACCCTGCACCCCCAGTACATGGCCAATTACCTGACCCTGGGCGTGACCCGGGTCATAGGCAAGGGAGGCCGGGAGGTTCCTGGCCGACGCAGGGACGGCTCCCTAGTGGATCTGGAACTCGCCGTGAGCGTGCTGCGCAGTGGGGGCGAGGTGCTCTTCACCGGCATCCTGCGCGACATTTCCCAACGCAAGGCCGACCGCGAGGCCTTGGAAACAGCCCACCGCAAGCTGGCTTCCCGGCAGGCCGAGGTGGACCGCGACCTGTCCATGGCCGCCGCCATCCAACAAACCATGCTGCCGCAAGGCGACGTCTGCTTCGCCGGTCTGGATGCGGCCTGGTCCTACCATCCCAGCCGCATCGTCGGCGGTGATTGGTTCTCCCTCTTCGCCTTGGACGGAGATCACGCGGCCGCCTGCCTCGTGGATGTGAGCGGCCACGGCGTGGCCCCGGCCCTGGTGTCCACCTCCCTGGCGCACGCTCTACGGCCTGGGTCGGCGCTTTGGGATTCCGCGATTCCAGAGGAGGCGTTCGCTGCACCGGAGGAGATATTGGCCCGCCTGGAGCGCGAATATCCCCTGGAGCGCTTCAACATGTTCTTCACCATGATCTGCCTCATCCTGCACATCCCTTCGGGGCGGCTGCGCTATGCCAACGCCGGGCACCCTCCCCCGCTGCTTCTGTGCGGCGACGGCCGGATGGAACATCTGGACGCCGGCGGGCCGATGATCGGCCTGGGCTTGCCGCAACAGGGCGGAGTTCTCACCCTGTGCGAAGGAGACTCGTTGCTCTTGTACACGGATGGTTGCATCGAACATCAGGACGAAGACGGCGTCCAGTTCGGCACTGAGGGGATGAAACAAGTGATGACTGCCCCCGGTGGCAAGGAAGCCAAGGACGTGATCAAAAGGCTGGAAGAGGCCTTGCGAGCCCACGGGGCGTCCTGGGATCCGGAGGACGACCTGAGCATGATCTGCCTGCGTTACACGCCCATAACTCGCTGCTGAGGAGGAAACATGACCCTGCGTTCACGAATGGAGGGGGATATTCTCGTGGTCCGCGTGGAGGGGCCTCGTCTGGATGCCGCGTCCGCCGGGGTTTTCAAGAGTGCCATGGTGGACTTCATTCACTCCGGAAAACTCCGCATGGCGCTTGATTTTTCGGACGTGGACTTCATGGACTCCACGGGGTTGGCCGCTCTGCTCTCGACCATGAAAACCCTGGGAGGCTCGGGCGAAATCGTTCTTGCCGGGCTTTCCGAAAAAGTCAGCAAGCTGTTCGCCATCACTAGGCTGGACCGGGGTGTTTTCCGCATCTTCAATAATGTCGAAGAGATGGTGAACGCCCTGCGAGGCTGACTCATGGAAAAGGACGACCGGCCGCTGTTGCGCCTGCGCATCTCCAGCCATCTGGAACAGGTGGCCGGGGCGGGCCGGGCCGTGGCCGAATTCGCCCGAAGCGTCGGCCTGCCATCGGAGGCGTCCGACGAGCTGGAATTGGCCGTCTGCGAGGCGGTGAACAACGCCATCCGCCACGCTTACGAGGGTGCCCCCGGACGAACGGTGGAAATCTTGGCCAGTCCGGTGGCCGACGGAATCGATGTCGTCGTGCGGGACACGGGACGCGCCCTGACCAAGCCCCTCCCCACGCGAGGCGGTTTCCCGATGCCCGGCGGCCCGTCCCGGCTTGCCAGGGGCGGCATGGGTCTCCAGATCATGGTCGAAACGATGGACGAAGTGCGCTACTCCTCCCGGGACGGCGTCAATGAGCTGACATTGCGCAAGAGGAGGCTCCCCCCAACGCGCTGATATAGAGCATGACGATGGCGTTGTAGGCCGAATAGGTCTTTTTCTCGAGTTCCTTCATGGCCGCCATGTACAGCCGGGTGGTCTGGGAACCCAGGGCGAACCGGAAGATGTCCAGATAGATCTCCGGCTCCATGACCGCCCGCAGTTCCTCCAGGTCCAGACCGCCGACGCCCAGCCCTCCGCGCACCCGCTCCAGCAGGCCGTCCAGCCAGACGGCATTGCGTCGGACCTTGGCCCGCACATCCTCCAGTATCTGCTCCTGGAACTCCCCGTACTCCTCGGCGGACAGCCCTCCCACCCGGGAAAAAAACGCTTCCAAATGCCCGAGATAGATCAGCAGCCCCCGTTTGAGGAACGCGGCGTCCTTGACCACTTTGACCAACATATCGTCGGCGCTTCGGAAGTCCGTGAGGTTCAGGGTCACGTCCCGCGTTTCCACCTCAAGATGCACGGGATAGAAGGCCGGAGCCCTGCGGGTCAACGACGCGCCGAGGATCTGGGCCTCGTATTCCGCGTCCCAACGCTGCCAACTCACCGTCCCGATGGAGAGGATGTGCGCGCCCATGCGGAAGGGCACGTGAAAATCGATGGCATCCCCGATCTTCAGGCATTCCCGGCTCGCAACCCAACGAGGGAGGGCGATGCGGATGCCGCCGGGACTCACGTCCTGCAAAAGATACTGAAACGGCTGGTGATCCTCCACGCGTGTGCCCAGAAAGGGCAGGACCACCGAGCAGACGTCCACGCGCGGTTCTTGTCTTTTGTCCTCAGCGCCCATCTTCAGCCTCCCCGTCGCTCGATCGCTAGCGAGTGGAGCCAGACCCGCCAAGTCCGGGGCGCGGCCAGGCGGTCGCGCAGCCTTTCCGGCACCCCACCCTCCGGCAGTCGCCAGTCCGCTTCCTTCTCGGCCTGGAACCAGACCAGACCGGCCAGTCCCCAGTCTCCGGCAGTCTTCACGGCCGAGGCAAGCCATTCGGCTTTGCCCGCCGCATCGGCCGAGGAGGTTTCAAACACGAGCAACGGGGCGCCCGGGTCCAAGGGCAGCAGAGCCTTGCGGGCAGTCTTGAACACGCTCACAAAACTTCTCGGCGAACTGTCCCAGCCATGTTCCGCGTGGGTGCGCGTCCGGCCCCAATCATAGCCGTCCATCCCCAGCACATCCACCTCGTCGGCCCCGGGAAACCAAGCTTCCAAGGTATTCCACGGGGCGGCGGGGATGGACTCGGCATTGGGACAGAAGGCGAAGAGCACGTTGCCCGCGCCCTGGGCCCGGAACCGTTGGCGCACATGCCGGAACATGCGCTTATAGAGATCCGGGCTGGCCGGGCCGTATTCCTCGGCCGAGGTGCCCCAGTGGTAGCGCGCCAGGTTCATCTCGTGGGCGAAACGCAGGATGAGCGGCCGTCCAAAGTCCCGCGCCGCGCGGGCGAAATGATCGATGTAGGGATCGTATTCGCCGGAAAGGATGCGCCCGGCCGGAACGGCGTTCTCCACGTCCCCCGCCACGCTCATGGGTTCCCAGGTGACGCAGGCTACGGCCCCTGCACGTTCCGCCGTCTCAAGACATGCCGCGGGGAATCCTTCGGCACGGGGTTCGCCAGGCCACTGTACATAGAAGATCACCAGCGAGGGCGTGACTCCGGCCAGGGCGGCGGCCCGCTCCATCGCCTCGGCCGTGACCGCGCCGTGCAGCGCCACTCCGAAAGCCAGGGGCGGTTTCTCCGAGGAACAGGCGGTGAGCAGGCAGAGGATCACCAGGAGCAGACCGGGACGACGCCTCATGGTCGGGGCTCCTCGGGATGGTTGAAATAAAGGGCCGTGGATAGGAGCCCCAGGTGGTAGAAAGTCCAGAATCCGTTGGCCAGCAAGGCCGAAACGGGCCCGTCGCCGTTGAGCAGGCGCATGCCCCCGAAGGCCAGGGCGAAAGCGCAGGCCGCGGCCATGCCCACCTGAATCCAGAGAGCATACAGAGGCAAAGCCTTGGAACTGCCCTTGGGCGTGGTCTTGAACGTGCCTCGATATCCGAGAATGCCCAGCAGGGATGCCTTCATGTACACCGGAAAGGTCAGCGCCTGGAGAATGATGCCCACGGCCAGCTCCTTGAAACGGTAGCGGCGCTGGGTCATGGTGTAGACGAAGAGAACCAGGGTCAGAACCACGTAGGGCAGGAAGAAAAGAAGGTACAGTTCCGGCCGGGCGAAGAAGCTCGGGACTCCGGTGATGAGATAGAGCACCGGGCAGAGCATCATGATGAACAGCACCCACCCCACGAAATAATGCGAACCGGAGAGAAAATACTCCCACCATTTGGCCGCCGGAAGACGTCCGGGGCCGCGCAGAAAGGTTCCGAGAATCGTGCGCAGCAGGCCCACGGTACCCAGGGCCCAGCGGAACTGTTGCCGGAAGTAGCCGCCCAGATCCTCCGGGCCGAGGCCGAAGGCGCAAACCTTGTTCAGATAGGCCGAGCTCCAGCCCGTGATGTGGAACTTGAGCGAGGTGGCGAAATCCTCGGTCACGGAGGACTCGTCGAACCCGCCGACGCTCTCCAAGGCCTCACGCCGGAAAATGACGTTGGTGCCGCAGCAGAACATGGCGTCCTGGATGCTCTTGCCCTCGCAGATGTATTCGTAGAACACGGCCTGTTGGAGCCCGGCGGCGCGGGCCACGCGATTGGTCAAGAAATTGGAATAGTATTGAGGGGTTTGGATGAAGGCCAAGCGGGGATTGGCCTCCATGAAGGCCACCAACGGCTCCACGAAGTCCGGCAACGGGTTCATGTCCGCGTCGAAGAGAATGACGTACTTTTCGGTCTCGCGACGCGGAATGTCCTCGAACGGGGTGAACTCGAAGCCCGCCTTGGGTCTTCCGGCCAGGAAGTCAAGAAAGTCGTTGACCATTCCCGCCTTGGCCCCGCGCCATTTGCGCCGGAAGAGGTTCACGCCGATGCGGCGGCAGAGGTCGTCCACCGAGTGGCGGTAGGAGGCCATGAGCTGGGGATCCTGCCCAGGCAGATCGTAGCGCGTGTCGTCCAAGAAATAGATATGCTTGTTGGGATACGTCAGGTTGTAGAAACAGGTCAGCGTGGCCTCGATGACCTCCAGAGGTTCCTTGAAGGAAGAAACGATGATGGCCACCGGTGGATAGGTCGTCAGCTCGGGCACGTTGTCCATGGAGAAACGCGGCCGGTCCGGAGCGGCTATCACATGGCGGATGTTCAGGAAGTAGCCCAGGGCGTGGACCATGGTGAATGCTTCGGCCAGGAGCAGAAACGCCGCCAGGCTCTTTTCGTACCAGAGCACGGGGGCCAGAAAGAAAAGCACGGTGCGGGCCATGAGATAGAGCAGGATTGAGGCGATGCCCGCGGCGACAGTCAGGGAGAGAATGATTTTCCCCAGGCGGCTCATGGACGTTCCTCCGAGGTGAAGGCGTAGCCGAGCCACAGGGATATGGCGTCGGCGTCCCACTGCGGGGAGCGGTGCATCTGGCCGCGAGCCTCCAGATTCCAGCGTTCCAGGAACTCATAGCGCCAGCGGCCCGAGACGCGCACCGCCGGGTTGTCGTCCGTGTCCGTGCCGCCGCCCAGGGCCAACCCGTAGACGTTCTTCGCCGAGCCGCAGTAGAATTCACGCGACAGGTCGTGCTCCCACTGCAACTCAGCCCAGCCGGCGTAGTAGTCCTGGGGCGTCCAGTAGGGATGCACGATATCCACGAGGGTGGGGCCGGAATACAGGGACAGGCTTTTGTCCTTGGTGTCCCGACGCTCTCCGGACAAAAGCAGGCGCAGAGTGCGGGGGTGGTCGGTGAAGGCGTACCCCACGGCCAGCCGTTGGGAATCGCCGGAATTGCCATCGCGATAATTCCTGCCGCGCACCTCGGCGCTCACGTCCAGCCGTCGGGTCAGGTTGGCGGACGCATCGAGGAAGACATTGTCCGAATACATGCCCTTTCGCAGGGCGTAGCCGTTGGCCAACTCCTCCATGCGCTCGGCGCCCAGCCCCAGGCGAGCCGCGTCGTTCAGATTGAACTCCAGGCGGACCCGTCCCGTATCGAGATTGTCCAGGCCTCTGTTCCCGTATCGCTTGTTCGTCCAGGAGGCGTCCAGCCGAAGGTGTTCGTTGACGGCTCCGCCGAATCCGAGGGTTTGCCCCACGGCGTCGTAGGTCGTGGATTCACGTTCCGGGCTGTCCAGCCAAAGGTGCTGGACAAGTCGCATGCGGAAACGTTCGCCCAACGGGGCGGAGAGGCCGGCGTCGAAACGTACGCGCTCGATGCGGGACAGGTCGCCATGCCCGTCTTCGCGCCAGTACTCGCCTCCGACCAGGGCGGCGGGAGCTTCGCGCACATCCAGTCGCCGCAGGGCCTGCCCGGCCTGTCCGTGCAGGGGGTCCAGGTCCAACAGGCGAGAATAGGACTCCCTTTCACGATCTCGGAGCCCCAAAACGCAGGCCGACTGTCCTCGGTCGAAAAGGGCCTCCTGGTTGGCCGGCTCTTCGTCGACCAAGGCGTCATACTCGGCCTGGGCCCGGGCGAACCTACCGTCGTGCAGCAAGGCCTTGGCCCTTCCCTCGCGGGCGGCCTCGGGCAGAAGCTCCCCGGCTGAGGCGTAAAGGTCCGCGCCCCGTTCCGGCATCTTGCCCCAGTAGGCCACGCGGGCGGCCTCGCGCTGGGGTACGGGATCGGAAGGGTTCAGGTCGCGCAGACGGGCATATGTGGTCAGGGCCTCCTCGTAACGGCGATCCCAACTGAGAACCCGCGCCAGCGCCAGAAGCACCTTGAAATTATCGGGATGCTCCAGTTCCAGGACTTTGAGTTCGTGGATGGATGCCTCCCGTCGTCCGGACCATGCCAGGGTTTCGGCGCGGGCCTCGCGGGCCGGAAAGGACTTCGGCTCCCGGGCCAGGGCCGCGTCGATGCAGCGCAGGGCTGGCTCGTGCGCGCCGTCGCGGGAGTAAAGGGTGGCCCAACGTAACAGGGCATTGGCCCGTTTTTCCCGGGCGACCAGGGCGGTCGTGAAGGCGTCGCCAGTACGCTCATCGGGTGCGGCCGCCTCGTAGGCCGCCTCGGGATCGTCCGGAGCCAGGCGGGCGGCCTCGGCGAACGCGGTCCGGGCTTCGGCATCGCGATCCAGGTTGCGCAAAATGCGCCCCCGTTCAATGTCGATCCCGGAAGAGACGGGAACCCGCGCCAGAACAACCAGGGCCGCGTCCGGCCGCCCAAGGCGACGTTCGGCAAGGGCGCGCGACAACGCGGCCCCGGCGTCGTCCGGCTGCAATGGGGCCAAGGCCTCAAGCGCCTCGGCCGGACGTTCCTCGTTCAGGCGCACCCGCGCCAGGGCCAGACGGGCGTCGCGATCCCCGGGATCGCGGCGCAGCAGATCCTCCAGTATCCACGCGGACTCCGTCCGACGCTGTCCCGCGTCGAGAATCTCGGCCAGCAGCAAGGTGGCCGCGCGGTCCCCCTGGACGGAACGGGGACGCAGCAGACGTTCCGCGCCGTAAAAATCGCCCTGGTAGAAGAGCTCCCGGGCCTGTTCCATATCCGGGTCCGACGGCGGGGCCGAAAGCCGGGACGCAAGCGGGGACGACGGGGCAGCGACGGCAGCCAGACGGGCCAAACGGGCGCGAACGCCCTCCAGCTCGCTCCTCACCGTCCGGTCTCCAGGTCTGGACCGCTGCAGGATGTGATACTGGGCCTCGGCGCGCTTGAGATCGACGTCCTTCAGGGCCAGCAGCCGGGCCATGGCCAGACGGGCCTGGTAATCCGAAATGCGTGCGGACTCGGGAACCAGGCTTGCGGCGCGCGCCTCGCCCTCCCAGGCCGCCAGCAGGAATACGGCCAGTAGCGCGGGCAGCAACGCCCAGCTAGTCCGCGAGACTTTTCTGGTATTCCCTGATGGCATCGTCCCGCCTGCCCGCCCATTCCAGGACCTGGGCATATTTCCTGCGGATCTGCCTGTCGCCGGGCGCCGCAGCCAGAAGGCTTTCGTATTCCTTGATGGAGTCCTTGAACCTGCCGTCCCAGGAGAGCACTTCGGCCAACCGGAAGCGCACCGCCTGGTCCCCGGGATGATCGACCAGATAGGCCCGATAGAGCCGCCCGGCTCCAGCCCAATCCTTCCGGGTCACCGCCAGATCCGCCCAGAGCAGGCGCTCCTCGGCGGTCAAGCCGTTCTCGTCCAGACCTTTGATCGCCTCGGAAGCCTCGACGTTGCGCCCCGTCCAAAAGAGTACCTGGGCCATGCCAATGCGGGCCTCGCGGGAGTCCGGCTGTTCGACAAGCACCTTGCGATATTCGCCCAAGGCCTCATCATACCGCTTGGAATAGCCCAGCAACCGGGCCATTTCCAACCGGGCCCGCCAGTCCTGGACCTCCTGCCCCACAGCTGGAGCCACCCGGCCCGGATCCTGGGCCGACGCAGGACAGGGCATGGCCAGCAGCGCGACGAGCAAGAGCAGAAAAATTCTGATCACGGCGATTCCCCCAACAAAGCACGATACTGGACGATGGATTCCTCCAGGCGGCCGTCCCAGGACAAAACGCGAGCCAGGAGCAGGCGCGCACGCCGATCGGACGGATCGCGCGTGAGCATCTCCCTACAAAGGTCCGCAGCCTCCAGAAACCGTCCTGTCCAGGCCAAGGTCTCGGCCAGACGAAAACGGGCCTCCCCATCCACCCGAGTGCCCAGAAGCCTCCGGTACAGGGGTTCAGCTTCGGCGTAATCGCCCGCGTCACGCAACGCGGCGGCGACCCTCAACCGCTCTTCAAGAGACAAACCGCGGGCCTGCCCGGCCTCCCGGAGAAGGGGCAAGACCGCTGAAGATCCTCCACTCGCCAGCAGACGTTCCGCCCGATGCAGCGCCACCGGTCCTGGACGAAGCCGAGGATAGACCCAGATCGCCGAACTCGCTGCCACCAGGAGCAGCAGGGCATATATGGCCATTTGTCGGGCCTTCGGATTCATAGCTACACTTATTACACGACTCTAGAGAATTTTGTCAAAGATGATCAGATGTTCAAGGTGGCCGATGGCCGGGAATCCTGAAAGGCCCGGCAAAAGACGAGACGACGGACGTCTCGACGAAACGTCCGCCCCACGTTCATGGGGCCATTCCCCGTGTTCGACTTGAATGGAGGCTGTGCCTGGGCGGCGCAGCCAATCCAGGAGCATGTCGACTTTTCGCGAACGCATCAATACGACTTGATGTCGAATCCGTCGATCTGCTCCCAGCCGTGGGCGCCGCGCCCCCAGGCCGTGACCGTGATCGTATCGCCGACCACGTCCACCAATACAAAGCCGTGGCCGCTCCAGAGATGCCAGGAGTCGTCCAACATCAGCTTGTCGAGCTTGGTGGGCTTGCCTCCGGCCGTGGGCGTGATGACCTGCAACATGCCGGACTCGGCGGACGGGTGGGTGCCGGCTTCGACGACCTTGCGGGAATAGAGATGGTCATGGCCGCAAAAATAGACGCGAACGCCACCCCGACTCATGATCTGCCACAGGTCGCACCAGTTTCCGGCGCAGGTCTGCTGGGGATCCAGCGGCGAAAACACCGGGTTGTGGCCGAAGACGAAGCGGTGCTTGGCCTTGGTTTCGACCAGCTTCTCGTCCAGCCAGTTCAGCTGCTCGTCGCGCAGATGCCCACGCCGGGTGTAAACGATGGAATCCATGCTCTTGGGGATATGGTAGGTATCCAGCATGGCGAAGAACGAACCGGAGTCGTGATCTTCAAACGAATAGGCCAGCCCCTCGTAATCTTCGGGACCATTCCGGGGCACATCCGGAAAGGATGAGACGAAGGCGTCCTGCAACCAACGATGCTGCATGCCGAACACACCGTTGACGTAAAGGTCGTGGTTGCCGACCAGCGGCCAGACCGCGATCCCGGCCTCGGCCAAGGGACGCATGGTCCGGATCCACTCGGCGAAATGCGTTCTGCCGTCAGGCTCCCCGGCCACGATGGCCAGATCACCGGTGACCACCACGAAGGACGGTTTGGGGGAAAGCTCCAGGATGCGGCTCTGGACTTCCCGCAGCACCTTCCCGTTGATCACCTGTTCCGTGGACAGGCCCTGAGTGTCGGATATGACCACGAAACGCAGTGCCAAAGACGGGGTCGCCGTCAGGAACAGGAGCAGCAGGAACGCGAACAGCGATCGGAACAGGGCGGCCGGGCGCATGGTCTCCCCCTTGGATGCGGTTGCCGATATCACCCCTTACCACCGTCCTGATCGGAGGCCAAGGGTTTCAGCCAGGCCGAGACTACCTTCAGGAAGCTTTGCCGCAAAAGGCTTCAGGGACGAAATCAAGGAATCCCAATATTCCCGGGACGCTTTTTCAACACCTCTAATTTATTACATTTTCATTACGAAAGAGGCTATTGCCATTCCGGTCAAGAACGGCTATCCCTGGGGCGCTGGAAATTTTTGATCGGAGATCTTCATCGACGTGAGCCGAACCACGCATAAAATTCTCATCGCCAACCGAGGCGAGATCGCCATCCGTATCATGGAAGCCTGCCGCACGCTGGGGCACGAGTTCGTCTGCGTGTATACGCGCGAAGACTCCGACTCCGGCCATGTGGCCCTGGCCCGCCGATGGGGAGGCGACAAGGCGGCCTACCGCATCCACAACTACATCGACGCCGGGGACATCCTGGCCGTGTGCGACGAGGCCGAGTGCACCGCCGTACATCCCGGCTACGGATTCTTCTCGGAGAACTTCCGCTTCGCCCGACGCGTCACGGAGCGGACCCGCTCGATGCTCTTCATCGGACCATCCTGGTGGGTCATCCGCGACCTGGGCGACAAGATCAACACCAAGCGCTTGGCGCGCGGCCTCGGCGTGCCGACCATCCCGGGCTCCGACCGGGCCATCTATGACGAGATGGAGGCCGAGGACATCGCCCGCCAACTCTTCGACTTCCAGGAGCGCCAGGGCGTGGGCCGTCCCACTGTGCTCGTCAAGGCCTCGGCGGGCGGCGGCGGCATGGGCATCGACGAGGTCCATGACATGGACCGTTTCCGCCAGACCTACCGCCGCATCCGCAATTACGCCGCGCGCACCTTCAATGACGAGGGCGTGCTCATCGAACAGCGCATCTTCAACTTCAACCACCTGGAAGTGCAGGTGGTCTCGGACCGCTCGGGCCGCACCCCCGTGCACTTCGGCACCCGCAACTGCTCGGTGCAGAGCCCGGGATTGCAGAAACGCATCGAGGTGGCGCCCGGCTTCTTCCCCCAGGGCATCCAGTATTCCTTCGACGCCGAGAAGGTACTGGACGACATCACCTCCCACTCCCTGCGCATGGCCCGTGAGATCCGCTACGACAACGTGGGCACCTGGGAATGGATCGTGACCCCCAAAGGCGAACCCTTCCTGATGGAAGTGAATACTCGCATCCAGGTGGAGAACGGCGTCTCGGCGGCCATCTCCCGCGTCCGCGGGCAGGCAGGGGTGAACCTCATCCAGGAGCAGATCCGCATCGGCCTGGGCGACCCCTTGGGCTACAGCCAGGAGGACATCACCTTCGAGGGGGTGTCCATCGAGTACCGGATCATCGCCGAGGACACGCAGAACCGCTTCACCCCCTGGGCCGGCCGCATCGAGCGCATGGACTGGAACGCCAAGCCGTGGCTTTCGGTGCATACCCATGTGCCGCGCGGCGAAGTCTATCAGATCCCCACGGAGTATGACCCCAACCTGGCCCTGGCCATTCTCTGGGGCGAGGATCTGGAGCAGGCCAAGACCCGTGGCCTGGAGATCCTGGAATCCTTCCGGCTGGAGGGAACGGACGGCACGGGCTCGACCATGAAATCGAACCTCGACTTCCTCAAGACCAAGACCGGGCGACTGCTCGAATTCTAAGGATCCGCAGACCATGGCATCAGTCTTCATGGACACCGACAAACGCCTGCAGGAACTGACCGAGCGGGTGCGCTACGCCCAAGACATCCTGGGCGACAAACAGAACAAGAAGCTCATGGCCTTCGCCCAGCATCTGGACGAGGTCATGGCCCGCGCGGCCTCGATTTCGGCCGAGGAGCTCCGCGACCAGGCTTCCGCGCTGGAGCAACGGCTTTCCGCCTTGGAGGAGAGCCTCGACCAGCAAATCACGCCCATGGACAAGGTGCGCATCGTCCGCCATCCCCAGCACATCTGCCTCAAGGACATCCTGGAGAACGTCTACGACAACTACACCGAGATCGGCGGCAAGGGCGAGGTGAACATCGACCCGGGCATGTGCATCGCCCGAGCCTACATCACCCGCCGCGTCGGCGACCGGGTCACCAACCACCCGGTCATGGTGGTGGGCCAGGAGAAAGGCCACGGCGAGGAGTTCCGCAACGGCGGCTCCATCAAGCCCTGGGGCAATTCCAAGGCTCTCAAGTACATGAAGGTCGCTGCCCGGGAGAACATCCCCATCCATGCCTACGTCTTCACCCCCGGTTCCTACCCCATCGAGGACTTCCCCGGCGCGGCCCAGCAGATCGCGGAGAACATCTACGAGATGGGCGGGCTGCCCGTGCCCATCGTTTCGGTCATCTGCGAGGGCGGCTCCGGCGGGGCCGAGGCCATCGGCATGGCCGACAGACGTCTCATGCTCTCCCACGGCTACTACTCGGTGATCTCGCCGGAGGGCGCGGCGGCCATCGAAGGGCGCCTGCGCGGCGGTCAGCGCGCCTCGGCGGAACTCATCGAACGCTGCGCCGCGTCCCAGCAGATCACGGCCGAGGACAATCTGCGCAACGGCTACATCGACGGCATCGTGCAGGAACCGCCCCTGGGCGCGCGGCCCGAACACTTCGAATTCTTCAAGCGCCTGCGCGCCGAGGTCATCCGCGCCACCGACGAGGTGGCACTCTCCGTGCGCGGCATGCGCATCTTCCGCCTCGCGGCCATGCGCGCCGGGCGCAACGGCTCCAGCGTGGAAAACATCATCGTGCGCTGGGAGCTTTCCCCCCGGGCCAAGGAGCGGCTCATCTGGCGGCGCTACCGCAAGTATCGCCGCATGGCCCAGCGAGCCTTCGCCGACAACCGCAGCCTGCTGGAGAAGATGGCCTCCGCGCGCATCGGCTTCCTGGCCTCCGCGCACTCGGCCATCCGCTACGACCTGTTCCGCAAGTTCAGGAAGAAAGTCGGCGAATGGACCGAAGACGTGATCGACGACGTCCAAGTGGTCACGGACAAGTTCCGCCGTTTCCGCAAGTCCACCATGGAGAAGCTCGGCGTGGCCGGCGGCCACGGCGGAGCGGACGCCCTGACCAGCCTGTCAGAACCCTCGGCCTGCGCCACGGGCGTGGAGAACTGCGTCAGCTACCTCTCGCCCAAGGCCAAGGAGGATCGGGAAATCAGCTGCCCGCACGCGGACAAACGCGGCTGTCTGGACATCTGGGCCCGCGATCTCTACGGCGAGTTCGGCGGGGCCTGCCCCAACTGCGGGCACCACTTCCCCATGGAATACCAGTGGTACCTGGCCAACGTCTTCGACCCGGACTCCATCCACGAATTCAACAAGAACATCGCCGCGGGCAACCCCACCGGTTTCCCCGGCTTCGAGCAGCGCATAAAGGAGGCCAAGGAGAAGAACGGCATGCAGAGCGCCTGCATGACCTTCTCGGCGGCCATCCACGGCATCCAGCTCACCTGCGCCATGCTCGTGGCAAATTTTCGGGGGGGCTCCGTGGGCGCGGCCGAGGGCGAAAAGTTCATCCGCGCCCTGTCCCTGGCCCGCAAGCGGCACCAACCCTTCCTGGCCTACGTCCACGGCACGGCCGGAATCCGCATCCAGGAAGGCCTCAACGGCCTGATCCAAATGCCCCGCTGCACGCTGGCCGTGCGCCGCTACATCGAGGCGGGCGGCCTGTACATCGTGCTCTACGACACCAATTCCTACGCCGGTCCCGTGGCCAGCTTCCTGGGATGTTCGCCCTATCAGTTCGCAGTGCGCTCGGCGCGCATCGGCTTCGCCGGTCCCGGGGTCATCAAGGAGACCACGGGATTGGACATTCCGCCCAACTACCACAGTGCGCACAGCGCCCTGTCACGGGGGCACATCCAGGACATCTGGGACCGCCGCGAAATCCGCAAAAATCTCCAGCAGGCCTTCCTGACCATGGGCGGCCGCAACCTTTACTACCGCTAAGGCCGCGTCCCGCCGGAAATCCCCGGCGGGACGCCTTCAAAGCGGCACCGAAAAACCTCCGTTCCGTCACCAGCCCGTCACATCCTCCCGCCGAAGCGGCGTTAGGAGGGATGCGATCGCCACACGGGCTTTTCCCGCGTCGGCGTCACATTCCCCAGGACAACGAGGCGGACATGCCCCAGACCATCTTCCATTCCGGGCGACTCTCCCTGCGCGGCAGACAGACCAAGGACGACCGGCGAGACACGCCCCATCCCCCGCTGACCGGCAATCTCCGTCACTCCCCGTCCACCAGCCTGGTTCTTTTCGCGATCCAGGACCACTATCTCTACAGCGAACTGTTCGGAGAGGATCTGGTGCGCCGCATCGAGGACCAGCTCCGGCTGTCGCTTCTGAGCTGCGGCGCGGACTTGGCCCGCGAGGAGGACATCCACTGCCTGACTTCCGAGTCGGGGGAGTATCTCCTGATCTGGCCATCGGCCAAAGATGAAAACCTCGCCGACTTGTCCTACGCCATGAAGATCAAGGCCCAGAACGAGCTGAAGCGGACCATGCTCAAATGGACCGGCCGCGAGGTGGAGCTGGGCATCGGCTTCGCCCGTTTTGAAGCGGGCGGCGCTGGGGATTGGGAGAAACGCTTTTTACAGGCCGTGACCGAGGCCCGGCGCTCGGCCCGCTCGCGCCTGGACCTCTCCAGGCTGGAAATCGCCTCCCGCTTCAACGAACTCCTGCGCTCAAAGGCCGTGAGCGCCTTCTACCAGCCCATCATGGACTTCTCCACGGGCACGATCATGGGCTGGGAGGCCCTGGCCCGCGGCCCGGCGGGCTCCTCCTTCCAGTCGCCGATCATGCTCTTCGAGCTGGCCGAGCAGCTGGAGCGGCTCTTCGCCCTGGAGGAAATCTGCCGGGAAAAGGCCATCATGAATCTGGGCGACATCACCCCGGACCAGAAACTCTTCCTGAACATCCATCCGCGCACCATGGTCGACCCCGAATTCACCCCGGGGAAGACGCTCCAGCTCCTCGAGTTGGCGGGCATGAAGCCTGGCAACATCGTCTTCGAGATCACGGAACGCCACAGACTCCAGGATTTCGGACTCTTTCACCGGACCCTGGAACACTACCGCAGCCAGGGTTTCCAGGTGGCCGTGGACGATGTGGGCGCGGGCTACTCGGGACTCTCCTCCATCGCCGAGATCCAGCCGGACTTCATGAAGATCGACATGTCCCTGGTGACCAACGTGGATCGCGATCCGGTGAAACGAGCCCTGTTGGAGACCATCACCACCTTCGCGGAAAAGATCGGGGCCAAAATCATCGCCGAGGGCATCGAAAACCGGGCGCAGGCCATCTGTCTCCTGGACATCGGCGTACACTACGGTCAGGGCTACTTCCTGGCACGGCCCGCCTTTCCCCGCCCCTGTCTGGCCGTGGAGGCAGACGAACTCAGGCTGGTAGGCGACCTGTCCCAGAAATCGTTCAGCTGCTCCATGCCCGTTGGCAAGCTGGCCGAGGCTCCGCACGCGGTATCGCTGGAATTCCTCGTCTCCGAGGCCCAGCACTTCTTCGAGAAAAACCGTGCGTTTTCCAGCCTGGTGGTGACGAGCGGCGACACGCCCAAGGGCTTGATCATGGAGTACCACCTCAACCGCCAGCTCTCCTCGCAGTACGGCGTGGCCCTGTTCTTCAAGCGGCCGGTGGACTCGGTCATGGACGAGAACCCGCTCGTGGTGGACGAGACCGCGCCCGTGGAGCAGGTGGCCAAGCAGGCCATGCAGCGTGAGCACCTCAAGGCCTACGACGACGTCATCGTGACCAAGAAGGGCAAGCTGTTCGGCGTGGTCACGGTGCAGAGGATCATGAACACCCTGGCCCAAGTCCAGGTAGAGATGGCCAAGGGCACCAACCCACTCACCGGCCTGCCAGGCAACGTGCTCATGGAGCAAGAGATCGAGGCCCGCATCGCCCGCAACAAGGCCTTCAGTCTGATCTACGCCGACCTGGACCACTTCAAGGTCTACAACGACACCTACGGCTTCAAGAACGGCGATCGGATCATCAAACTCGCGGCCGACATCCTCGCCTGGGCGGTGAAGAAGTATGGCCCGGGCGACGCTCGACTCTGCCACATCGGCGGCGACGACTTCGTCATCCTCACCGGAAACGACTCGGCCGAGCCCATCTGCCGGGCCGCGATCCGCTGCTTCAAACGTCTGGTCCGCAACTGCTACTGCCTGGCCGACCGCCAAAAGGGCTGGATCCAGGCCGTGGGCCGCGACGGCATGGAGCGCCAGTTCCCCCTGGTGTCCATCTCCCTGGGCATCATGGAGATCGGCGGCAAGTGCACCCTGCTGGAGATCGGTGAGCGCGCGGCGCACATCAAGAAATACGCCAAGTCCTTTCCGGGCAACTCGTTCGCCCGCGATCGCCGCCCTCCCCTGGGCAGCGAGGAGGCTGCGGCCTGCGCATGAAAAAAGGCGGCCCGAAGGCCGCCCTCCATGACAAGACGTCATGCGCCTTGTCAGACCAGAATATCCACCGAGGCCACGCCCGTCTCCGCAATCGAGGCGGTCGTCTGGGCGTCCAGGGCCTCCTGTTCGGAGGCCTTGCGCTCAGCCTGATCCTTGGCCACGATGGCCCGTAGCGCGTCGAGAATCTTGGCTGCGGTCTCGGTCTGATCGTCCATGTCCGCAACGGCCGACACCGTGGTCAGATAGCCCTTCTTCGGCTTGAAGTTCTCCACGGCCTCCTTGACGTTCTCGTCCATGCTCTCCTTGAGTCCCTTCACCCCGGCGTCGCCGCTCAGGCGGTCGAGCAGGGACTCCAGGCCGGAGCCCAGGGCCTCGGCCATGTCCGGGTCGCCGCCGTGCCGCTCCATGAAGAACGAGCCCAAGGCTTGGTCCATAAAGCCCTGATCCAAGTTTTCGGCCAGATCATCGGGGTTGCCGAAGAAGTCGTCCAGCGTCTCGCTGAAAGACAATTGAATGGACTCAAAGAGATTTTTGAGCGTGGGTTCGTTCTGCGACTCGTAGAGTACGCCCTCCCCCGCCGCATACTTGTTCAATTTTGAAGATTCGGGAATGAAGTCATACTCCTTCAGCAGGGATGCGGCGGTCTCGGCGTCCACATCGGGGTTCTCGCCCAGGCCGAGGAGGTCGTAGCCGATGCTCTTGCCCGTCGGGTCGATGATCCGCAGAGAACGGAAGGACATGGTCAGGGACTGGGTGAAATACTGCCGGGTGTCGTCCAGCACCCCTTCCAATTCGGGCTTCAACGCCTCGGCCAGCTTTCCGCTCTGCTCCCGAAGCAGAGCCAGGGCTCGCGCCCCGTCGTCCTGATTCTGGGCCTCCTGCATCTTTTGGGCGAGGGCCTGCATCTCCTTGGCCAGCCCGCCCTTGAAGCTACCGTCGTTCAATCGGCCTATCAGATCGTCCAAACGGCCTTGGAGATAGTCCGTGGTCTTGCTCACGGCCTCCTGCACGATCCACACGGGTGACTTGGCGTTTTCGCCATCCTGACGCAACTTATCCAACCACCAGTCGGAATTCTGAACAATGCCGGTGTCCTGTCCCTTGCCATAGGCCATCTGGAGTCGGATTTCGCGACTCAGCGTCAACGTATCGTCAGGCAGGGTCAGGGTAGCGCCTGACGTGGGCAGGGACGGCTCGGAGACGGAGGAGGAAGTCGGCAGTTGCGTGACCAGACTCCCGAGCCAATTGATTTCCATGGGCTGCCTCTCGGGTTTCCCATTCCATCGGTAACGGGATGGTTCTTCTTAAGATCAATACAGAAAATAAAGAAACAAAAAGACGGCCCAAAGGCCGCCTTTTCCCCCGCAAGCGGGACACAGTTCAAAAGGTCAGAATGGTCCGGCCCTCGGCCAGATAACGCCCCAAGGCGGGATGGCCGTTCATCTCATCCAGCAGCGGCAGGCCCTCGGCCTGGACAGCCTCCAGGGCCCCCAACTTGGCCGAGCAGGCCCGGCAGGCGCCCTCGATGAGCCCGGCGGCCTTGGCCTTGGCGTAGAGCGTGTGGAAATCCCCCTGGGGGTCGGCCAAGGGGGCCACCAGAGTCACGGACGCGCCCTCAAAGAGAATACGCGCGTCGACACCACGTTCCTTCAGGTTCAAGGCATTCAGAAGCACATGCACGAAACAGAGCAGGTCGCCGCGAAAAGCGACCAGCAAGACCTTACTCATGAGGTTCTCCTTCTCAGGCATAGGACTCCACGATCCGACGCAGCTCGTCACGGTTCAGGCTCCGGGCGGCCAGCGGCCCACGGGTCAGCCCGGGCACGCCCGTCTCGAACGGGGGTCGATCGTTGCGCGCGATCACGCCGATGGGGATGCGCTCCCCGAATTCCAGGGCCTTGTTCATGGCCTGTGAGAAATCCGTGGGATCGTGCTCCGGACCGAGCCTGTAAACTCGTTCCTTGTACCAGGAGAAGGTGTTCAGCTTGTTGAACGAGACGCAGGGCTGGAGAATGTCCACCAGGGCGAAACCCGGATGCCGCACGGCCTCCTGGATGAGCCCGGCCAGGTGATCGATCTCCCCGGAGAACCCCCGGGCCACGAAACCAGCGCGCATGGTCACGGCCACGGCCAGGGGACTGAAGGCCATCGAGGGCTGACCGAAGGGTTGGGCTTTGGTCTTCATGCCCTGCATGGTCGTCGGGCTGGCCTGCCCCTTGGTCAGACCGTAGACTTGGTTGTCGTGGGCCAAAAGCGTCAAGTTCACGTTGCGCCGCAGGGCCGCCAGGAAATGGTTGCCGCCCTCGCCGTAGCTGCACCCGTCGCCGCTCTCCACGATGACGGTCAGTTCCGGGTTGGCGAGACGCGCACCGGTGGCCGCGGGCAGAGCCCGACCGTGCAGGCCGGTGAACATGTTGCAGTTCATATACAACGGAGCCTTGGCCGCCTGGCCGATGCCCGTGACCATGAGCACTTCGTGGGGCGCGAGCCCCAAACCGGCCAGGGCCTTCTTCACGGCCTTGAGAATGGCGTGATTGCCGCACCCCGGGCACCAAGCCGTCTCGTACTGTCCATACTCTTCCACGCTGACCATGGCGGCCTCCTCAGACGTCGAGCTTGCCCAGACCGGCCAGAATGAAGGCGGCGGTGAAGGGCAGGCCGTCGTAGCGCAGGATCAGGTTGTCGATGAGAAAGCCGGTTTCCTGGCGGATGAGGGCCGCCAGCTGGCCCGTGGAGTTGCCCTCCACCATGACCACGCGCCCGGCCTCTTCCAGGAAGGGCAGGAACTGTCTCCCATTGAGCGGCCAGACCTGCCGGAAATGCAGGACCGCCGCGCGCATCTCCCTTCCCTCCAGGTGTCGCATGGCCTCCAAGGCCGCGCCCAGGGTCGAACCCCAGCAGACCAGCAGGAGGGCGGGCCGATCCGGGCCGTAGTAATCCGGCGGCACGGTCTCCTCGATGAGCCCGTAACCCTTGCGCAGGCGCTTGTCCTGCATGGCCGTACGCACGGATAGATCCTCGGTGAGCTTGCCGTCCTCGGTGTGCTCGTCGGAGTCGGAGACCACCAGGGCCTCGGAGAACCCGGGAATGGCCCGGGGCGACACCCCGTCCTCGGTGATCCGATAGCGTTTGTAGGCTCGGCCCTCCTCCGGCCGGAGCAGGTGTTCCGGCGGCGCGGGCAGGGCGTCCAGGTCGAAGGGGGCCACGGAGCGGTGGGAATCAGCCAGGAACTGGTCCGTGAGCACGAAGGCCGGGGACTGGTAGCGCTCGGCCAGATCGAAGGCCCGATGCGTCAGGTAGAAGCAGTCCTCCACCCCGCCGGGGGCGAACACGGCCCGGGGAAACTCGCCATGCCCGGCGTAGAGCACGAGGTTCAGGTCGGCCTGCTCGGTGCGGGTCGGCAGTCCCGTGGCCGGGCCGGGCCGCTGGGCCACTACGATGACGACGGACAGCTCAAGCATGCCAGCCAGGCTCACTCCCTCGCACATGAGCGCGAAGCCGCCGCCCGAAGTGGAGACGATGGCCCGGGCTCCGGCATAGGCCGCGCCCAGGGCCATGTTCACGGCCGCGATCTCGTCCTCGGCCTGCTCGGCCACCAGCCCGGTCGCGCGGCCCTTGTCGATGAGGGTCAGGGCCACGGAGGTGCCCGGGGTCATGGGATAGAAGGACAGGAAGTCGCAGCCTCCGGCCAGCGCGCCCAGGGCGATGGCCTCGTTGCCGTTGAGCATGATCCGGGGGCCGGCGTCGGCCGGCGCGGGCGGCATGCAGGCGAAGGAGGGCTCCTGCTGCCTGACCCAGGCGTAGGCCGCCCGGAGCACGGACAGGTTGGCTTCGACCACCTCCGGGCCCTTCTTCCCGAAGGCCTCGGACACGAGCCTTTCCAGGATGCTCAGATCGTTGCAGATCGCCGAGCCGAGCACGCCCAGGGCCGCCACGTTGTCATAGAGCGGCTTGGGAGCCAGGCGACGATAGGGCACCCGCAGGCAGGGCGCGTCAGGCAACCGGAGGTCGTCTCCGGCCACGATGAGCCCTCGGGCCGTGAGCTGCCCGGCGTGCAGGTCCACGCTCTCTTGGTCCAGGGCCACCAGGATGTCGATGTCCATGGTGGGGGCCAGAACCGGGTCCGGCCCGGTGCGGATGGCGAAGGTGTTGTGGCCGCCCCGTATGCGCGACATGTAGTCCTGGGTGACGATGATCTCGTACCCGGCGCGAGTCAGGGCCCGGGACAGGGTGTCGCCGACCGTCACCAGACCCTGTCCGGCTTCACCGCCGATGACGATATTGATGCCCGGTCCGCTCATGACGCCTCCCGGCCTAGACCCCGTCCAGGGAACCGCCGCCCTGGTCCAGGGCCCAGCCCTCGGGATCCTCGTAGTAGTATTGGAGATCAGAGAGCATGATGTAGTGGCCGCGCTGCTCTTGGACCATGCGCTCGACGAACTCGCGCTCGGTCTCGTCCTCGGCCTCCTCGAGCCATTCCTCGTAGAAGGTCACCAGGGCCAGCTTGAGGTCCAGGGCCATGTTCAGCGCCTCCACCTCGGTGGAGCAGGAATCGTCTGTCTCGTACTGCGCCGCGATGCCCCGGAACACGGACAGGGCGTCCTCCTCGTCGGCCTCGTCCAGCACACAGGCGGCCCCCCAGGCCGCGCCTCCGATCACGGCGTCATGAATCTCCTTCACCCGGTCCAAGTGATCGCGCTCGGCCTCGCGGACCATCTCGAACACTTCCCGCCCCAGGCCGTCGGGGCAGGCGTCGATGTTGCCCTCATAGAACTCCGCGCTCTTTTCGGCCAATTCGAGGGCCTTGCAGAGCATGCGTTGGGATTGGTCGCTCATGGCTTCCTCCCTGTTCCGCGTCCGAACCGCGGCGCTAGGCTCCGACCGGCGGTGTGAACACGCGTGTCGCCAGATCCTTGTCCAGCATGAACAGCGCGCCGCCGTCACCCACCAACCTGAGCTTGGAGATGATGTCGGAGACGTTGGCCTCCTCCTCCACCTGCTCGGACACGAACCACTGCAGGAAGTTGTTCGTGGCGTGGTCCTTCTCCTTTTGGGCCAGATCCACAAGCGCGTTGATCCGGGCGGTCACGCCCTGCTCGTGGGCCAGGGCGTCCTGGAAGGCGTCCAGGGGCTTCTTCCAGGCGGCCTTGGGCTTGGCGATGGCGCCCAACTCCACCTTGGCGCCGGACTCCAGGACGTAGCGGAACATCTTGGTGGCGTGGAAGACCTCCTCCTGGTTCTGGACTTCCATCCAGTTGGCGAAGCCGGGCAGGCCCTGCGCCTGGAACCAGGCGGACATGGAGAGATAGATGTAGCCGGAATAGAATTCCCAGGTGATCTGGTCGTTGAGGGCTTTTTCCATCTTCTTGCCGAGCATATGGGTCTTCTCCTTGTATGGGTGCGTTGGCCCCATAGTAGCAAAATGCCCCGGCTTGGGAAGAAGAAATCGGCCCGCGCCGCGAACGTCAGGCCAGAAGGCTGTTGGCGAAGACCTCGCGCAAGCGGTGGCGCAGATAAGTCTGACGACGACCGGCGGTGACGTTGTTCAGGCCGATGCGCAGGGCCCGCTCGCTGCCTACCAGCACGGCCAGCCGCCGCGCCCGGGTCAGACCGGTGTAGAGCAGGTTGCGCTGCAGCAGAAGGTAGTGCTGGGTGACCACGGGCATGACCACGGCCGGGTATTCGCTGCCCTGGGATTTGTGCACGCTCACGGCGTAGGCCAGGGCCAGGTCGTCCAGCTCCGAGGGCTCGTAGGGCACGGCGTCGCCCTCGAAGTCCACCACCAGGGAGCCCTCCTCCGGATCCAGGTCCAGGATCCAGCCCAGGTCGCCGTTGAACACGTCCTTGTCGTAGTTGTTGCGCAGCTGCAGAACCCGGTCGCCGACCCGGAAGCGGCAGTTGCCGCGCTTGATCTCCGGGCCCAGGCGGGGGTTCAGGCGATCCTGGAGCACCTCGTTCAGGGCCTGGGTGCCGACCTCGCCCTTGTGCATGGGCGTGAGCACCTGGACCTCGCGCAGGGGGTCCAGGCCGTAGCGTTCGGGGATGCGCTGGCAGACGGTTTCCACGATGATGGACTGGACCCGTTGCGGGTCTTCCTGCACGACCCAGAAGAAGTCGGCTTCCGGCGCCGGACGAGGGTCGAGCACCGGAAACTGCCCGGCATTGATGCGGTGGGCGTTGCGGATGATGCAGCTCTCCAGGGCCTGGCGGAAGATGTGCGTGAGCACGGCCGAGGGCACGGCTCCGCTTTCCAGCAGGTCGCCCAACACATTGCCCGGGCCTACGGAGGGCAACTGGTTCACGTCGCCCACCAGAACGAGGCGGCAGGTCAGAGGCAGGGCCCGCAACACGGAAAGGAAAAGCTGGGCGTCGAGCATGGAGGCTTCGTCCACCACGAGCACGTCGGCCTTGAGCTTCTGCTCCTCGCAGTAGTGGAACGAGCCGTCGGGCTGGTACTGAAGCATGCGGTGCACGGTCTGGGCCGGAAAGCCCGTGGCCTCGGTCATGCGCTTGGCGGCGCGGCCCGTGGGCGCGGCCAGCTTGATCTTCAGGCCCAGATCCTGAAGCGTGCGGACCACGGCCCGGGTGATGGTGGTCTTGCCGGTGCCCGGGCCGCCGGTGATGATGAAGGACTTGTTCACACAGGCCCCGAACACGGCCTCGCGCTGCTCCGGGGTCAGCTCGATGCCCACCACCTTCTCCACCTTGGGCAGGGTCGCCTCCACCTTGGCCCGGCTCACGGGCGTGGGGTGGGCGGCCAAGCCGAAGAGTCGCTGGGCGGTTTCACGCTCCCACTTCCAGAAATGCTGGAGGTAGACGGCGTCGTCGATCTCCAGCTCGGGCAGGGGCTCCACCCGGACCCGCTTCTTCTCCTCCAGGACGGCCAGGGCGTCGTCCAGGGCCTGGGGGTCCAGGCCGCCGCCGAGCATGCGCGAGACCTCCTCGAAGAGCTTGTCCTTGGGGCAGAAGAGGTGCCCGGCCCGCTCGCTCAGGGAGAACAGGGCATAGACCACGGCGGCCTCCAGGCGCGCGGGCGCGTCCGGGGCGAAGCCCAGCTTGAGGGCCATGTTGTCGGCGGTCTTGAAGCCCACGCCCCTGATCTCGTAGGCCAGCTCGTAGGGATTCTCGCGCAGCTTGGCCACGGCCTGCGCGCCCCAGAGCTGGAAGATGCGCGGGGCGAAGGTGGGCGGGACCTCGTGGCTGTGCAGAAAGACGATGAGGTTCTTGATCTCCCGCTGGCGGCTCCAGGAATCCACGATGTCCACCAGCTTCTTCTTGGAGATGCCGCGCACCTCCAGGAGCTTCTCCGGCTCGTCGTCGAGGATGTCCAGAACCTCCATGCCGAACTTGCTCACCATGCGCTCGGCCAGCTTGGGGCCCACGTTTTTGATCGCCGCCGAGGCCAGGAAGCGGATCACGCCGTTCTCCGTGGCCGGGCGGCCCTGCTCGAAGGTCTGGACCTCGAACTGGCGGCCGAAGCGCGGATGGAACTTCCACTCTCCGGTGAGGATCAGGGACTCGCCCGGGGAGGGGCGGCCCAAGCAGCCGACGATGGTGGTCAGGCCGGGCTCGTCCTTGCAGCGGCCCCGGGCCACGGTGTAGCCGTTGTCCGGGTTGGAGAAGACGACAGTGTGGATTTCGACGGTGATGGTTTCGGGCACGAAGTTCCTCGGGAAATGAAAAAGGGCCGGTCGACCGGCCCTTTGTAGCAATCATCGCCGCGTTTGGCTAGGCGACGGCGGTCTCCCGGAAGGCGCGCTCCAGGGCCTTGTAGTTCTTGGGCCCCAGCTTGGGGCCGAAGCGCTCGTCAATGACCTCGCGCATGCCGTCCACGTCCAGGAGCCCGGAGGCCTTGAGCAGAGCCCCGAGCATGGTCGTGTTGGTGATCGGCACCCCCAGTTCCTCCAGGGCCACCTTGCCGGCGTCCACGCAGGCGGCCTTGGGCCAGCCGTACTTGCGTTTCAATTCCTCGGCGGGCTGGGCCGAGTTGACCACGACCATGCCACCTTCCTTGAGGCCCTCGGCCACATCCACGATGTCCAGCAGCGTGGGGTCCAGGACCAGGACCAAGTCCGGCTCGTAAATCTTTTCGCGCAGGCGGATCTTCTTGCCGTCCACGCGCACGAAGGCCTGCACCGGCGCGCCGCGCCGCTCGGGCCCGAAGCTCGGGAAGGCCTGGGCGAACCGCCCGTCGGCGATGGCCGCCCGGGCCAGAAGCTCCGCCGAGGTCACGCCGCCCTGCCCGCCCCTGCCGTGAATGCGAATCTCGATCATGGTCGTCCCCGCTCCGTGGTTGGGCCGGGACTCCCCCGGCCGTTAGACCTTCTGACGGTACAGGAGAGACTGCCTGAGCGTCTCCCTGTCCATGTACTTGACCTCCCCGCCCATGGGGATGCCCTGGGCTAGGCGGCTCACGGCCACCTCCGGGAAATCCGCCTCCACCAGGTTCTTGACGTAGGACGCCGTGGTCTCGGACTCCAGCGTCGCCCCGAGGGCCAGGACGATCTCGCGCACCTCGCCCCGGGCCAGACGGCGACGCAGGCGCTCGAACTCCAGGTTCCCCGGCCCGATCCCGTCCAAGGGCGAGAGCAGTCCGCCCAGGACGAGATAGCGCCCCTTGTACAGCCCCATCTCCTCCATGTTCAGGAGCGAGTCCCAGTCGGCCACCAGACAAAGCTGATCCGGCAGCCGCGCGGGATCCGAACACAGGGGGCACGGGCTGGTCTCGGCCAGACTGGCGCACTCTTCGCAGAGGCAGAGCCGTTCCCGCAGCTCGATGATGCCGCGGCCGAAGTCCTGGGCCGATTCCCGGGGCAGCTTGAGCAGGTGCAGGCCGATGCGCAGGGCCGACTTGGGCCCGATGCCCGGCAGCCGCGTGAGCCGCTCCACCACGTCCTTGAGGGGACCGGGAAGCTTGTCCACGCCGCCCCCTAGAGCAGACCCGGGATGCGCATGCCGCCCGTGACCTGCCCCATCTCCTGCTCCATGATCTCCTTGGCCTTCTTGAGGGCCTCGTTGACGGCGGCCAGGACCAGATCCTGCAGCATCTCGACGTCACCCGAAGCGACCACGGAGGGGTCGATGGTCACGGAAATGATCTCCTGGCTTCCGTTGGCCTGGACCATGACCATGCCGCCTCCGCTGGCGGCCTCCACTACCTTGGACTTCAAGCCTTCCTGGGCGGCGAGCAGCTTTTTCTGCATGATCTGCGCCTGCCGCAGCATCTCGTTCATGCCCTTCATCAATGAACCTCCAGCGAGCTAACGGATTGGGATCGCGGATGTCGCGATTTTTTCGGTGAACGGTCGGTTCAGCCCGGGCGACGGGGCTCCACGTTCAACACCTTGGCCTGAAAGGACTCCAGAACCCGGCGCACCCCCTGGTCCTCCATGGCCTCGGTCCTGAGTTCATCCAGGCTGCGGCGCTGCTGCGCCTCGGGCGCGCGGTCCAGGCGGACGCTCATGTCCGGGCCGAAATACTCCCGCGTGAAACGCGTCAGGGCCTTCAGACACTCTGGAGCGCTCAGGCGGTTGGCCAGATAGGACGTGGGGCAATGCACCACCAGGGTGCGCCCCTCCAGCGCGCCGGAAAGCTGGCGCAACCCGGGAATCTTGGACTCGGCCTGGCCGTTCTTGCGCACCAGGAACTCCACGAAGCCCCCCCAGTCCGGTTGGGCGGCGGGGTCCGGCCCGGTGACTTCCGGCGCGGCGGGGTCCGGTTCAGCGTCGTCCCCGGGCTCGGTCTCGGGCTCGGCCTCGGCGCGCGACTCGGCGCGGAACGAGGGGGCCGGAGCCGGGCGCGACGCCGCCGGAGAAGTCGGGGACGGCACGGGGGCCGGACGCGGCGCGGGCCGGGGCGGAGTGGCTGCCGAGGGCGTTCGGGGCGCGGAGGACGCGGCCGGGGCCAAGGTCTCCATATCCACCAAGTCCGGCAGGCTGGCAAGGTTGAGCAGCAGCAGCTCCAAGGCCTGCGCGGGCTCCATGCTGGTGAGGATGCGGCGCTGGCTCTCCAGGGTCATCTGCCAGCAGGCGTGGATGTGCCCGGGCTGAAAACGTACGGCCCACTCGCCCCAGGCGCGGGCCTCCTCGGCCGAAAGGTCCAGAGCGGACAGGGCCGCGTCGCCCGCCTGGCGCAGGAGGAACATGTTCCGCCAACAGCCGGACAGCTCACGCAGGAAGAACCCCAAATCCAGGCCCTGGTCCAGGATGCGGCGCAGAAGCAGAACCACGCCCGGCAGGTCGCGGGCCTGAAGCACCTCCATGAGGGCGAAGAACACATCCTGCCCGGCCAGCCCGAGGAAGCCGCGCACCTCGGACTCCGCCAGCCGCGTACCGCCGAAGGCCAGGGCCTGGCCCAACAAGGACATGCCGTCGCGCACGCTGCCCGAGGCCCGGCGGGCGATGATCTGCACCGCTCCGGTCTCGAAGTCCACGTTCTCCAGGCGGAGAATCTTCTCCAGATGGGCGGCGATCTCGGCCTGGGGCAGCATCTTGAAGGCGTAATGCTGACAGCGTGAGAGGATGGTGGCCGGGAACTTGTGCGCCTCGGTGGTGGCCAGGATGAAGGTCACCCGGGCCGGAGGCTCCTCCAGAGTCTTCAGCAGAGCGTTGAAGGCCTCCCGGGTGAGCATGTGCGCTTCGTCGATGATGAATATCTTGTAGCGGCATTCGATTGGCGCGTAGCCGATGTCCTCCTTGAGGCGGCGGGCGTCGTCGATGCCGCGGTTGGACGCGCCGTCGATCTCGATGACGTCCGGAGCCACGCCCGCGGTGATCTGGCGGCAGTGCGCGCACTCGTTGCAGGGTTCGGCGGTGGGGGCCTTCTCGCAGTTGAGGGCCTTGGCGAAGATGCGCGCGATGGTGGTCTTCCCCACCCCGCGCGTGCCGCTGAAGAGATAGGCGGGGGCCACCCGGCCGGTTTCGGCGGCCCGGGAAAGGATGGCCTTGACCGCGTCCTGTCCGGCCACCTCGGCGAAGGTCCGGGGCCGGTATTTGGCGGTGAGGTTGGCTGCGCTCATGGATTCTGGGTGTACACGCTCGGGGCCCGCTTGAAAAGGTCCGTCGGCCCCTCATGAAAAAGGAAGGGGGGCCGAGGCCCCCCCGTTCTCGCCCGAAAACAACTAGACCGTATACGGATGCAGCCAGTGGGCGTAGTCCTGGTTCTCGCCCTTGACGACCTTGAAGAACTCGCGCTGGAGGAGCTTGGCCACCGGTCCGGCGTGCCCCTCGCCGATGACCCGGCGGTCCACTTCGCGGATGGGAGTGATCTCGGCGGCCGTGCCGCTGAAAAAGGCCTCATCGGCGATGTACAGCTCGTCGCGGGTGAATATCTGCTCGACCACTTCGTAGCCCAGCTCACGGGCCAGGGTGATGATGCTGTCGCGGGTGATGCCCGGGAGCACCGAGGTGAGCGGCGTGGTCTTGATCTGATCATCGCGGACGATGAAAATGTTCTCGCCGCTGGCCTCGGAGACGAAGCCCATGGTGTCGAGCATGAGGGCTTCGTCGTAGCCGTCGGCCACGGCCTCGGTCTTGGCCAGCACGGAGTTCACATAGTTGCCGCAGACCTTGGCCTTGGTCATCATGACGTTGACGTGATGCCGGGCGAAGGTGGAGGTCTTCACGCGGATGCCCTTGTCCAGGGCCTCCTCGCCCAGGTACGCGCCCCAGGGCCAAGTGGCGATGGCCACCCGGATGGGGTTCTTGCCGGGATGCACACCCATGACGCCGTCGCCGATGAAGACCAGGGGGCGGAGATAGCCCGCCTTGAGCTTGTTGGCCTTGAGCGTCTCGACGCAGGCGTCCACAAGCTCATCCACATCGAAGGGGATGGTCATGTTCAGGATATGGGCCGAATCATGCAAGCGGACGATGTGCTCCTGCAGGCGAAAGACGGCCGATGTGCCGTCGGCGCATTCGTAGGCCCGAATGCCTTCGAATACGCCCGCTCCGTAATGCAGGGTATGGGTCAGCACATGGACGTTGGCCTCGCCCCAGGGAACCAGCTTGCCGTCGAACCAGATCTTCTCGGATTTCTGAACCATTGCCCGCTCACTCCTTGTGAGGAAAAATTGCGCCGTCCGCGACGCCGTCGCCCGGACACGCTCCGGGCAAGTGTTGGAAGCTAAAGAATTCGCCTTTCGAGGTCAAGACGAAGACTCGCAAAACCACTTGCCATCAGCGCAAGGCCCGGGTATGAGACGCCTTTCCCTGTATACGCGAGGCTGTCATGGATTTGTGTCTGAACCGCCGCAACCACTCGCGCGTCTCCCTGGCCGACGTGCTGGACGTCCTGCGTCAGTGCGACCTTTCCATCACTGCGGGGGGACGCGATTGCGACGCGCTCATCGAGGACATCTCCCCGGCGGGAGCCTGTCTGCTGATGAACGGCGGGACGCCGGCCCTCGGCGATTCCGTCTTCTTCCGGGGCTGCATCTTCAACGGTCTGATCGGCTTCCTCTCCAGCATGCGCGGGGAAATCCGCTGGACACGCGGCGACCGTTGCGGCGTGGTCTTCGACGAGCCTCTGGAACTGGACTGCATGACCCTCTCGCGCATGGTCCGCACCGAGGCCTGCCCCGGAGCCCTGCCCGGCTCTCTTTCCGAAAAGATCTGAAAAGACGCGCCGCACGGAGCGCCCGTTTCTATTCCCCGATGTCCTCGTTCCATATCTCGGGATGAGCCTTGATGAACCGGCCGAGCAACTCCTCGCATTCCGCGTTCTTCATGTCCACGACCTTCACTCCCTGACGCCGCAGCCAGTCTATCCCGCCCTTGAAGGTTCTGGACTCGCCCAGGACCACGGTGCCGATCTTGAACTGCTTGACCAGCCCGCAGCAGTACCAGCACGGGGCCAGGGTGGTGACCATGACCATGTCCCGATAGGACTTCTGGCGCCCCGCGTTGCGGAAGGCGTTGGTTTCGGCATGCATGGACGGATCGTCGTCCTGGACGCGGCGGTTCCGGCCTCGGCCCACCAGCCGGCCGGAGGCGTCGAAAAGGGCCGCGCCGATGGGGATGCCGCCCTCGGCCAGCCCGAGCCGAGCCTCCACCAATGCTTCCTGAAGCATGGCCGCGTAATCCGGATTGTTGGGCATGAACGCTCCTCGGTCTCGCCTGGCGAAACCCTGTTTGCCCCTCATAACACGGCCCGGAAGGCCCTTCAATGCGCGGTTCGTGAAAAAAACACACGTTTCCGGCGGCACAATTGGCTTTGACAGGGCACGGGCGGCGCGGCTAATAGATACCTCTCCATCTCAACATATCCGCCACGAGCGCGAGGAGTCACGGCCATGCAACAGCATCAGTTCGCCAGGGTTCACCGCCTTCCGCCCTACGTCTTCGCCACGGTCAACGAACTCAAAATGAAGCTCCGCCACGATGGCGCGGACATCGTGGACCTGGGCATGGGCAACCCCGACCTGCCTTCACCCAAGCATGTGGTGGACAAGCTCGTGGAGGCGGCGCAGAAGCCCATCAACCATCGCTACAGCGCCTCCAAGGGCATCAACGGCCTGCGCATGGCCATGGCGAACTGGTACCGCAACCGTTTCAACGTGGAACTGGACCACAATCAGGAAGTGGTCGTGACCATGGGCGCCAAGGAAGGACTGGCCCACCTGGCCCTGGTCATGCTGGCTCCCGGCGACGTGGTCCTGACCCCGGACCCGGCCTACCCCATCCATCCCTACGCCGCGATCATCGCCGGAGCGGACGTGCGGCGCATCCCCATCGGCCCCGGCCGAGATTTCCTTGAGGACATGAAGCTGGCCGTGCGCCATTGCTGGCCCCGGCCCAAGCTTCTGGTCATCAATTTCCCGCACAACCCGACCACCGAGGTCTGCGACTTGGCCTTCTTCCAGCGCATTGTTGATTTCGCCAAGGAAAACGGGCTGATGGTGATCCACGACTTTGCTTACTGCGACTTCACCTTCGATGGCTACAAGGCCCCCAGCTTCCTGCAGGCCGAGGGCGCCAAGGACGTCGGCGTGGAGTTCTTCTCCCTGACCAAGAGCTACTCAATGGCGGGCTGGCGCGTGGGCTTCTGCTGCGGCAACCGCGACATGGTCCAGGCCCTGACCCGGATCAAGAGTTACCTGGACTACGGCATCTTCCAGCCGATCCAGATCGCGGCCTGCCATGCCCTGAACGGACCGCAGGAGTGCGTGCGCGAAATCATGGATGAGCATCAGGACCGCCGCGACGCCCTCTGCGAGGGTCTGGCCCGCGCGGGCTGGGATGTGCCCAAGCCCAAGGCCACCATGTTCGTCTGGGCGCCCATCCCCGAGGAGTTCAAGAAGCTCGGCAGCGTGGAGTTCTCCAAGCTGCTGCTCAAGGAAGCCAGCGTGGCCGTGTCCCCGGGCCTGGGCTTCGGCGAGTACGGCGACGGGCACGTGCGCTTCGCCCTGGTGGAGAACCGCCAGCGCATCAATCAGGCAGTGCGCGGCATCAAGAAGTTCTTCGGCAAATAGAGGTGCTCATGGAAGCGGTACGCATCGGCCTGGCCGGTTTCGGCACGGTGGGCTCGGGCCTGGCCCGGGTCCTGGAAGAGAACGGGGACTGGATCGAACGCCGCATCGGACGGCGCATCGCCATCAAGACCGTGCTCGTGCGCGACCTGACCAAGCGGCGGAGCTTCCTGCCCGGACCGGGCGTCGCCCTCACCGACGATCCGGCCGCGCTCACGGACGACCCGGAGATTGCCATCGTGGTCGAACTCATGGGCGGCGTGGGCGCGGCCAAGACGCTCATCGAACGCTCCCTGCGGGCGGGCAAACACGTGGTCACGGCCAACAAGCACCTGCTGGCTGAACACGGCCCGGAGCTTTTCGCCCTGGCCGAGGAGAAAGGCGTCGGCCTGCTCTACGAGGCCAGCGTGGCCGGGGGAATCCCCATCGTCCAGACACTCAAGGACTCGCTATCCGGCAACCGCATCGAAAAACTGGTGGGCATCCTCAACGGCACGGCCAACTACATCCTCTCGGAGATGACCACCAACGGCCTGGAGTTCGAAACCGCCCTGACCCAGGCCCAGGCCCTGGGGTACGCCGAGGCCGACCCGACCTTCGACATCGAGGGAATGGACACGGCCCACAAGCTCGTGGTCCTCATCAGGCTTGCCTACGGCCGCGACTATCCGCTGAAAACCCTGCCCGTGCGCGGAATCACCAGCGTGACCCAGCAGGACATCGAGATCGCCCGCGAATTCGGCTACCGCATCAAGCTGCTGGCCCAGGTGCGCGACGTGGACGGTCGTCTGGAGGCGGGCGTGTTCCCCGCCTTGGTCAAACATACCTTCCTCCTGGCCCGGGTGGGCGGCAACTACAACGCCGTGCGCCTGGAGGGCAACGCCGTGGGCCCGATCATGCTCCACGGACAGGGAGCCGGGGCTCTGCCCACGGGAAGCGCCGTGCTGGCCGACCTCATGAGCCTCTGCCGCCCGGGATTCCGGCCCGACAACACCGGCTTCGGCTCAGCTCCGGTGGCTCCTGCGGACATCCTGCCGCCCGAACTGGCCGTGTCCTGCTACTACTTCCGCTTCACCGTGGCCGACCGGCCGGGCGTCATGGCCGCAATCGCCCAGACCATGGCCAACCACGGCATCTCCATCGCCCAGGCCGTGCAGAAGGGCGACGAGTCGGCCACGGACGTGCCCATCGTCTTTCTGACCCACGCGGCCCAGGCCAAGGCCGCCGACGCCGTGGCCGCGGAGATCGACGCCATGAGCTTCACCCGCAAGCCGACTGTTCTCTTCCGAATCCTTTAACCTGGCGCAGCGCATGAAACTCCTTTTCCTCATCGCCGACGGCATGGGCGACTGGCCCCTGGAGTCCTTGGGCGGCAAGACCCCGCTCCAGGCCGCGCAGACCCCGAACATGGACGCGATGGCAGCCCAGGCCCTTATGGGCCGCTGCCGCACCGTTCCCGAAGGCATGGCCCCGGGATCGGACGTGGCCAACATGGCCTTGCTGGGCTTCGACCCGGCGCAGCACCACACCGGACGTGGTCCCATCGAGGCCGCGGCCCAGGGATTGGAGCTGGACCCCGAGGATCTGGTCTGGCGCTGCAACCTGGTCACGGTCACGGACCTGGGGCTTTCCGGCACGATGCGCGACTATTCCGCCGGACACATCACCAGCGAGGCCGCGCTGCCGCTCCTGCGCGACCTCCAGGACCACCTGGGCGACGAGACCTTCACCTTCCACCCGGGTGTACAGTACCGCCATCTGCTCGTGCAGAAAGGCGGGGCCTTGGAGGACGAGGCCACGCTCGCCATCCGGCCGCCTCACGACATCACGGACAAGCCGGTCAAGCCGGACCTGATGACCTTCTCACATTCCCCGCGCCTCTGGGATCTCCTGCATGGAGCCGCCGAACGGCTGGCCCACAAGAACAACACAACCAAGGCCAACTCCATCTGGCCCTGGGGCCAGGGACGACCGCTGCATCTGCCCGGCTTCCGCCAGGCCTTCGGGCTCTCGGGCGCGGTCATCTCGGCGGTGGACCTGGTCCGGGGCCTGGGCCGTGCCGCCGGCATGGAGGTCATCGAAGTTCCCGGGGCCACAGGTCTGCTGGACACGAACTATCAGGGCAAGGTGGACGCGGCGCTCAAGTTTCTGGAGACCGGGGATTTCGTCTTCGTGCATCTGGAGGGGCCGGACGAGTGCGGCCACGCGGGCAACGCCGCCGACAAGACCGAGGCCATCGCCCGTTTCGACGCACGCATCGTGGGCCCGCTGCGCCAGGCCCTGGGCGACGACGCGGCCTGGCTCATCGCCTGCGACCACTACACGCCGATCCAGGAACGGACCCATACCTCCGACCCGGTGCCCTTCCTTTTCCTGGCCCCGGGCATCACGGGCCAGAGCGCGGCAGCCTTCGACGAAAACACCGCCGACGCAGCCGGACTCGTTCTGGAGCAGGGGCACACGCTGTTGAACTGGTGCCTGGAACGAATAAAACGATGAACAAAAACAGCGGCTTCCCAAGCGCCGACTCCTGGCTGGCGCATCGTGTGTCCTACGGCGAGACCGACGCCATGGGCGTGGTCTACTACGCGGAATATTTTCACTTCTTCGAACGTTCGCGCAGCCTGTTCATCCGCGACCGGGGCATGAGCTACGCCGAGGTGGAGGAACGCGGCATCTATCTGCCTGTACGCGAAGCCTCCTGCCGCTACCGGACTCCGGCCCGTTTCGACGACGAACTATGGGTCCGTTGCGGAGTGAGCGAATGGCGGCGGGCTTCGATGCTTTTCGCCTACGAGGTCTACACGGCGGATCGCTCGGGAATCATCGCCACGGGCATGACCGAACACGCCTGCGTCAACGCGGAAGGTCGCCCGGTGCGTGTGCCGGACTGGCTCAAGGGGCTGTTCAGCTAATCTTTCCCGCTCCTGCGGTTCACGGCCCAGATTCCCCAGGCCATCACGGCCGCGGCGATCCCGCCGAGAATTCCCGCCGGGACGATGAATCCATATTCGTAGAGGCCCATGGCCGCGAGCGTAAGCAACATCATGATCACGGCCTGAAGCAGGCACCCATATCGCATTGTCATTCCCTCACGCCGCCATGTCAGGACGCTTTCTTCTCATCCTGGGGTGACGGCTTTGTTTCAATTTTTTCAGTCTCTTCTCCTGCCGTACGGAAGGCACGGATGGCCTTGCCCATGCTCGCGCCGATCTCAGGCAGCTTGTTGGAGCCAAAGACCAAAACGGCGATGACCAGAATGACCAGCAATTCCGTGGAACCAACTCCGAACATGGCGACCTCCGCCCGCTGGGCAAGCTCTTTCAACTGAACAGCATACCCTATTCAATGGGAAAAGAACCTCTCCACAACATTACGATTTGTTCATGCCGATTTTTAGTGTGGGCGCTCACGTCTTGCGACCTCCGCCCAGCTCGGTTAGCCATGTCCCCGTCAATGAGTTCCAAGGAATACGCATATGCGCATCGACGTTCACACCCACGCCTTCCACCCCAAGATCGCCCAGAAAGTTCTGGACCAGCTCTCGGACCACTATGGCATCACGCCAGTGGGCGACGGCACCGTGGACGACCTTCTGGCCCGCGCGGCCCACGCCGACCTGGAAAAGGTCATGCTGCACACGGCCGCCACGGACCCCTCGCAAGTGGTCCCGGCCAACAACTGGGCCATCGAGCTGACCCGCAAGCATCCCGAAGTGGTGGCCTTCGGCTCCCTGCACCCGGACTACCAGGACAACGAGCGCGAGATCGAACGCCTGACCAAGGCGGGCATCACGGGTCTCAAGTTTCACCCCGACTTTCAAGGATTCTTTCTGGACTCCCCGGCCTTCTATCAGCTCATGGAAATGGTTCCGAAGCGCTTCACGCTCATGATTCACGTGGGCGACGACCTGCCTCCGGAAAAGAACCCTTCCTGCCCCATGAAGCTGGCGGCCCTGCTGCGAGCCTTCCCCGGACGCAGGGTCATCGCCGCTCACATGGGCGGCTATCTGCACTGGAAGTGGGCCCTGGAACACCTCGTGGGTCGGGACGTCTTCATGGACACCTCCAGCACCATGGCCTTCATCCCGGATGAGACGCTCCGGGCCATCTGGAACGGCCACCCCCGCGAACGCATCCTCTTCGGCTCGGACTATCCACTCTTCGACCCCGGGGCCGAAATGCACATGCTCCAACGCCGCCTAGCGCTCACCGACGAGGCCCTGGACTCGCTGCTCCTGAACGGAGCCGCCCTCCTGCCCTGATCCTCCGTTCGCCGTTCACCGGCCCATTCGTCCACTGACCGGATTTTTGCGGCATCGCCGCGAACGCCGGGCTACATCTGCGCGACATTTTCTTTCATGCAACCACGCCACCAAGGAGGCATGGCATGGCCAAGAAGTCCCTGTGCGCCTGGCAGGAGCTGGCTCTCGGAGCGGCCGTTCTGGAGCCGGGCAGCGCCGCCGGGCTGAAGACCGGCGACTGGCGCACCCTCATCCCGCGTCTGGACGAGGAGAAGTGCATCAAGTGCGGCATGTGCGAACTCTACTGTCCGGAGTTCTGCATCAGCGAGCGCGACGACGGCTTCTTCCGGCCGGACTATGACTACTGCAAGGGCTGCGGCATCTGCGCCAACGAGTGCCCCAAAGAGGCCATCGCCATGGTCATGGAGGAGAAGTGATGCTCAAGAAGCGCGTCGGCATCGAAGTCTCCCTGGCCGTGGCCGAGGCCGTGAAACTGGCCCGAGCCCAGGTCGTCTCGGCCTACCCCATCACCCCCCAGACCCACATCGTGGAGGAACTGTCCACCTACGTGGCCAACGGCGAGCTGGACGCGGAGTTCATCCCCGTGGAATCCGAGCACTCGGCCATGAGCGCGGCCGTGGGAGCCTCGGCCGCCGGGGCCCGCGTGTACACGGCAACCTCCTCCCAGGGCCTGGCCCTGATGCACGAAATCCTGTTCATCGCCTCGGCCCAGCGGCTGCCCATCGTCATGACCGTGGCCAACCGCTCCCTGTCCGGGCCCATCTCCATCTGGAACGACCACTCGGACATCATGTCCGAACGCGACATCGGCTGGGTCCAGCTCTTCGTCGAGGACGGCCAGGAGGCTACCGAGCTGACCATCGCGGCCTTCAAGATCGCCGAGGATCATCGCGTGCTCCTGCCCGTGGCCGTGAACATGGACGGTTTCATCCTCACCCACATGATCGAGCCCGTGGTCTTCCCGGAGCAGGCCGCGGTGGACGCCTTCCTGCCGCCCTACTCCCCGGCCATGCGCCTCGACCCGGCCAAGCCCGTGACCATGGGCCCGGTGGGCGTGCCCGAGGTCTATATGGAGGCCAAGAAGCAGTGCGAACAGGCCCTGCTGGACTCCAAGGCCGTGGTCAAGGAAGTGCTCGGCGAGGTGAACACGGCCTTCGGCCGCAAGTACGACCTCGTGGAGACCAACGGCAGGAAGAAGGCCAAGACCCTCTTCGTGACCATGGGGTCGCTCGGCGAGAGCGTCTGGAGCGCCGTGGACGGACTCAACGAGGACGGCGAGGACGTGGGCCAGGTGCGCATCCGCCTCTGGCGGCCGTTCCCGATGAAGGAGTTCAAGAAGGCCTGCAAGGGGGCCAAGCGACTCATCGTCATCGACCGGGCCATGAGCCCCGGCTCCATATGCGGCCCGGTGGCCCAGGAGCTGAAGAACATCTACTACGGCGACAAGGACGCGCCCGAGATCGTCGACGTGGTCGCCGGGCTGGGCGGACGGGACGTGCCCGTGGCCGATTTCCGCGAAATGTACCGGCTGGCAAAGAAGGGCAAGCTGGACAAGACCTACACGCTCTGGGGGGTGGACAGCAATGCTGACTGACATCGCCATCGACTACGAGAAGATCACGGCCAAGAATCTGCCCAAGGAGTGCATGATCTCCTCCGGCCACCGCGCCTGCCAGGGCTGCGGGGAGATCCTGGCCATGGGCATGGTGACCAAGGCCGCGGGCAGGGACATCGTGGTGGCCAACGCCACGGGCTGCATGGAGATCGTCACCTCGCCCTATCCCCAGACCGCCTGGAAGCTGCCCTGGATGCACGTGGCCTTTGAGAACACGGCCGCCGTGGGCTCGGGCATCGAGGCCGGACTCAAGGTTCTGCACCGCCAGGGCAAGATCAAGAAGAAGCCGCACGTGATCTGTTTCGCGGGTGACGGAGCCACGGCCGACATCGGCCTCCAGGCCCTGTCCGGAGCCCTGGAGCGCGGTCACGACATGCTCTACGTCTGCCTCGACAACGAAGCCTACATGAACACGGGCATCCAGCGCTCCAGCTCCACGCCCTGGGGCGCCACGACCACCACCTCTCCGGCCGGACGCCAAAGCAAGGGCCAGCACACCCAAAAGAAAAACCTGCCGCTCATCGCGGCGGCCCACGGCATCCCTTACGTGGCCACGGCTTCCCCGGCCTTCCACCTGGACCTGATGAACAAGGTCCGCAAGGCCCTGGCCGTGGACGGCCCGGCCTACCTGCACGTCTACGCCCCCTGCCCCACGGGCTGGGGACTGGCCGGGGCCAAGTCCGTGGAAATCGCCCGGCTGGCCGTGAACACCAAGGTCTTCCCGCTCTATGAGGTTATCGGCGGCCGCTTCGTCATCAGCCGCAAGCCCGCCAAGCCCCTGCCCGTGCTGGACTACCTCAAGCCGCAGCGCCGCTTCCGCCACCTGGGCGAAAACGACGTGGCCGCCATCCAGCGAAGCGTGGACGCGGCCTGGGATTATCTGGAGAGGTTGGCGAAAGCCACGGGAAAAGACGAAGAATAGGACAAAAAGCGAGGGGGATCTTTCTGAAGAAAGGTTCCCCTCGCGCTCCCCTCCAAAGACTTTCAGCAGAAAGACATCAAGAATCCGTCACTCCGGCCATGAACAGGCCGATCTTGTCCACCTTGTCCTTGTCCGTAACCGGGAAGGTCTCCACGATCCGGCCCCGGTACATCACCGCCACCCGGTCGGCCAATTGCAGGGCCTCGTTCAGGTCGCCGGTGACGAGCAGGATTCCGGCCATGTCCCGGGCGTCCAGGAGCCTGCGCCAGACCTCCTCGGTGGCCGCCACGTCCAGGCCCTGGGTGGGCTGCTCGGCCACGATGAGCTTGGGCTCGCGGTAGAGTTCGCGGGCCAGCACGGCCTTCTGGAGATTGCCGCCCGAGAGCTGCCAGGCCAGCACGCGCACCCGGCCGGGCTTGATGTTGAACTTGCGTACCAGCTCGCGGGTGTCGGCCACGGCTCGGGCCTTCTGCAGCAGAGGACCGGCCTTGAAACCCTTGCGGGTGGTGAGCAGCATGTTGTCCACGAGGTTCTTGTTGGGCATGGTGGCCAGGCCCAGCCGGTCCTCGGGGATGTAGGACAGGGTGTGCTTCCAGTCCGGGTCGGCGTAGTACTCGCGCCAGGGCTTGTCCAGGATGAAGACCGTGTCGCGCGGCGGCTGGATCAACCCGCAGACCGCCTCCACCAGGGCCTTCTGGCCGTTTCCGGCCACGCCCACCACGGCCAGCACCTCGCCGCGCCGCAGGTCCAGCGACACCCCCGAGAGCCCCAGGCCGGTGAGGTTCCTCACCTCCAGCACGGTCTCGCGGAGTTCGGCGGCCTCGTGGTCCACTTCCAGAAGCACGTCCTTGCCGACCATGATCCGGGCCAGGTCGGCCTTGGAGCCGATCTCCTCGGGCGTCAGCTCGGCCTCCACCCTCCCGGCCCGCAGGATGGCGATCTCGTCGGCGATGGCCAGGACCTCTTCCAGCTTGTGGCTGATGAAGACCACGGCCTTGCCCTGGCTGGTCATGGACCAGAGGGCCTCGAAGAGCCGGAAGGTCTCCTCCGGCGTGAGCACGGCCGTGGGCTCGTCGAAGATGAGCACCCGGCTCTCGCGGGCCAGGAGCTTGAGAATCTCCACCCGCTGCTTCTCGCCCATGGACAGGTCGCCCACACGCGCGGCCGGGTCGATGTCCAGGTGGTACCGGGCGGCCAGTTCGGCCACACGGCGTTCCATGTCCCGGGGACGGATGAAGAACCCTTTCTCCTGCCCCAGGAGCACGTTCTCGGTCACGGTCATGGCGTTCACCAGCATGAAGTTCTGGTAGACCATGCCGATGCCCGCCTCGATGGCCTCGCGGGCCGAAGTGAAGCGGACCTCGCGGCCGTCCACCTCGATGCGCCCGCCGTCCGGGGCCAGACGCCCGGCCAGCATGCTCATGAGCGTGCTCTTGCCCGCGCCGTTCTCGCCCAGCAGGGCCTTGATGCGCCCGGGGCGGATTTCCAGGGTGATGGCGTCGTTGGCCGTGATCTTGCCGAAGCGCTTGGTCAGCCCGCGCAGGGCCACCACGGGTTCGGCGTCCGGCAGGGCCAGACGGGGAGGGCGGGCGGGCAGTTGGTCCACGTCAGCCCTCCGGCTCGATGTTCACGCCCAGGGCAGCCGGGGCGTCTGTGCCCTGGCCGCGCCAGGCGGAAAGAACCAGCACGATCACGGTCAGGGCATAGGGCAGCATGAGCAGGAGCGACGAGGGCAAATTGGTGCCCGTGGCCTGGAGCCGCAGTTGGAAGGCCATGACCCCGCCGAAGAGATAGGCCCCGACCACCGCCCGGCCCGGCCTCCAGAAGGCGAAGATGACCAGAGCCACGGCGATCCAGCCGCGCCCGGCGGAAAGCCCGTTGGTCCAGAGATGGGTGTAGGCCAGGGAAAGATAGGCCCCGCCCAGGCCCACCAGGAAGCCGCCGCCCACCGCCGCCAGATAGCGCAGGCGCAGGGGCTTGAGCCCGGCGGCGGCCGCCGCCGCGGGCATCTCCCCGGTGGCGGTGACGGCCAGACCCAGGCTCGTGCGGCGCATGACGAACCAGAACAGGAGCGGCAGGACATAGGACAGATAGACCAGGGCGTCCTGGCGGAAAAGGATCGGCCCCAGGCCGGGCAGGTCGCCCAGGACCGGCACGGCGAACTTGGAGAAACCGGGGGCGGCCAAACCGATGTAGGGCGTGCCGAAGAAATGCGTGAGCCCCAGGCCCAGAATGGTCAGGGCCAGCCCGGAAACGACCTGATTGCCGAGAAAGCCGACGCAGACCACGCCGTGCAGCGTGGCCAGGGCGGCTCCGGCCAATCCCCCGGCCAGAAAACCCAGCCAGGGCGAACCGGTGAAGGAGGACGTGAGGAAGGCCGCCAAGGCGGCCACGCTCATCATTCCCTCCACGCCCAGGTTGAGCACCCCGCCCTTCTCGGAAAGCATCTCGCCCAGGGTGGCGAAAAGCACCGGCGTGCCCGACTGCACGGCCGCGGCCAACAGCGCGACGACGATCTCCAGCTCCACGGCCTACTCCCCGCGCCGCCATTCCAGGCGGTAGGTCTGAAAGAACTGCCCGGCCAGGACCGTGAGCAGGATGAGCCCCTCCATGATCGAACCGTAGGCCGCCGGAATCTGCATTTCCAACTGGAGATTCTCCACGCCCACGCGCAGCAGGGCCAGTAGGAAGGAGGCCAGGGCGATGGGCAGAGGCTCCAGGCGCGCCAGCCAAGCCACCACGATGGCCGTGTAGCCGTAGCCGGTCATGATGCTCGGCTGGAGCCGCCCGAGGGAGGCCGAGGTCTCCACGCACCCGGCCAAACCGGCCAGGGCCCCGGACGCGATCATGACGAAGGCCACCAGAAAGCCGTAGCGCAACCCCGCGTAGCGGGCCACGCGCGCGCCCTCGCCGCCGGCCTTGAGCTCGTAGCCCAGGATCGTGAAGCGGAAGAAGGCCCAGAACCCCACCCCGGCCACGGCGCAGACGGCCAGCCCCCAGTGCAGGCGTGTGCCGCCGATGGGCCCGAGAATGGCGTTGGGACCGAACTCCGGAGTCATGGGGAAGCCGAAGCTGGAGGGATCCTTCCAGACCCCGAAGACCAGGTAGTCCAGGAGCAGGATGGCGATGTAGTTCAGCATGAGCGTGGTGATGATCTCGTTCACCTTGAAGCGCAGCTTGAGCCAGGCCGGGATGAAGGCCCAGAAGCCGCCGGCGGCCAGGGCCGCCAGGAACATGAAGGACAGAAGCAATATCTTGGGCAGGCCGGGAAAGGTCAGGGCCGCCCAGGTGGCGGCGATGGCTCCCAGGGCGAACTGGCCTTCGGCGCCGATGTTCCAGACCTGCATGCGGAAGGCCACGGCCACGCCCAGGGAGCAGAGGAAGATGGGCACGGCCTTGCGCAGTGCGTCCTCCAGGGCGAAGAGATGGCCGAAGGTTCCCTGCCAGAGCACCTGCGCGCCCAGAAGCGGCGACTTGCCCTGGGCGGCCAGCATGAGAATGGCCGCCGCGAGGGAAAAGGCGAGGGCGCCCAGGACGATCACCAGGGCGCCCCCTTTCCAGGGCTCGTCTCGCTTGATGACGCGCAACGCGGCCATTGGTCCCCTACTCGGTGGTGCCGACGATGCCTTCAACGAACCAGGTCATGCCCAGCAGGTCGGCGTCGGGGGCCTTCTGGCCGGCCGCGATGCGCTCCTTGCCGGACTGGTCCTTGATCGGACCGACGAAGATATCGTCCTTGCCCGCCTTGAGTTCGGCGCGCTTGGCCTCGACCTTGGCCTTGACGTCCTCGGGAACCGCCGCGCCGTAGGGAGCGATGTCCACGACACCCTTGTCCATGCCTTCCCAGATGGCCTGGCCACCCTTCCAGACGCCGTTGCGCACCTCTTCCACGGTCTTCACGTAGAACGGGGCCCAGTTCCAGACGGCCGAGGTCAGATTGGCCTTGGGCGCGAAACTGCTCATGTCGGAGTTGTAGCCGATGCAGTATGCACCGCGCTGCTGGGCGGCCTCCTGCGGAGCCGGAGAGTCCTGATGCTGGGTCAGGACGTCCGCGCCCACGTCCAGCAGGCTCACGGCGGCGTCCTTCTCCAGGGCCGGGTCATACCAGGTCTTGGTCCAGACCACGCGGACCTGGGCCTGAGGGTTCACGGAACGCGCACCCAGGGTGAAGGCGTTGATGCCCCGGATGACCTCGGGAATCGGGAAAGCGGCCACATAGCCGATGATGTTCTTCTTGGTCATCAGGCCCGCGATCATGCCGGTCAGATACCGGGCCTGATACATGCGGCCGAAGTAGTTGCTCATGTTCGGGGCGGTCTTGAAGCCCGAGCAGTGCATGATCTTGACGTTCGAAAACTCCTTGGCCACCTTCAGGCTCGGGTCCATGAAGCCGAAGCTGGTGGAGAAGATCAGGTCGAAGTCCTTGCGGGCCATGTTGGTGATGACGCGCTCGGAGTCGGCGCCCTCGGCCACGGACTCCACGTAGGAGGCTTCCACGCCGGGCAGGGCGGCCACGGCCTTGTAGCCCATGTGGTGGGCGTAGGAGTAACCGGCGTCGCCGACGGGCGAGACGTAAACGAAGCCGATCTTGAGTTTCTTCTCGGCCGCCGGGGCCGGAGCCGCCTTGGTCTCGGCCGCGGGTTGGGCGGACTGCGCGGCGGGCTTCTGCTCGGGCTTCTGGTCGCAGGCGGCCAGACCGAAAATAAAAACGGCGGCCAGACAAAGGGCCAACATCCTGCACATGCGCTGCATCATCTTCCTCCAGATTCTCCATTGGTTGCGGCGGCGGGCGCTGCGCCCTGGACGCCGGTGGCGGCCTGTCGGGCCGGATCAGACGCCTTTCTTGACGATGGGTTGGACGAACTGGGATTCCGCGTCCCAGGGAAACAAAATCCAGGTATCCTGACTGACCTCGGTGATGAAGGTGTCCACCAGGGGACGGCCCTCGGGCTTGGCGTAGACCGTGGCGAAGTGGGCCTTGGGCAGCATCTCCCGGACGAGGCGCGCGGTGCGGCCGGTGTCCACCAGATCATCCACCAGAAGCCACCCCGAGCCGTCGCCGCGCACTTCCTTGAGCACGGTGGCTCCGCCCTGCCGTTGCCAATCATAGCTGGAGACGCAGACCGTGTCGATGAGCCGGATGTCCAGTTCACGGGCGATGATGGCCGCCGGAACCAAACCGCCCCGGGTCACCGCGTGAATCCCCTCGAAGGGCCCCTTGTCCATGAGCCGCCAGCACAGGGCCCGACAGTCCCGGTGCAGCTGCTCCCAGGAGATGGGGTACATCTTGCTGTAGCGATCCGAGAACGACACGGACAACTCCTTGAAAAGTCAGAAAAAAGAATAGGCGCATCCGCTGCGCCAGAAGTCCTTTACCCCAGGTCCGGGAATCCTTCAACCGGTCTGAGCTCCGCTCACCATGCCAATAGCCAGGGGCAGGCCGTGGCGCAGCACCAGGGGTCCGATCACGGCCAGCGCCAGGGCAAAGAGCAGACCAGGAGACGCCAACTCTCCGGAAACACTTGCAGCGGACAGGGCGCGGCCCACATTGGCCAGGAGCAGGATCTCCGGCGTCAGGCCCAGAAAGGTGGCCCCCAGAAAGGCGACGGGTCGCAACCGCGTGAAGGCCACGGCCACGTTGGTGAGAAAAAACGGCGCGGAGCCGGTGAGACGCAGACTGAAGAGGTACCACGCCCCCTTGCGCTCCACGCCGTAGTTGACGCGCCGCAATCCCGGGCCGAAACGCCCCCTGGCCCAGGCCGCCAGAGAACCGCGTGCCAGGGCCCGAACCGCCGCCGCACCAAGGGTCGCGCCGCAGACCGTCGCGAGGCCGCCCCAGAAAACACCGCAGGCGGCACCCGCCGCCACGGCCGCCAGGAGCCTGCCCGGGCCGGGAAGCATGGCGAGCAGCGCGGAAAAACACAGGACGCCGCCCCAAAGGAATGCGGGATGCTCCGCACCGAACAATGCCAACTGGTTCCGAATCGTCTGTATTCGTTCCAGACAGGCGAGGCCCCAAGGGCTCAGGGCGAAGAAGGCCGCCAGGGCCATGACGGCCAGAAGCGTCAATATCAGACGGTTCAGGGGAGACGAGAGCATCATGCCTCCAGGCCGGTCGCGCGTTCCAGCGCACGCTGCCCAAAGAGGGCCGCTCCGTAAAGACCGCTGTTCTCGTTGGCGTTGAGCCGCACGGGCAGGCTGCGCAGCAACTCGGCGTGCGCCGGCGAATTGATGAATTCCGCGCGGAAATGGTCGTTGTCCACCACTGTCGGATTCTTGGCCGCCAGCCCGCCGGAGACATACAGGCCGCCCGTGGCCAGCACGGTCAGGGCGTAGTTGCGGCAGGCCCGGGCGTAGAAGCGCGCGAACCAGACCAGCGTGGGCGAATCCGGCCCCAGTTCGGCGGCCACTTGGGCCGGGGCCAGATCACGGCCGGTATGGAAACGATGCAGCAGGGACAGACCAGAGCCCGTGACCACAAGGTCGCCGTAAGCGTAGGGCCTGCCCGTCTCCTTGCGCAGAAACTCCTCGTAAGCGCCCTCCTCCGGCCCCACGAAGGCGAAAGACGCGTGGCCGCCCTCCGAGGGCACGGCCGTGAAGCCCCGATCCAGCGGCAGCAGTGCGCAGTGCCCCAGCCCCGTGCCCGCGCCGATGACGGCCACGGCTCCCCGGGGATCGGCGGTCCCGGGATGGATCACCCGGGCCTCGGCCACGGCCGGAGTGCGGCAAGCATAAGCCTGGGCCAGGAAATCGTTGAGCAGCAGACAGGGCGTCGGGTCGGACCAGTCGCGCTCCAGGTCGATGTCCCAGGAAATGTTCGGCGGGCGACAGCTGCGACCGCGCACCGGCCCAGCCACGGCCAAAACGGCCGCGTCGAAGTCCTCCGGCCCCGCGCCGATTCCGGCCCAGACCCGCGCCAGGAGCGAGGTGAAGTCCGCGGCCCCGGCGCTGGGCAGCGTCAGGCCGCCCTCCCGCTCAAGTGGTCCGGGACCGGCCCGGAACACGGCGAACCGACTGTTGGTTCCGCCGATGTCGGCGGCGAGAATCCGCATGTCGCGCGCCTCCCTGAAGTATTCGTCCCTGATAGCACGGATGCGGAAGAAAAAAAAAGGAGCCCTGCGGCCCCTTCTCGTTTTCAAGCCACGGCATCTCAGGAAACGTCGGCCAACAGGCTGCCCTCTTCCTTGGCGATCTTCTGGCGGGCATACTTGCGGGTGATGCCGCGCAGAGCCTGAATCTGCTCGGCGCGCAGGCCGGGGGTCAGCAGCGCGCTCAGGCGGCGTTCCAATTTGTAGGGGTTCTGCTCACGGGACATGGCCGCCACGCCTTCCAGGACCATCTCCTGATTCAGGAGCTGGGCCCGGGTCTGTTGATGAATGTTTTCCGCCAGGGGCGCGAAGACGAGGTTGCCCAGGATCACGCCGTAGAGCGTGGAGATGAAGGCCACCGGGATGTTCTGGAGGATCACGGCGGTGTCGTTGATGCCCATGATCATGCCGATGATGCCGATGACGCTGCCCGCCAGGCCGAAGGCCGGGGCCAGCCGGGCCAGGGTCAGGAAGACCCGTTCGCTCTGCTGGCGGCGCAAGGCGAAGAAACGCATCTCCGCGCCGAGGAGATCGCGCATCTCCTCCTCCTTGTAGTTGTCCACCAGGCACTGCACGGCTCCGGCCAGGAAGGTGTCGCGGGACAGCTCCTCCAGGCGCTCCAGGGAGAGCATGCCGTCCACCCGGCAGCGCACGGAGAGGTCGAGCAGGGTCCGGGCCACCTCGTCCGGGGTGGCGGGCCGCGAACGATAGGCGTTGCGGGCCACGGCCCAGGCGTTGCGGATGGTCTCGAAGGGATAGGCGATGAGCAGCGAGGCACCCAGGCCGGAGATGACCACCAGGAGGGCGGCCAGATTCCAATACCCCGCCAGTCCCGAGGGAGTCAGTGCGAAACTGGTCACGAAGAGGATGAGGCAGACGATCAATCCCAGGATGTTCTTGCGGTTCATGCGTTCATTCCTCGTGGTTCACCTGTCGGCGAGCAGAAGAATCTCCACCCGCCGGTTGCGCTCTGGGCCGCCGGGCAGGCCGGACGGCGATTCGGGACGGTAGGCCCCATGGCCGCTGACCAGCAGCCGCCTGGGGTCCAGACCCTGGGTGTCGAGAAGATGGCGGGCCACGTTGGCTGCTCGACGGGCCGAAAGATCGAAGCCGTCGGCCGTGGCGGCCTCGCTCTCGTCCACGTAGCCCAGGACGTGGATCAATCCGCCGTGGGTACGCAGGATTCCGGCCACCTCGTCCAGGTAGGCCAGGGAACGGGGCTGCAACGCGGCGTGGCCGGGCTCGAAGAAAACATCGCCGCGCAGGGTCACGCGGATATGGCCGCCTGGCTCGCGCACCACGCTCACGCCCAGATGGTCCGAGCGGTAGAGCACCTCGCGGCCGTCGGTCACGCGCAGGAACAGGGTGCGGTCCTCCAGGCGGTCCAGGAGCCGCTCGGACATGCCGCCCATCGGATCCACAGCCTGCGAGGGATTGGGCCGGAAAAGCACAGTCACGTTCTTGTGTGTGCTGGCGTAGACGAAGAGCACCACGAAGAGGACGCAAAGCGTCATCATCAGGTCGGACCAGGGCACGGCCCAGTCCGTCAGCCCTCCGCCCGGCTGCTCGTCCCCGGAACCGCCCAGGCCATAATGGGCCAGGACGGAATCGTCTTTCTGAGGCATGAAACCGCCTTCCTTTTCCCGAAATCAAGCAAGTTCCCTGCCAAGTGCGAACATCATAAAGCCTTGGAATAAAAGGAATACCAATCTACTCCAACCGCCAAGAATTTGTCGCCGATTTGGGGCGGTCGTTTCCAGGACGAAGGGGGAGCGCCGGATGTTACCGCCCAGGCCACAACCCCGGCACGTTGACGCGGCCAGGCAAAGCGGGCAAGGACGGGCCATGCCGACACAATCCATCCACCCCGACCAGGGCGCGTTCCGCTCGGTCCTGCCGCTGGTGCTGGCCTCCGGGTCGCCCCGCCGCCGGGAACTGCTGGCTTCCCTGGGCATCGACTTTCTCATCGACTCCGGCAACGGCGACGAACCCCGCCCCGAGCCGGGCGAGTCCCCCGAGGCCTATGCCGTGCGCGCCTCCACGGCCAAGGCCCGGCAGGTGGCGAACCGCCATCCCAAGGCCGTGATCCTGGCCGCCGACACCATCGTGGTCCTGGACGGGGACATCCTGGGCAAGCCCGTGGACGACGCCGACGCCCTGGCCATGCTCACCCGGCTCTCGGGCCGTACGCACCAGGTGGTCACGGGCTGCTGCCTGCTCACCCCGGACGGCGGGGAGGAACGCTTCGCCGTGAGTTCGGACGTGACCATGCGCCGTTCCAGCCGGGAGGAACTGCTGGCCTACGCGGCCACGGGCGAGCCCCGCGACAAGGCCGGGGCCTACGCCATCCAGGGTCTGGGCGGCTTCCTGGTGCGCCGGGTGGAAGGATCCTATACCAACGTGGTGGGTCTGCCACTATCCCGAGTGCTGGAGCGGCTGCTCGTCGACGGGGTGCTCGCGCCCGCCATAGCGTCCACAACGAAAAACAGTTGAGGCTCACGGCCAAGGAAGCGGACCGGCATGTCGAAACATGATCCCATCCTCGCGATCTGGTCGCACACCGCCCGGGAAGCGCATTCCTTCCTGGTCATGCCGGACGGCTGCCGCGACTTCATCCTCCGCTGCCGTCCCGGAACCCGGCCGAGCCTGTATCTCTCCCCGCTCATGGCCACGCCGGAGCAGGTCTCCGTCATCCCGGGGGAACGCTTCATGGGCGTCAGGCTCCAACCGGGCGCGCGGATCAACCAAACCACCGTGCGCGCGTTGCGCCGCCCCGACTCCCCGGACGCGCTGGCCGATTTCGCACGGAAGGCGGCCTGCATTCCAACGGATGTAGCGGAAGCCCTCTCCTGTTTGGCGCTGGCGAAGTCGCCCGCGTCGGCGGCGCGCAACCTGGGCGTGAGCCTGCGGACCTTGCAGCGCCATACCCTCAAGGCCACGGGGCAATCGCCCGACTTCTGGCGTCGTTTGGCCCGCGCCAGAAAGGCCGCGCAAGCCATCCTCTTCGGCGTGTCCCTGATGAGAACCGCGCACGCCTGCCTGTTCGCGGATCAGGCCCACATGACGCGCGAGTTGCGGCGCTGGTTCTCCATGACGCCGGGCGAGCTTGCGGCCGGGCGGAACGACAGGAGCCATTCCGCCTGGAGCATCCGCGACATCGGCTATGACGCGCCCGCCACCGGGGAACAAATCTCGATCAGGTAGCCGTCGCCATCCAGCACGTAGGCCGTGGTCTGGCCCCACGGCTCCTCGCGAACCTCCTGCATGACCCTGGCCCCGGCCGAACGCGCCTTTTCCAGGGACGCGGCCACGTCCTCCACCTCGAAGGCGATCTCGAACACCGGCGCGGTTGGGTCCGGCCTGCCCGGCGCCTTTCCGAGCCGGGTCATGAGGCGTCGCGAGGAAAAGGACAGGGTTGTGGCGCCCGTGTCCAGTTCCGCGTAATCGCCGGACTCGTGGACCATCCGACGGACGAGCCCGAAGGCCCGCTCGAAGAAGGCAATGCTCGCGGCCACATCATCGACGTACAGGATCGCATACTTGAAGCGCACGGCGAACCTCCAGTGCCATAGGTTTTCCAGCATCAATGGCATTTCTCCCGGATTTTAGTCTTGAACTATCGCGACACTCTTGCATACCATACCGCCATGAACGTGACCGTGACCACGGCCCAGCCCGACGAATTCCAGGAAATCACCGATCTCTGGGAGGCGTCCGTCCGGGCGACGCATCATTTCATCAGCGAGGACGACATCGGCTTCTTCAAACCGCTCGTCCGGGACACGTATCTGGCGGCCGTGGAACTCCGCTGCGCCAGAAACGGGGCGGGCGACATCCTCGGATTCGTCGGCGTCGCGGAGGCGAAGATCGAAATGCTCTTCGTCTCTCCGACGCATTTCGGCCAGGGAATCGGTACGCGGTTGCTGCGCCAGGCGATCGACAGCCTGGGGGCGACGCTGGTGGACGTCAACGAGCAGAACCCCCGGGGCATCGGCTTCTACGAACATCACGGCTTCGAAAGGATCGGCCGCTCTCCCCTGGACGGAACGGGCAGGCCGTACCCCCTGCTGCACATGCGGTTGCGCTCCGGCGCGGAGACACCAGCATGAGGCGAATCATATTGAGACGTCGCATGTGCCGCATGGTGGCGTTCATTCCCCTGCTGGCGGTCCTGCTCCTCGCCCTGCCCGCCCGGGCCGGGGTGATCGTGGACAGCGACCTCACCCCCGAACAGGCCATTGAGGCGAATCAGCCACCGGATACCCCACGGGACGTCCTGCGGCAGCTCACCGTGGTGCCGGTCCAGTATTACGGCTTCGACGACATGCCGCACCAGGGGCAGGTGGTGGTCCACAAAGCCCTGGCCGAGGACATCCGCCGCGTCTTCGAGGTCATCCTGGCGACCAGCTTCCCGATCGAAAGCATCCTGCCCATCGCCCATCCGCTCATCCAGGCCAAAGGGCCCTATGGCCTGTCGTCCGACACGAACAACACCTCAGCCTACGTCTGGCGGCCCATCACGGGCGGCGGAGCCGTCTCCCTGCACGCCCTCGGTCTGGCCATCGACATCAATTCCCGATTGAACCCCTACCGCAAGGGCGACCTGATTCTCCCGCCCGGAGCGGTCTACGATCCTGCCAAGCCGGGAACCCTCACCCCGGACTGCCCGGTGGTGCTGGAATTCAAGCGCCTCGGCTGGGAATGGGGCGGCGACTGGGCGGCCAAGGGCAAGGTCGACTTCATGCACTTCCAGAAGATTCCCGCCGAACTGGCGCCTTGGGCCAAGGGCTACGGGCGATAGCAACCACTTTCAGCTCTCGTCGCGCTGGGCGACGTGCCCCCCTGTGTTCCAGCCGCCAACCGCCTCACGCCGCCCTTTGGATATTTCGACGAATCGGATTATGTTCGGGGCGAATCCGATGTCGAAGCACGCACCCGCGCGGACGCGGGAAAAGGAGACGGTCATGGAGGACGACACTCGCCGCTTTGGGGACATCCAACCCATCTTGCGCGGACTGCGGGACAGCCCAGCGATCCTCGCGGAATTCGTCCGGGAGATTCCCGAGGACATGCTGCACCGCAAGCGCGGCGAAGGGTTCTGGTCCATCGCCGAACACGTGATCCACCTGGCCGCCGTCCAGCCCATGCTCGCCGAACGCCTACGCCGCATCCTGACCGAGGACATGCCGGAGTTCGTCCCCTTCATCCCCAAGGACGAGGACGAGAGGCAAAAGCCTTCGACGCCCAACATGGAAGAGGCCCTGGCGGACTTCAAGGCCGGACGGGAACGCATCGTCGAAATCCTGAACGCGGCCATGCCCGAGGACTGGGAACGCCCGGCCGCGCACCCAGAGTACGACCGCTACGGCCTGCACATCCTGGCCCGGCACATCCTCATGCATGACCACTGGCACATGTTCCGCATGGAGGAACTGTGGCTGACGCGGGACGCCTACCTGACCCGCCTCGAAGGCTGACACCGGGCAGAGACGGCGCGTCCGGCTTGAACCTCGGGTCGCGTTGCCTTATTATAAAACAATACGAGGGTTTTCCGACCGGGCACGCCCCGGCGGAGCGTTCTTCATCCCAGCCACAGGAGGTCCGCATGGCCAAGACGAACCGGGAGAATCAGAAGGCCAAGGTCATCGAGGTGCTGAACAAGGCCCGCGCCATGGAGCTGCACGCCATCAGCCAGTACATGATCCAACACTACAACCTGGACGACATGGACTACGGCGAACTGGCGGCCAACATGAAACGCATCGCCATCGACGAGATGCGCCACGCGGAGCAGTTCGCCGAGCGCATCAAGGAGCTGGGCGGTGAGCCCGTGGCTCAGAACCCGGCCAAAGTGGTCAAGGGCCAGGACGTGCGCAAGATCTACCCCTTCGACTCCGGCCTGGAGGACGAGACCATCGCCGACTACAACGCCTTCCTGGAGGTCTGCCGGGCCAATGGCGACAACATCAGCGTGAAGCTCTTCGAGGCCATCATCGACGAGGAGCAGGCCCACTACAACTACTTCGACAACACAGCCGGGCACATCAAGAACCTGGGAGACGTGTTCCTCTCCAAGATCGCCGGAACCTCCGCCTCCACCGGCCCATCCACCAAGGGCTTCATCGCCAACCAGGGCGGCGGAGCCGGCGTCTGATGCCCCGGCGTCAGCCGCTTTCCAAGGCGGTTCGCATGGGGTTCGCGGCGTGAGCCCCATCGACCGTCTGGCCCTGGGACTGGCCACCCTCGGCCCGCTGGGGCGTCTGCCCAAGGCTCCGGGCACATGGGGTTCGGCCGCCGCCGTCCTGGCCGCGCCCTGGCTCTTCCTACCCTTGCCCCTGGCAGGACGATTTCTGCTCTTGGCCTTGGTTCTGGGGCTCGGAATCTGGGCCTCGACACGGGCGGAAGCCATTCTGGAACGTACCGACCCGGGCTGCGTGGTGGTCGATGAACTCTTGGGGCAGTGGGCAGCCCTGCTGCCGCTCACGACGCCGGCGCCCCTGCCTCTGCTTCTGGGCTTCGCCCTCTTCCGACTTCTGGACATTCTCAAGCCCTGGCCCATCCGGGCCGTGGAACGAAGCCTGCCTGGCGGACTTGGGATCATGACCGACGACCTCCTGGCGGGCCTGATCGCCGGAGCACTGCTCGCCTTGACGTTGCCGATTCTCCCCTGAGCATGAAAAAAGGAGGCCACGCCCACAATGGCGCGGCCTCCTTGAATCGACAGGTCCGTTGCCTAGTAGGCGGCGCGGAACTCGTCGCGGCGGTTCTGGGCCCAGGCGGTTTCGTTCTCGCCCTTCACCAGGGGCCGCTCCTCGCCGAAGCTCACGATGGACAGGCGTTCCGGGGACACGCCCAGAAGAACCAGGAATTCGTAAGCGGCGCGGGCGCGACGCTCACCCAGGGCCAGGTTGTACTCTTCGGTGCCGCGATCGTCGCAATGTCCTTCGATGACCAGACGCACGCCGGAGGTGGACTTCATCACGTCGGCCTTCTGCTGCAGGATGCCCCGGGCTTCCTGATTCAGCTCATAGGAGTCGAAGCCGAACTGGATGCGCTGGCCCAGCTCGGACATGGCCTTCTCGCGCTGGCGGGCCAGACGCTGCTCCTCGGTGAGGCCGTCCTCGCCGTAGCCGGAACCCTTGCCGCTGGCCCAGTCATGGTCGCGCACCGCGGCGTCGGAACCCGTGGCGCCCGGAGGCATGGAGGAGGCCCGCTTCTTGGAACAGCCGGACGCGGCTCCGAGGGCCAGCACCAGGCACAGAATCACCAGAACCCAACCCTTCGTCTTCATTTCCTTTCTCTCCATATTCTCGGCATGATCGCCGGTTTTCAAAACCCTTGATGCCCCTTGATGCCCCGGCCCCGGCTATTCCCCGCCGGCGGCCGTATTCCAGGCAGGCGACGTGGCGTCTCCCGGTCCGGTGGGGACCAGGATGGGCTCATCGCCGTGCCGGGTGGTCAGGTAGATGCGGTACTGCCCGTTGCGATTGGAACTGAAGGCCACATAGTAGCCTTCCGGGCCGAAGGCCGGATCCTCGTCATTGCCCGGGCCGAAACTGATCTGGCGTTCCTGGCCGGTAGCCAGCTCGATGATGAAGATGCGGTGCCCGTTCGGCGTCTGCCGGGCGAAAACCACATAGCGGCTGTCCGGGCTCAAGGTGGGCGAGGTATTGTAGCCGCCCACGAAGGTCACCCGCTTGACCTCGCCGGTGTCGCGGTTGAGCACGAATATCTGCGGCCCGCCGAACCGGCCGGAGGTGAAGGCCATATTCCGACCTGTGGAGTCGAAAGCGGGCGAAACGTCGATGAAACCGCTGGAAGCGATGGTTCCCTTGGGCCGGAATCCCTTGTCCAGCATGTAGATGTCCGCGCTGCCGGTCTTGTTCAACGTCACGGCTATGTCGCCCTCGGGGGTGAAGGCCGGGGAGATGACCGTGTTGCCCAGGCCCTCGCGATACAGCCGGGCCTCGCCGGTCCTGCGATCCCAGACGCCAAGGGAGTGGCGTTCCTGATTCAGATGGGTGAAGACGATCTGATTGCCGTCCTTGGACCAGTCCGGTCCCAGGTTGAAGCCGCCCAGGCTGGTGATCTGGGTCAGGGCGCGGCCCTGGGGCAGAACGGTGAAGAGTTCCTTGGCCTCGCCGACGCGGCGCACGAAGGCGATGGGCGAGGTGAAGAAGCCCTTCTTGCCGGTAAGCGCCTCCATGAGCAAGGAACAGAAGCGGTCGGCCACGTCCGGCAACGCCGCGTCCGTGAGGTCGTCATAGGCCTTGCCCACCACGCGGCGGCCGCTGAATGTCTCGTAGACCCTGGCCTCCAGGCGATTGCCGTCCCAGCCCGTGGTCATGGTCAAGTCGATGCGGGCCAGTTGCAGGGGCCGGAAGTTGATGTCCTCGGCCGTGACGCCCTTGCTGGGGTCGCCGCCGGGCACCGCCGAGGCGGGCATGAGATTGAGAAAAGGCATGAACCGAAGGTCGGTCCGCACCAGTTCCTCGAAGTTCTTGGCCATGCCCGGCACGGCGGCGGCGCTCAGACCGCGCGGCGGAAGCATGACCAGATTCACCTTGCGCTGGCCGGGGCCGTGAATGTCCACGGTCAGGCCCTGGGCCGAGGCGTTCCCGGCCAGGAGCGCGACGAAGAGCAAGGCGAAGAGGACGGTCTTGATTTTCATGGCTGGGATGTCCCCCTAGCGGTTCAGTTCCTGAAGGTTGAAGTTGATCCGAAGCGTGCCCACCGCCTCCGAGGGGGGAGCCGGCAGCTCCTTGGTCTCCCGCACGGCCTTCACGGCCGAGTCGTCGAAATCAGATCGGGTAGAGGGTGTCAATACACGCACGTCGGCGATCTGCCCGTTGGCGTCGATGCGCACCTCGACCACCGCCACCAGATTGGAGTCGTTGCCGAACACCGGGTAGCGCCAATTCTTCTTGATCGCCTGCTCCACGATGGAGGCGTAGACCTGCAACAGGCCCGAACTGCCGGACCCACCGCCGCCACCGCCTCCTCCGCCGCCCGTGGAGTAGATGCTCCCCCCCACGGATTTGCGCAGGGCGGCCAACTCGTCCTTCAAAGCAGACTTGGCCTGCTGCTGGGGCGAGGGCTGAGCCGGGCCGCCGGACGACGACTTGTCCTTGCTCTGGCTGGCCTCCTTCCTCGCGTCCTGCAACGCGCTCTGCAGGATGTCCTTGTTCGATGGCTCGGGCTTGGCCGGTTCGGTCTTGCGCGGCTCGGGTTTCTTGCTTTCAGCCTTGGTCTCGCTGATGGGCTTCGCCTCGGGCTTGGGCTCGGGCTTGGCCGGTTTCGGCGGTTCCGGGGTCTTCACCGGCTCCGGCTTGGCCGGTTCCGGCTTGGGTTGCGGCTTCGGCGGCTCCGGCTTCACCGGTTCCGGTTTGGCCGGTTCCGGCTTGGGCTGCGGCTTTGGAGGCTCCGGCACGGCGGCGGCCTGTTCGGGCTTGGCCTGGGACTCCGGATTCATGGTCGGCGCGGCCGGACTCGGAGCCTGGGCCGGAATGGCCGGGCCGGGAGCCACGGGGCCCGGGGGCGGGCCGGGGGCGATGTTCACCAGATCCACAGTGTAGGCGGGGACTTCAAGATCCACCCGAACCCCGCCGAAATTCTGCCAGAGCAAGGCCATGGCGACCATGCCCACATGCAGGAGGATGGAAAAAAAGAAACTGGTCTTCTGCCGCACGGTACGCACCGCACCCTGGTTACAGCCCGTCGCCGGAAGGACCGGCGAACACGCCTTCCTAGCTCTGTTTGGCGGCCGGATTCGCCGGCGCGCTCTTTTCGGGATCGGCCACGATGCCGAGCTTGTCGATGCCGGCGGCCTTGATTTCGCCCATGACCTGAACCACCACGCCGTAGGCAACTTCCTTGTCGGCGCGCATGAAGAGCTGCTTGTGCTGGGTGATGACCAACCTCTTCAGGTGATCCTGAAGCTGCGGCAGTTCGACCTTGAATTCATCCAGAAATATCTCGCCGTTCTTCTTCACCGTGAGAACCAGGTGGTCGCTGTCCTTGGGCAGGGCCTTCACGGCCTTGGTCTGCGGCAGGTCCACGTCCAATCCCTGGGTCATCATCGGGGCGGTGACCATGAATATGATGAGCAGAACCAACATGACGTCCACGAAGGGCGTCACATTGATCTCGGCCATGAATCCGCCTCGGTTGAGCGACATTCCCATGATGGTCTCCGCCCCAGGGGGCTAGTCGTTGTCCCGGCGCTGTCCACGCGCGGACACCCAGGACACCTCGCGCTCGACGCGGTTCAGGAAGGCTCCCGCGAAGTTGACCATCTCGGTCTCCACCACGGCGAGCATTCCCAGAAAGAAGTTGTAGGCGATGCTGGCCGGGATGGCGACGCCCAGGCCGATGGCCGTGGCCACCAGGGCCTCGGAAATGCCCGGGGCCACCGTGGCCAACGCCGCGCTCTGTGCCTGGCCGAGGGAGTGGAAGGAGTGCATGATGCCCCAGACCGTGCCGAAGAGACCGATGAACGGCGCGGAACTGGCGCTGGTGGCCAGGATGGAGATGGAGCTGGACAGGCGCTTCATCTCCGCGCTCACAGCCTGACGCAGAATGCGGCGCAGGGTGTCCTTGACCAGGTAGCGCTTGCGCTCACGGTCGATCTCGGCGGTCTCCAGCTTGCGGAACTCGCGCACGGCCATGCTGCCGATGATCGCCAGGGGCGACTGCGGATCGCGGCTCACCGCGTGCAGCCCGGCCGAGAGATCCTCGGCCTGGAGAAAGGCCTCGTAGCCCTCCACCACTTGGCGCTTGGCCTTGTTGATGAGCAGAATCTTGAAGATGATGATGGACCAGCACCAGATGGACATGCTCACAAGGAAGAGCAGGACGAGCTTGACCATAAGCGTCGCCTGCATGAGCATGGAAAAGATGCCGCTTTCCGGGAGAAGCTCCATAGCCTCACGTCCTTTCTAGAAGATGTTCCCCAACCGGAGGATCGCCCCCGGGTTCGCCCCAAAAAAACAGCCGCGTCTCAAGCCCGCAGCATCTTCTGAACCAGGGCCAGGGCGTTCGCCTCGGCCTGTTCGCGTTCCTCGTCCGTGAGCCCCGCCCCAAGGGCCACCTTGCGCCGCAAATCCCGGGACACGAGATCACCCGGCTCGTGGGCGTCATTGTTGATGACCAACTTGGCCCCGCATTGCCGGGCCAGGGCCGCCACGCGTCCATTGGTCAGGCTGTGCCCCTTGCGCGTGGTGATCTCCAGGGCCACCCCGCGTTCGGCGGCCAGCCGCGCCTCGGCCTCGGTGAGCATGCCGGGATGCGCCAGGACGTCGCAGCCCGCCTCGATGGCCGCCAGGTTCGTTCCGGGAGCCACCGGCTCCACCACCGTCTCGCCGTGGACCACAACCAAGTCCGCGCCCAGTTCCCGGGCCCGGGCCACGTGATCCGCGATGAGCGCGGGCGGGACATGGGTCAGCTCCACCCCGGCGAAGAGGTTGATCTCGAAGAAGGCCGAGGACCGAGCCACAAAACGGCGCAGGTTCTCCAGAATATGGAGAATATTGCTCTCGTCGGCGTGATCCGTGAAGCAGAGGGCGCGATATCCGGCCACGGCGGCCCGCCGGGCCAATTCGGCCGGGATGAGAACCCCGTCGCTGAAAACGGTATGGGTGTGCAGATCAATCATCACGCCGCTCGTCACATCTTGTATTTGTTGCCGTTCTCCGAGAGCTTCTCCAGCTCCTCGGTCCACTTGTCGGCGTCCTCACTCTTGAGCACGGCCTCGTATGCACCGGGCGTCATGGTCCCGGCCTGTTCGAGAACCTTCTCGTGCACGAACAGCGGAACCTCGGCCCGCAGCGCCAAGGCCATGGCGTCGGAGGGCCTGCTGTCCATCCGCAGCGTCTCCTCGCCCTTGCGGATGACGATCTCGGCGAAAAATGTTCCCTCCTCCACCGAGGTCACCTCCACGCAGGACACCTGACCGCCGAGACCGCGCAGAACGTTCAGCAGCAGATCGTGGGTCATGGGACGGGGGAAGGCCACCTTGTTCAAGGCCACGGAAATGGCCATGGCCTCCATGGCGCCAATCCAGATGGGCAGGATGCGCTCCCCGTCCACGGCCTTGAGGATCAAAACCGGGGCCTGGCTTTTTTCGTCCAGGGCCAGTCCGAAGACTTCCACCCTCACCATGGAGCGCCCGCCTTCTCCCCGATCAGGGAGTGCTTCTTGGCTTCCACGAGACGCACCGAAATCATCTTTCCGCTCAGGTCCGCCTCGCCGCCGTGGGCCACGTTGACCGTGCGCCCGGCCGGATCACGGCCGCGCCAGAAGGGCTCCCCGCCGTCCTGTTTCCGGCTCGGGCCCTCGATCAAGACCACCGTCTCGCTTCCCACGCATTTTTCTAGACAATCTTTAGTAAGCGTATTTTGCAAATTCTGCAAGTGGTCCAACCGGGCCGAGGCGACCTCCTCGGACACCTTGGGCTCCATGCGCGCGGCGGCCACTCCCGGGCGGTCACTATATTTGAAGGAGAAGCTGCTCTCGAAGCCCACCAGGCCCATCATCTCCAAGGTCCGGCCGAAATCCTCGTCCGTCTCCCCTGGGAAACCCACGATGAGGTCCGTCGTCAGGGCCAGACCGGGCCTGGCCGCGCGCAATTGCTCCACCAGATCCAGGTACCGTGCCCGATCGTAGCGCCGTCCCATGCGCCGAAGCACCGCGTCGGACCCCGACTGCAGCGGCAAATGCAGGCTCGGGCAGAGGTTCTCCAACTCACCGAAGGCCCGGATGACGTCCGGGTCCAGATCCTTGGGATGGGAGGTGGTGAAACGCAGCCGCTCCAGGCCGGGGATGGCGGCCACCCGACGCAGCAGTTCCGCGAAGGAGACGCCCTCGCCGCCGGAATCCAGGCCGAAGCTGTTCACGTTCTGGCCGAGCAGGGTGATCTCGCGCGCGCCGCGTTCCACCAGGGTCCGGCACTCCTCGAGCACGGCCCCGGGCCGCCGGGACCTCTGGCGGCCTCGCACGTAGGGCACGATGCAGTAGGCGCAAAAGTTGTCGCAGCCCTGCATGATGTTCACGAAGGCCTGGGCCGGACCCATCACGCCCGGACGGGGTTCGGGCTCCGCGCGCTCGCTGAAATGGGGCAGGAAATCCAGCAGGGCCAGTCGGGTCTCCGGCTCGGCGGCCAAGCGCTCCAGGGCATCCGGGGCGAGTGCAACGGCGTCCGTGCCGACGACCAAGCGAACAAAGGGAAAGCGTTCGAAGAAACCGGCACCGATCTGCTGGGCCACGCAGCCGCCCACGGCCGCGAAGACCCCGGGGTCGCGGCGCAGATGCCTCTCCAGCCTGCCAAGTACGCTGTAGACCTTCTGTTCGGGCTTCTCGCGCACACTGCACGTGTTCAGGATGAAAACCCGGGCCGCTTCATCGTCGGCCTGCTCCCAGCCCCTGCTCTCCAGGGCCCGGGCCAGCCAATCCGAGTCGTTGGCGTTCATCTGGCAGCCGAATGTGATGATGTGAAATTTCATGAAATCAGGAGTCCCCAAAGGGCCTTCGCGGCCCGGCGCGCTTCGACGGACCCCGCTCTACCACTTTGCGTGGAAATGACAACGGGAAAAAACGGGGGGTCCGCCGCTGGTATTGAACATAGGCATCTCCAAAGGCCCGCACAAGTCGTCGTTCCTCGAAAACCGAGCCGAGCAGAAAATAGCCCCCGGCGAAAAGGGAAAAGAGGAGATGTTCCAAGCTCATGCCCGGTTCGGCGAAAAGGACCAGGAAACCCGCGAGGTACATGGGATGGCGGCAGAGCGCATAGGGACCGCTCACAGTCAGCCGCGTGGGCCGCTCACCCGACTCGTCCGGCGGCGGGCCGTGGAGGAAGAAATCGTGGACTTGGCGCAATCCCAGAAATTCGCGGCCGTCGATGACCAGGAAGGTCCAGACCAGCAGACCCAGGCCCAGGGCCTGGAGCAGACGCCCCGCCCAGGACCAGGGCGGCGACAGGACATAGACCGGTTCGGGCAGGCGGGGAGCCAGCAGGGCGGCCGAGGCGAAGGTCGCCAGGGCAAGAAGGTTGAAGCCCAGACGGTAGAAGGCGAAACCGCGTCCCAGCAGCCGCCGGAACCAAGCCTTGGCGGCCGGAGTCATGAGCAGGCTGTGCAGCGCGGCCCAGGCGATCCAGAGCGCCAGCAGGCCCAGCGCCCCCTTCACCGGCCCTCCTCCAGCCAGCGGTCCAAAAAGGCCACCGCCCGCGCCAGGGTTTCCTCCTTGGCCAGATCGGTGTTGTCGATGCGGCACTCGGCCGCGGGGTCGGCCTCGAAGGGCACGTCCACGCCGATGACCTGCCCCAGGCCGGGAGTCTGGACGCCCGTGCGCCGCCGCTCCAAAGCCTTGGCGTAAAGCCCGGCCATGACCTGCCCCTGAGGTCTGCCAGCCTCGCGGCGCATGGCCGCGTCCAGGCCGCATTGCAGATGGATTTCCGCGAAACGGGGAATCCGAGCGCGGGCCAGGTCGCGCACGGCCTTGCGGTGGGCCGTGGCGTCCAGTATCACGCCCCGGCCGCGCGCCGCGGCATCGGCGGCCTCGTCGACCAGGAGTTCATAGGCCCGGCGGCGCTCGTTCTCGTCATAGCGTGGCTTGGGAAACCACTCCTTGCGCCGTTCGTCCATGGACAACCGGGCCACGTCCAGGCCGCGCGCGGCCAGACGGGATTCCAGGCCACGCGCCAGGGCGCTCTTGCCCGAGCCCGGCAGCCCCGTGATCCACACCGCCCAGCCGTCCATGCTCACTCCATGTAGCGGTTCACATGCTCCCAGTCGAAAACCTCGTCCTCCAGGACGTTCAGCAGAAAGCGCAGCAGACCGCGCCGCACCGCCGGGGGATGGTTCGGGTACCACTCCGGCGAGGCCACCACCAGCCCTCGGAAGACGAAGAACGGAGCCATCACTTCCAGGGCCTCGTGGTCGTTGGTCAGGCTCAGGTACTCCTCGAAGTAGACCCGGTAGAGCCGTTCGAAGGCGCCGGACAGCCGGGGCTCGTTGTAGAGGCCGAAGAGCAGATAGTTCATGGCCATGGTGCAGACGTCCCCGGCGGGCTCGCCCCACTCTCCCCGGCTGCGGTCCAGAACCCGGAAGCCGCCCGCGTCGTCCACCAACACGTTCCAGGGATGGAAGTCGCCATGCACCGCGCGGAGTCGATGGGAATAGCGTTTCAGCTTCCAGCGCCAGTCTATGACGCGCTTTTCCATGTCCAAGAAGCGCTGCTCCGGGAAATCCGGATAGGGGTGGGGAAAGGCCTCGTCGATGAGGCCCATGATGCATTCGTCCGAGCCGATGAGGTTGCGCACCGCGCGGTAATAGAGATCGGGGTCGTCCTTCCCGGCCGCGTGAATGCGCGCCAGCCAACGGGCGAACTCCCGGGCCAGGGCTTCGTCCGAGGGACGAAAATCGCCGCCCCGGATGCGTTCCAAATCCTTGAAGTAGTCGTGGCCCTCGAGCTTCTCGTTGAGGATGAAGAACTCGACCGGCTCATGCAGGGGCGTCAGGCCGCCCCGGGCGTCCACGTAGCCCACGCCGAGGGGCTTGACGTGGCGTTCCAGGGCGGCCGATGTTTCATACTGGAAGAGGAGGATCGCGGCGCGATCCCAGTAGAACTGGTGGCCATACTTGTCCCCGCGCATGGTCGAGAGCACGGTCTCGCGTTCCCGCCCTCCGGCCCGGAAGCGCACCAGGAGGGGCTTGCCGTAGCCCAGGGCCTTCATGCCCTGCTCCTCCGGGCGACCGATACGGCCCACATGCAGCAGGACGGCGTCGGAGCCGAAGGCTTCCTTGAGATAAGCCTCCAGGGCCGCCGTCGCGAGATCGGTCATGACGCCTCCTTTCCGGCCGGAGGCCGGCGCGCCTCAGGACAGGGAGCCGAATATCCCCTGATAGCGGGCGCGGAACTCCTCGAAGGTGAAGGTATGCTCCTGGGTGCCCTTGCGCTCCACGGCATAGGCCGCGCAGACCGAACCCAGCCGGGCCGCCTCGGGCACGTCCTTGCCCAGGGCCAAGCCCTTGAGCAGCCCGGCGCGAAACGCGTCGCCCGCTCCCGTGGGGTCCAGGGCCGCGTCCACCGGCGCTGCGGGCACTCGGGTCTCGGCGCCGCCTCCAGCCACCAGGGAGCCCTGCTCGCCCAGAGTGGTGACCAGAAACACGGTGCGCTCTTTCAGCTCCTCGCGCTTCTGCCCCGTGGCCTTCATGACCATTTCCAGTTCGTAGTCATTGGTCACGAGCATGAACGAGCCGGTGATGGCCTCGAGCATGTCCGGCCCGGACAGGGCCGGGATCTGCTGGCCCGGGTCGAAGATATAGGGAATGCCCAGCTTGCGGAGAGCCCGGGGATACTCAATCATGTCCGTGACGTTGGTGGGAGAGATGATCGCCAGGGTATCCGACGGATTGCAGCCGGAGAAATCGAAGTTCGAGGGGTGCTTCATGGCCCCGGGGTTGAAGCCGGTGATCTGGTTGTCCGAAAGGTCGGTGGTGATGTAGGCTCCGGCGGTGTGCTCGTCCTCGATGCGCCGGATGCCCTCCCGGGACAGCCCGAGTTTCGCGAGCCAGGCGTCATACGGCCCAAAGTCCTTGCCGGCGCAGCCCACGATGACAGGCTTCTCACCCAGCAGCGCCAGGCTGTAGGCGATGTTCCCGGCGGTGCCGCCGAACTTCTCCTCCACTCCGTTGACCAGGAAGCAGACATTCAGAATGTGGATCTTGTCCGGCAGGATGTGCTCGGAAAAACGCCCGGGGAAGGGCATGATGCGGTCGAATGCCAGGGAGCCGCAGACCAGTATGCGCATGGGTCCTCCATCGTGCATGCGTTCCGGCGGCCGCGGAAAGGGCCCCGGTCCATGAATCGGTCCTATCCGGCGGACGGAGACGTCTCGTCCGCGATCCAACGCAGAAAATCAGGGTTGCCGCCCAGGATGGGCAGGGCCACCACGCAGGGAACCTCGTAGGAATGCAGGGCCTTGATCGCCTCCGTGAGAGGGTCGAGCAAGGAGTCGCGGGTCTTGGCCACGAGCACGGTCTCGTCGCCGCGCTCCAGCTTGCCCTTCCACCAATACAGGGAGCGCATACCGGGCAGGATGTTCACGCAGGCGCAGAGCCTGCGCTCCACCAAGGCAGCGCCGATGGCCTCGGCCTGCTCCGGGCTCTCACAGGTGACGTAGACGAATATCTCGGCCATGCTAGTTGCAGAAGGTCGCCTTGTCCGGCTTGAGGCCGCCGAGGTACTCGGCCACCAGATCCTGCTGCCCGGCGTCCAGGGACGCCCCGTGCCCGCGCATGCGGGCCACGATTCCGGACCATGCGGCCGAATCCAGCCGCCCCAGACGGTCGCAGACCCTGGACATGGAATGGCAGTTGGAACACGTATTGTTCACCAGATCCTTGGCCTCGTCCGCGGCCATGCCGAAGGAGGCCAGAACCAACCCGGCATAGAGGGCGATCACCAAACAGATCAGACGTTTCATCTCATTCCTCCGGAAAAAGCGCCGCGCGCTGAAGCCAAGATACAATCTTCGCGCTCCATTGCAACGGAAAAGTGCCTCGTCGAGCCTTGAGCCCCGGGCCGTGAGATGCTACCACCCCGGCATGCCGAAAAACGAACGCCCCGAACGCGCCGCCGCAGTCCTCAAGCGTCTGCGCCTGCGCTATCCCCATCCCGAGCCCGCCCTGGACCACACCGGCCCGTGGGAACTCCTGACGGCCACCGTGCTGGCGGCTCAATGCACGGACGCGCGCGTGAACAAGGTCACGCCGGAACTCTTCCGCCGTTGGCCCGGCCCGGCGGAACTGTCCCGCGCCGGGCAGGACGAGATCGAGGATGTGATCCGCTCCACGGGTTTTTTCCGCAACAAGGCCAAGAACCTCAAGGCCGCCGCAACGCTCATCATGGAGCGCTTCGGCGGCGAGGTGCCCCGGAGCATGGCCGAGCTGACCACCCTGCCCGGGGTAGCCCGCAAGACCGCCAACATCGTGCTCTCCAACTCCTTCGGCATGCATGAGGGCATCGCCGTGGACACCCACGTGACGCGTCTGGCCTTCCGCCTGGGGTTCACCGAGAGCGACAACCCGCTGGTCATCGAGAAGGATCTCATGCCGCTCTTCCCGCGCGAGGCCTGGGGCGACGTGAACCACTTCCTGGTCTACTACGGCCGCGAGGTCTGCCAGGCCCGCAAGCCGCACTGCGCGGACTGCATCCTGGCCGACATCTGCCCGAAGAACGGAGTCTCCCGATGACCCGCCCCGGCGAATTCACCATCCTGGCGCGCGACGGCCAAGCCCGGCGGGCCTCCCTGGTCACGGCCCACGGGGTGGTCCAGACCCCGGCCTTCATGCCCGTGGGCACCGTGGGCTCGGTCAAGAGCGTCTGCCCCCGCGACCTCAAGGAAGCCGGGACGCAGATTCTGCTCGGCAACACCTACCACCTCTACCTGCGGCCCGGGGACGAGTTGGTGGCCCGGCGCGGCGGCCTGCATGAATTCATGGGCTGGGACGGCCCCATCCTCACCGATTCCGGCGGCTTCCAGGTCTTCAGCCTCCAGGACATCCGGCGCATCAGCGAAGAGGGCGTGGAGTTCCGTTCGCATATCGACGGCTCCAAGCATTTCTTCTCCCCGGAAAAGGTCGTCTCCATCCAGAGGAATCTGGGTTCGGACATCATGATGGTCCTGGACGAATGCGTGGCCTTCGGCGCGGACCGCGAGTACACGGCCCGATCCCTGGAGCTGACCACGCGCTGGGCCCGACGCTGCCGCGAGGCCTACCCCAAGGGTTCCGGCGACCAGCTGCTCTTCGGCATCACCCAGGGCGGCTTCCATCTGGACTTGCGCGAAAGGAGCCTGGCCCAACTGGCCGAGATCCCCTTCGACGGCTTCGCCATAGGCGGTCTCTCGGTGGGCGAGTCCACGGCCGAAATGTACTCCATCCTGCGCCACATCGCGCCCATGCTGCCCGCCGACAAGCCGCGCTACCTCATGGGCGTGGGCACCCCCATGGACATCCTCACCGGCATCGAAGCCGGAGTGGACATGTTCGATTGCGTCCTGCCCACGCGCAACGCCCGCAACGGCACGCTCTTCACCTCTCTCGGCAAGGTGAACATCAAGCGCGCGGAATACCGCGAGGACGACGGTCCCCTGGACCCGGCCTGCCGCTGCTACGCCTGCACCCATTTCTCGCGGGCCTATCTGCGCCACCTCTACGTCTCCCGCGAACTGCTCTCCTACCGCCTGAACACCATCCACAACCTGACCTTCTTCCTGGATCTCGCGACCCAGGCCAGGCAGGCCGTGGAACAGGGGCGCTTGGCCGAACTCAAGGCCCGTTACGAGGCGGTCTACCCCGCCGGACGAGAGTGAACATGCGGCTGCTGAAGGGAATCCTGCTCGTGCTGGGGGGACTGGCCCTGTTCGTCACCCTGCTGGCGGCCGCCGTTTTTCCCTTCCTGGGACGTCTGATGGAATCCGGCGACGCGCCCAAGGCGGCGGACGCCATCGTGCTCCTGGGCGGCAACCCGGTACGCGCCATCTATGGGGCGGAACTCTACAAGCAGGGATTCTCCCCGGCGCTCTATGTGAGCCGGGTGGAATTTCTCCCGCACAAGGATCTGCCCGCCCTCGGCCTGCGCTTCACCCGCGAGGAGGACTATGTCCAGCAGGCCCTGGCCCTCAAGGGCGTACCCCGGGAGGCGGTGCATTTGTACGGCAACGGCGTGGTGAGCACGGTGGAGGAGGCCGAGGCCCTGCGCGGCGCGCTGCCCTCTCCCCCGCGCACGCTGCTCCTGGTGACCGGCCCCTTCCACTGCCGCCGGGCCAAGCTGGTCTTTTCCCGCATCTTTCCCGAAAGTGAAATCCTGGCCTGCCCCGACCCGCGCGAGGCTTTGGCCGAACGCTGGTGGAAGGACCGGCGCTCGGCCCTGCTCGTGCTTTTGGAGACGGCCAAGACCGCCCATTATCTCCTGGGGGGGGCCTTCCGCTCCAGCGATCCCCCGGGACGTCCGGGGCGCTGACCAATCGGATCAAGCCTCGGGAACGGATTCGGCGGAGGCGTCCGCGCCGCTCCCGGGATCAAGCCGGGTCGAATATTCCGACAGGGTGAGGTTGGCCGGGCTGTCCTGGGCCGCGTGGCGCAGGGCGTCGAAGGTTTCGTCCACGAAACGGAAGCGCCCGCCCGTCAGATCGAAGCGTTCCTGGAAGGGGACGCGACCCGCCATGGCGTCCAGGATCTCGAAGACGCGGATGCGCTCGGGATTGAGGGCCAGGGCCACTTCGGCCCGACTGTTCTCCCCGCCGAGGACGATGAGCCCGGCGGCGACCAGACGCGCGCAGAGATCCCCCACCAGTTCCACCGGCACGGCCAAGCGGCGGGCCAACTCACCCATGGCGGCCGGGGCCTCGCCGTCGAGAAAGCGCCGGGTGGCGACGAGCATGAGCAACAGGGCCACCTTCTGCCGTTCCTCCAGGCTGGCCCGGCCCAGGAACCGCCGGGTGGTGAAGGTGTTCAGGTTCTGCTGCGCGTGGGCCATTTCCGCCCCGAGCAGGACGATGACCCAGCTGATGTAGAGCCAGATCAGGAGCAGCGGCAACTGGGCGAAACTGCCGTAAATGGCGTTGTACTTGGTCACGCCGATCTGCCAGTTGATGTAGCCCCACTGGGCGGACTGCCAAAGCACGCCGGCGACGAAGCCCCCGACGGCCGCGGCGGAGAGGCGAACGGGGGTGTTGGGGATGAAGGCGTAGGCGAAGGTGAAGGCCAGTGAGATGAGCAGGACGGGCACGATCTGGAGCACGAGGCCTTCCAGCCCGCCGATGACCGAGACGGAAAGCAGTTCCCGGACAATGTCGCTCTTGCGCAGGCTGACGGTCAGGCTGGCCGAGACCAGAATGATCAACGGGCAGACCAGGATAACGGAGAAGAAGTCCGTGAACTTGCGCCAGGGCGTACGCCCCCGACGCACCCCCCAGATGGTGTTGAAGGCCTTCTCCACCGTGCCGACCATGGAGAAGACCGTGGCCAGGAGGGTGGCCACGCCGAGCCAGCCCAGGGTACGCACGTTGGTGTTGGCGATGTAGCTCAGAATCTTCTCCACCACCTCGGCGCGGTCGCCGGTGATGCGCAGGAGCAGCCCCCGGACGAATTCCGTGTTCTGCATGCCGAAGCCCTTGGAAATGGCGAAAGCCACGGCCAGGAACGGCACAATGGACAGGATCGTCGTGAAGGTCAGGGCCGAGGCCCGGATCAGACACTGGTTCTCGAAGAACCCGCTGGCCACGAGATAGCTCCAGCGCGAAACCGCGTTGAGCGCCCGTCCGAAGACTCCCTCGCCCGAGCCTCCCCCGGCTCCAACCCAGATATCCCGGTTGAAATGCCGCTTCAGGTTGGCCTGGACTTTGTCCAGCCCCGTTCCCGCCGAGTCTTCGGTCATGGTCCGCTCCTTGCGGCGACTCTACACCGACGCAGACGCGCGATGCAACTGTGCTTCAGAAGACAAGATCCTTGAGCAGCTTGAGAGACTTGGCGGGAACTCCGAGAAGATCCTGCACGGTGTTGTTCAGGAGCTTCACCGGCGGCAAGGCGAAGCTCGGGTCATAGAGGTCGCCGTAGACCCGGATGGGCACGTTCGGCGTGGCAACCAGGGTGGCGTTGATCGTCATCTCGATGGTTTCCTCGGCCAGACTGAACTGCCCCTTGCCCGTGGCCGAGACCAGCGATCCCCGCATGGCGAAGTCGTTGGTGGAGAAGACTCCCTGGTGGACCTTGAAGGAGGCTTCAAGGCTGTTGAAACTGGTGCGGGCGGCGCTGTCCGACGCGGTTCCCAGGCCGAAAAGCCGGTAGGATCCTTCGCCCATCTCAAGCTTCACGGAACCTCCCAGGGTACGCAGCAAGTCCGTGTCCGTGGCGCCGAAGGCGGTCAAACCCAAGGAAAGGTTCGTGGCCCCGCGCAGGTATTCCTTTTCAATGGCGTCTTGCAGAAAGGGGCCGCTCTGAAACTCCCGGGCTTCCAAATTCAGGGAAGCGGCCAGAGACTTCGGGTCGGCCTTGAGGGTCACCCCCCCATCCAGACGCCCGCCGTAAAATGCCCCGCTCAGCGGCTTGAGCCGCAGGTCGCCTCCGGCGGCCTTGAGGCCCAGCTTCACGTTCTTGAGCGTGATGTTGTAGGCCTTGAAGCTCTTGAACGCGGCCTCGCCTTCGGCGTTCACCGCCCGCAGGACATCCAACGGCAGAGGATCGGGATGCGCCCTGGCCTTGCCGGGAGTTCCGCCCCCGCCCCCCCCGGCGGGGTCGCCCTTCGCCCGCGGCGGCAAATAGCGATCCAGGTCCAGGGCTCCGGCCTGTACGGCGAACGTGACTCGCGGGGTATTGAAATTCGTCACCGCCACCCGCCCGGTGAGCGGCGTGTCGTCCATGCTCAGGTTCATGTCGGAGCAAGCCACGCCATTGGCCGTAAGCGTGAAGCCCGTGGTTCCGGTGAGTTCGTCCAGAACACCGGGGTCGGCGGTGCGTGGCTGCGGCAGATGGAACAGCTTGAGCACCCGACGCATGTTGAATTGACGGAACTCGGCCGTGCCGCTGAGGGAGTATCCGTCGCTGAAAATCTTCGTCCCGGTCAGATCGGCGGACAGGCCGAGGCCCATGCCTTGGGCCTTCAGGCTCCGTACGGCCAATGTTTCGGCGGCGCTGTCCAGGTCCGTCTGGCCGGACAGATCGACACGGACCTCCTCCCCCCGGCCGAACACGCTGGCCAGGGTCATCTTCGTCGCCGCGCCGCGCAACCGCACTCCGCCGGACTTGGGTAGAAGCACCACCCCCTGGACCTGAACCCCGGCCGTCAGACGGGGGGAGGCGCGCACCACGCGCAGACTCATATCGGTGTTGGCGGCCAAGCCATCCCCCGGCGCGGGCTGAGGCGTCGGGCCGAGGCGCACCATGGCGTCGGCGGTGCTGAAGTCGTATTTTTCCACCGGGCCCTTGCCCGCCAGGCTCAACATGCCGGCCTGGGCCGACAACGTGGCCTCGGCCTTGAGCGCCGCCATGATTTCCCGTTCCGTGGGCAGCCGCGACAGGTCCGACAGGGGTAGCTCGAGATTCGCCGTGACCGTTCCCTTGCCGCTCAAACGCCAGGAGCGGGGCTCGGGCAGGTACGGCACACGGCTCAGATCGATGTCCGCGCCGCGGAGGGTCGCGCCAAGCAGCAGATCGGAGACGCCGGAATTTTTCCGGGACTGGGCCGTAAGCGCCGCGGACACGGTCCCGCCCAGCATCTTGGCCGTCTTCAGTTCGGAACTCAGCCGACCATCGCCGGAGGCGAACTCCAGCCGGCAATCGACGGCCTGGATTCCTTGGGCGCGGAACGCCCCAAGGGCCAGACGGCCCTGGACGTGATGCTTCAGGAGCAGCAAAAACGGCGCGCCCGCCGAGGTTGCCGTCTCCGTCTTGTCGGTCTGGACGCCCTTGCGCTCCCCACCCTTCTCCTCCCAGAGTCCACTGTAGCGTTCCAGATCCAAGGTGTTGGCGTTCAGATCAAAGTCGTAGCGGGGATGGGCGAAACCCTTCTGGGTCAACGAACCCGTCACGCGGGTGTCGTCCAGAGCCAGGACCATGTCCGTGAGGGCCAGGGACGTGGCGTCACCCTTGATCTCGGCGCTGAACGAGGCGTTCTTCAGCGTGTCGCCGCGCCTGAGCTTCAGGTCCGGGAAATTGCGCTCCATGAAGGCGCGGGGGTTGAAAGGCTTGATCTCGAAGTGCCCCACCAAGGTGGGAGCGGCATACAAATCCTTTCCCGTGACGTTTCCGGCCAGTTGCAGGCCCAAGGTCTTCATCCGAAAATCGTGCAGGGAAAGACTGCCCAGACGGTAGTCGAAGTCCAGGTCGGCCAGCAGAACCGCCCTGGCCCCCTTGGGCAGCGGCCCACCCGCCACGTCCAGCTGCAAGACGGCTTCCTGGAACAAGGCTCCGCTTTCAGCCTCGAAGTCGGTGTTCATCTTGCCCGACAGTTGGGCGCGGGCGTCCAGGCCCATGCCCTCCCAGTCGAGGTCGGCCAGCAGGCTGAAGGCCACGGGCTGTCCCAGGGTGAAGGCTCCCGTGCGCAGACTCAGGCCGTTGAGAACCACGGCCTCGCCGCTCTCGCGATCCTCGAAGCGCACGGTGGCATCGGAAACCGCCAAACCACGCACCACGAAGGCGGGCAAGGAGGACAAGACCGAAGGTGTGCCCGAGGACGTCGCGGCGGAATCCTCAGCAACAGAGGCCCCCCCCCAGTCTTCCCAGTTTCCCCGGCCGCCGGGCAGACGCACGAGGTTCACGGCGACCCCGTCCAGCATCACGGTGCTCAGGTCCAACCTCCGCTCCCAGAGAGGGCGCAAACCGAGACCCACGACCAGTCTGTCGGCCGTGGCGAAGGGCACGTCTCCGAAATCCTCCGGACTGCCCAGACTGATGCGCTTGGCTTCCACCCCGAGCACGGGAAAGACCGTCACGCGCAAATCCCCGCCCAGAAGGACCGGGCGGCCGGTAAGCGCCCGCAGTTCGGCGGCGAGGCGTTCACGGAAGGCGGGGGAATCCAGATGTCGGGAAAGGAGGAAAAGCCCCCCCCCGGTCAAAACGCCGAGAAAGAGAAGACTCGCGATCAGGATGCGCAGGCCGCGCAGAAACATGGTCATGAAAACGCTCCGGTGGGCCGCCGGACCTCCATGTCAGCAGGAACCCGGGGTCTCATCCCTGGCCCCGGGAAAACCATAGACAGCGATGCCCGCCCGGTCGGCTTCGGCCAAGGCGGCCTCGCGGTCGAAAAACAGGCTCTTGCCCGCCTCCACGACGAGGCAGCTCGCGCCCCCCTGAGCCATGATCCTCAGGGTGTCCGGGCCGATGCTCGGCAGATCCACGCGGTCTTCCTGACCGGGTTTGAAGACCTTGGCCACCACGCAACCGGGTCCGCCCAGGGCGCAACCCCGGCGTACGGTTTCGTCCGTGCCCTCCAGCGCCTCAACGGCGCTGACGATGCCCTCGCGCACCACCACGCATTGGCCGATGTCCAACCGCCCCAACGCACGGGCCACCTCAATGGCGAAGCGCGCATCCGACATCTCCCGTTCATCCGGGGCGCGACGGGAAAGGACTCCTTCAGGAGTGAGCAGGTCGGGCAGAAAAACGTGGGCCGGAACCACGGTCATGCCCTCGGTCTCGAATTCACCGGCCAGGGCCCGCAGCAACGCGTCATCGCCCTTGTCCTTGCGCCTGAACACGAGCTTCAGAGCGCGCATGTCCAGATGACGGATGTCCATGGCCTTGGGCTTGTTGATGGTCCCGGCCATGATCACGCGACGTACGCCGTGCTGTTTGAAGAAATCGATGAGTTTGCCGAGCTGGCCGAGTTTCATCTCGCGAAACTCGTCGGCCAGCCCGGCGACGTCCATGTTGGAATGCCCGGTGAATCCGACCGCCACCAGGGGATGCCCGGCGGCCTTGACGCCCTGGGCCACGAGCAGAGGGTATTGACGGCCGCCGGCAATGAGGCCGATGACTGCCGGGGTCTCGGTCATGGTCCCTCCGCGATCGGTTATTCTCCGTTGCCGTTCTTGCTGGCCGACGCCGGGGCGACGCCGTTCTTGCTTTCCCGTATGAAGGCCACCAGCCGGGCGACCTCGGGGATATCGGGCAGTTCGGCTTCCACGCGCGCCAGGGCGTCCTCCTTGCCGAGACCGGAACGGAAGATGATCCGATAGGCCTTCTTCAGCTCCTGGCAGGCTTCGGCCGTGAACCCGTGGCGTTTGAGGCCGATGAGATTGGGCCCGAAAAGCTTACCACGCACACCGTGGGCCAACATGTAGGGCGGGATGTCCAGGTTGTAGCCGCTCGCGCCGCCGAGGAAGGCGTACTCGCCGATCTTGATCCATTGCTGGACAGCGGCCATGCCGCTGACCACGACGCAGTCGCCCACCTCCACGTGACCCGCCAAGTTCACGGAGTTGGCCAGGATGACCTTGTTGCCCACCACGCAGTCATGCGCGATGTGGGCATACGCCATAAGCAGGCAGTTGGATCCCAGAATGGTCTTGCCGCGGCCCTGAGCCGTACCGCGGTGGATGGTCACGCTCTCGCGGATGATGTTGTTGTCGCCGATCTCCACCAGGGTGTCTTCACCGCGAAATCCCAGATGTTGGGGCTCACCACCGATGCAGGCGTTGGAATGGATATGGTTGCCCGACCCCATGCTCACGAACCGCTTGATGTGTACGAAGGGCTCAATGCGGCAGTTCTCGCCGATGACCACGTCCGCGTCGACGACGACATACGGGCCGATGACCGTGCCCTCGCCCACCTTGGCGGACTTGTCGATGATCGCCGTGGGATGGATGTTCCTGGCCACTAAAAATTCTCCTTGTTGACCATGGCCGCGGAAAACTCTCCCGCAGCCGCCGTCTCCCCGCCCACCTTGGCTACGGCCGACATCTTCCAGAGGTTCATCTTCCGCCGGAAGTCGCTCACATGCAGGAACAGTTGGTCCCCAGGAACCACCGGGCGGCGGAATTTCACTTTGTCGGCGCTGGCGAAGAGAAAAAGTTTCCCGTTCAGATCCAGGTCGGGGTGAGACATCACGAAAAGCCCACCGGCCTGGGCCAGGGCTTCCAGGATGAGCACCCCGGGCATCACCGGCAGGCCGGGAAAATGTCCCTGGAAAAAAGGCTCATTCACGGTCACGTTCTTGTAGGCCGTGATGGTGTTGGCCTGATAATCCACCTCCGTAACCCGGTCCACCAACAGAAACGGATAACGGTGGGGCAGCATGCTCAGTATGCGCTGGATGTCGATCACACCGGCTTTGTCAGCCATCCTGGCCTCCTTCCCGGGCCGTCTTGAGCGACTTGATCTCCTTCTCCAGCCGACGCACCCGGTGCAGCAGTTCTGGGAGTTTCGGCAAAGCCAGTCCGGCGCGGAGATATGTGTTGTATTCCATCTGAGGAGAGCCGCCGACGGCGGCCTTGGCCGGGACGTCGCGGCCCACGCCGACCTGGGGAGCCAGCATGGCGCCGTCGCCGATGCTCAGGTTGTCGGCGACACCCGCCTGGCCGCCCATGACCACTCCGGCGCCCACGGTGGTGCTGCCGGCGATGCCTACTTGGCTGACGAGCAGGCAGCACGGGCCGATCTGCACGTTGTGGGCGATCTGAACCAGATTGTCGATCTTGGTGCCGCGACCGATGCGCGTGGCGTCAAGGGCGGCGCGGTCCACGGCCGAGTTGGCCCCGATCTCCACGTCGTCCTCGATCTCCACACGGCCGATCTGTGGCACCTTCACATGTCCGGCCGGCCCCTGCACGTAGCCATAGCCGTCCGCGCCGATGGACGTGCCGGGGTGGATGACGACGTTGCTGCCAAGCCGGGTGCCCGCCATGAGCACCACGTTGGGATACAGGGTGCTGCCCTCTCCAACACGGCAGTCCTCGCCGACATAACAGCCGGGAAAAACGGTCGCTCCGGCGCCGATTTCAGCCCTTGGACCGATGAAGGCGAAGGGATAGACCGTGGCGGACTCATGAATCACCGCCTCGGGATGCACATAAGCCAGTTCATGCCGACCGCGCATGGAACCCTGGGGACGGGCGAAAAGCATGACCACCCGAGCCCAATCCAGACGCACGTGGGCGCTGACCAGCGCTGATTCCACGCGCGGGCCGTGCTTCTCGTCGAGAAGCACGGCCCCGGCGTGGGTATTCTCCAGCAGATGCGCGTACTTCGGACTGGCCAAAAAGGCGATTTCGTCGGGACCGGCCTTCTCCAGGGTGTTCACACCCCGAATGGTCTTGTCCGGCCCGCGTGACTCGATGCCCAGTCGTTCGGCCAGTTCCTTCAACTGAAACGGCATGATGCTACTTGCCGCCCTTGGCCTTCCAGTTGGTGTTCAATTCCTGGATCACGGCCGCGTCCATGTCGATGGACGACTCGGAGTAGAGAACCATGAGGTCGTTCTTCTCAAGCACCAGAGTGAACTCATTCTTCTTGGCGTAATTTTGGATCACTTCATTGAGCATCTTCCAGACGGGGTCCAGGGCCTGGGCCTCGGCGGCCTTGATCTTCTGCTCGTAGCCGGCCTGGGTGTCCTGGAAGTCACGCACGCGGCGCTTGAACTGAAGATCCTTTTCCTGCTTGGCCTCCATGGACAGGACCATGCCCTGCTTCTGGAGATCCTCGCGCATCTTCTCGATGTCCTTCTTCTGGCGCTCCAGATCGGCGCGCATGCTTTCGGACTGGGCCTTGAGCTTTGCCAGGGCGGCGGCGCCCGGCTCGGACTTCTTGAGCACCGCACCGCGATCCACGACGCCCACCTTGAGCGGCCCGGCGAAGGCCGGAACCTGAAGCGCGAAGACGAGGAAAAGCATCGCCGCGAGAATCTTTTTCATCTGTGTTCTCCTTCAATGGATTGGGACCGGACAGATTGGGACGAACTCCGCTCCCCGGCGAAAGTCGTCCCGTGAAACCCGAACGCCTCTACACCGAATCCACGCACAAGGCAAAGGGCGCTTCCGGACGCTTCCGGCCTAGAACTGCTGCCCCATGCTGAATTCAAACTTGTGGTGCGAGCTTTCGTACAGGTCGTCGATACCGTAGCCGTACTCGAACCGCAGCGGTCCGAAAGGCGAAATCCAGCGAATGCCCCCGCCCACGCTCTTGTACAGGCCGAGGGGCGGCATTTCGCCGTGGACCAGGGTGGGAGTGCTCAAATAGGAATCCCCTTCCTTCCAGGAACCACCGGCGTCGAAAAACGTCACGCCATAGATGCCCATGTCCTTATTCAAAGGATGGATGAGTTCCAGGTTCGTGTACAGACTCTTGTTGCCGCCCATGCGCTCACCATCCGAATCCTGGGGGGATATCTTCCGGTAGGAATAGCCGCGCACGTTGTCCATGCCGCCCAGGTAGTAACGTTCGACCACCGGGATTTCCTCACCGTTGAAGTTCTCGCCCACGAAGCCGATGTTGAACTTCCCGTGGAAGACGAGATCCCCGAACAGAGTCTGGTAATAGCTGTTTTCAAAACCCGTTTTGATGAATTCGTCGGTGCCGCCGAGCACGCCGCCGCCGTTCTCCAGCAGGATCGTGGTCACGTTGCCCCGGGTGGGGTTGTACAGGCGGTCCGTGGTGTCCCGGATTATGGAACCGTTGATGACGCTGGCCACATGGGAACCGGCAGACTTCCTCACGTCACGGGCGGCGTTGTCCTTGACATCCGTGATGTCGTAGAAGTCCAGGCGGTAGTTGACGTAGGCCGTCGTGTATTCGCCCAGGGGATGACTCACGCCGCCGGTGCCGCCAACGGTGTTTTGGTCGAAGTCCACGAAATCGCTCTCCACCGCGTAGGCCTTGGCCATTCCGGCCCAGAGCGAGTCGTTGATCCTGGGATTGAGGAAACTCAAAGTGTAGTTGGTGGTCTTCTTGCTCACGTAACCGGAGAAGTTGGCCGCGTACCCCTTGCCGAAAAGGTTGTTCTCACCGACATTGCCGCCGAAAAACACACCATCGTAGGACGAATACCCGACGCCGCCGCCGATCTTGCCCGTGGGCTTGTCCGTGACCTTGACCTTGAGGTCCATCTCGTCGGGGTCGCCCGTGGGCACGGGCTCGATATCCACGTCGCTGAAGTAGTTCAGCTTGTTCAAACGCTCCGTGGAGCGCTGCAACTTCTCGCCGCTGAACTGATCGCCATCCGCCAGACGCATCTCGCGCAGCACGACGTTGTCCCGGGTCTTGGTGTTGCCCTCGAGCACCACGCGCCGGATATGAACCTTCTGGTGTTTGGAGATGACATAGATAACGTCCACGACCTTGTCCTCGGGATGCACGTTGGTGCGCACATCCACCTCGGCATAGGCGTAGCCGTAATTGTTGTAGTACGCACCGAGGTGTTTGATGTCCTCGCGCACCACGGAACGGTTGAAATACTGGTGGTCCACGCCCAGTTCGTCGGCCTTGGTCACATCGGCAAGGGTCGTGGGATCGGTGATGAGATCGCCTTCGAAGGTGATCTCGCCGGTCTTGAACCGCGGCCCCTCCTCCACGCGGAAGACCACCTCGATGCGGTCCTCCTTGATCTCCACCTCGGGTTTGCCGACCCGGGCCTCAATGAAGCCGTGATCGCCGTAGTAGCTCATGATGTATGAGGCGTCGCGCTCCAGCATGTCCTCCTTGAGCACGCCGCTCTTGGTGAACCAGGAGAGAAGACCTTTTTCCTTGACGGCCAGCCCATTCTTGATGTCGTCGGCGTCCAGGCTCTTGCAGCCCTCGATGCGGATGTTCTCGACGTAGAGCTTCTTGCCCTCTTCCACGACGAAATTCAGGCGCGCCTGTCCATCGCCGGATGTCTCGACCTGATGCGAGATCTTGGCGTTGTAATAGCCGTCCTTGCGGTACATCTCGCGGATCACGTTGATGTCGTCCGCCAGGACTTTCGGGTTGAGGACCGCACCCTTCTTGGTTGAAATGGCCGAGGTGATGTCATCCGCGTCGAATTTTTCCGAACCGGTGACGCCGATGGCCTGGATGCGGGGGCGCTCCTTGACCGCGACGACGATCTTCTTGCCGCCGGGCACGTCCGCCACTTTGATGCGCACGTCGTCAAAGTAGCCGAGATCATAAATGGTCTTCAGGTCGCGGTTCACTGCCTTGGGGTCGTAAGTCTCGCCCTTGCGCATGGTCAGGCGCATGAGGATCACGTCCTTGTCCAGAACCTTGGTGCCCTCCACGTCGATCTCGGCGATGGTGTCGCCGGAAAGGACGAGGTGGGAGACGTTCTGAACCACGCCGTCCAGGGCCGGAAGCAGATTGATGAGTCCCTGTTTGACCACGGTGACGGGCATCACGGGAGATTGGGCCCCGGCGTCCACGAGCTTGGCGTCCACGGAAAGTGATTCGCCCACCTGGGAGAAGCTGCCGTAGATGGCGTGTGTCGCCCCCATGGCGCGGGCCACCTCGCGGGCCTTGGCCGCGTCCATGACGCCAAGGCGGGCGGCGGCGGCCCGGGTTTCGGCGGAGTCGGTCAAGGCGTAACCGGCGGCCTTGAAGCGGTCGGAGAGGAGATCCGGCAGGCTCTGCTTGAGGTAGGCGAGATCCTCGCCCGTGTTCACCTCGAAGGGCAGGACCGCGATCTTCACGCCGGATTTTTCAGGCGCCGCCGAAACGCTGCCGGGAGCGAAGACGAGAGCGGCGAGGAGGAGAAGTGGAAGCAGGCCGAGAAGGGCTTTCCTAGTGCGCATAGAGTTCTCCCGAACGTAGCTCCAGGCGGCGTCCCATGACGCTGGCCAAATCGACATTATGCGTAACGACCACAAAAGTCATGCCCAAATCCCGATTCAGGGAAACCAGCAGATCGCCCACGGCCTGCCCCGTCTTTTCGTCCAGGTTGCCGGTGGGCTCGTCGGCCAGCACGACCTTGGGCTTGAGCAGGATGGCCCGGGCGATGGCCGCCCGCTGGCGCTCACCGCCGGACAGCGTGGTCACCCGATGTTCCATGCGATGTTCCATCCCGACCTGCCCCAGAGCCTCGCGGGCCAGTCGCAAGGAGGCCTCGCGCCCCAGGCCGCCGATGATTCCGGGCATGGCCACGTTCTCCAGGGTCGAAAACTCGGCCAAAAGGTGATGGAACTGGAAAACGAAACCGATGTCCCGGTTCCTCAACACCGAACGCTTCTGGACCGAGAGCCCCTTCAGGGATTGTCCGGCGAAGCGGACGTCTCCGTGCGTCGGCGTATCCAGGGTGCCCATGATGTGCAGGAGCGTGGTCTTGCCCGACCCCGAGGCTCCGATGATGGCCACGGATTCGCCGGCCTCGATGCGCAGATCGATCTTGCCCAGCACCCGCAGGCGCTCGGTGGGGCCGTCGTATTCCTTGCCGACCCCGGTGAGGAGATATAGCGGCTCGCTATTCATAACGCAAGGCGTCGCTCGGGTTGAGCGCCGCGGCACGCCGGGCCGGATACAGGGTGGACAGGAAGCAGAGGGCCAGAGCCGCCAGACCGATGAGCGTCATGTCCAGAGCCTCCAGGCGCACCGGGAGGTAATCCACGGGATAGACGTCGCTCGGCAGCTTGATGAACTGGTATTTTTTGAGCAGCAGGCTGGTGGGCACACCCAGGGCATAGCCCAGGATCGTCCCGATGACGCCGATGAAGGTGCCCTGGAGCATGAAGATTCGGCTGATGCTGGACGGTTCGGCGCCAAGGGACATGAGTATGGCTATGTCCTTGGTCTTCTGCATGACGAGCATGACCAGGGTGTTCACGATGCTGAACGAGCCCACCAGCACGATCATGGCCAGGATGATGAACATGGCCGTCTTTTCCAGCTTGAGGGCCGCGAAGAGGTTGGCGTTCATCTCCTGCCAGTGGCGCACGTAGACCGGGAAACCGCTCAGGCGCTGGCGCAGGGACTGACTGACCTGTTCGGCGCGATCCACGTCCTTGATCCGCACCTCCAGGCCGGAGACGAAGCCCGGCTTGTAGCCCAGAAGATCGCGGGCCGCCTCCACGGTGACGTACCCCAGGGAGGAGTCGTATTCGTACATGCCGGTGCGGAAGGTGCCTTGGACGATGAAATTGCGGATCTTGGGCTGGAAGCCGGCCGCTGTATGGCGCCCGGAGGGCGAGAGCAGACTCACCTGCATGCCCGGGGAGAGCGACAGGCGCTTGGCCAGCTCGTTGCCGATGATGATGCCGGGCCGTCCGTCGGGGTCGTCGTCGGACAGTGCGGAGAGACTGCCGTCGAGCATGTCCTTGGACAGGCTCAGCACGCTCTCGGCAGTGCGCGGGTCGATGCCGCGCAGGACCATCCCCTTGACACCCTCCGGGCTGGAAAGCATGACCTCGGAATAGATGAAGGGGGTCACGCCCATCACCTCCGGCGTCTGGGAGGCGGCCGTCTCCACAGCTTCGGCGTCGCGGACTCCACCCGCCAGGGAACTGATGATCACATGGGCGTTCACGCCCAGAATCTTGTCCCGCAAGTCCTTGGAAAAGCCGTTCATCACTCCGATGACCACGATGAGCGCGGCCACGCCCAGGGCCACGCCGCAGACCGCGCAGATCGAGATGATCGAAATGAACGACTGCTTGCGCAGGGCGAAGAGGTAGCGCAGGGCGATGAACGCTTCGAAGCGGCCGCCGCGCATCAGGCTCCGACCTCGGGCCTCAGGAGCGGAAAGAGAATGACCTCGCGAATGGAAGGGCTGTCCGTGAGCAGCATGACCAAGCGGTCGATGCCCACGCCCTCGCCCGCGGCCGGAGGCATGCCGTACTCCAGGGCGCGGACGTAGTCCTCGTCCATGAAGTGGGCCTCCTCATCTCCGGCGGCCTTCTCACGCACCTGCTCCTCGAAGCGCAATCTCTGGTCCACCGGATCGTTCAGCTCCGAGAAGGCGTTGGCCATCTCGCGACCGGCGATGAACATCTCGAAGCGATCCGTGAGATCGGGGTTGTCTTCGTTGCGTCGAGACAGGGGCGAGATGTCCGTGGGGTAATGATAGATGAAGTGCGGCTGAATGAGCTTGGGCTCGACGAAGAGGTCGAAGAGCTTGGCCTGGAGCTTGCCGAGCTTCTCGCCCTTGATGACCTTCTCGCCGCTCTTGCGCACCAGCGCCGCGCACTGATCGTAATCGGTGTATATCTCCGGGGATACGCCGCCGATGGTCTGCAGCGAATCATGGAATGTCACGCGTTTCCAGGCCCCGGGCGTGAGGTCGATGTCCTGCCCCTGGTAGGGCACCACGGAACTGCCCGTGGCTTCGCGGGCCACGTGGGCGAACATGTCCTCGGTGAGGTCCATGAGATCGCGGTAGTCGGCATAGGCCCAGTAGAACTCGAGCATGGTGAACTCGGGGTTGTGCTGGGTGGAGATGCCCTCGTTGCGGAAGTTTCTGTTGATCTCGTACACACGCTCGAACCCGCCCACCAGAAGACGTTTGAGATACAACTCCGGAGCGATGCGCATGTAAAGCTTCATGTCCAGGGCGTTGTGGTGGGTCTCGAAGGGCTTGGCCGTGGCGCCGCCCGGGATGGGCTGCATCATGGGCGTTTCGACTTCCATGAAGCCTTTGGCGTCCAGGTAGTTGCGCAGGGCGCGGACGATCAGGGTGCGCCGCCGGAAGATCTCCGACGTGCGCGGGGTCACGATGAGGTCCACGTAACGTTGGCGGTAGCGGGTCTCCACGTCCTTGAGGCCATGGTACTTCTCGGGCAGGGGGCGCATGGACTTGGACACCAGCCGCACGTCCTTGGCCCGCACGGTCAGTTCGCCGGTCTTGGTGCGGAAGAGGTCACCGATCACGCCCACGATGTCGCCGATGTCGACCTTCTTGAAGCGCTGGTAGTTCTCCGCGCCCATGTCGTCTCGGGCGGCGTACACCTGCATGCGGCCGGTGGGATCCTTGAGATGAAAGAAGGTCACCTTGCCGAAGGAGCGCAGGGAGACCACGCGTCCGGCCAGGGCGTATTCCCGCCCCAAGGCGGCGAGGGCCGCCTCGTCGAGGTCGTTGCAGTTTTCAAGGATATGGGAGAGGTCCGTATCCTTGCGGAAATCATTGGGGTAAAGCGGCGCGTTCTCATCCAGAACCGCGCAGGCCTTCTCCACCCGCGTCTTGAGGACTTCGTTCAACTCGTCCCGGGCCGCCAGGGCCTGAAGCATGGGCATGAATCGCGCCACATGGGGCGATTTGGTGGCGAGTTTGATCTTCTTTTTTTGTGCGTCGTCGGACAAGTTGCGAATCTCCGTCGCATGCAAAGTCTAGAAAAAAACAAGAGTGCCTGGAGTCGTGGTTTGAACTATGCCAAATACCGTGCGTCGTCAAGAAATACCTCCCCCGGGCCTGGGCTTAGAGCCGCGCGGCCCTGCGAAGTTTCGCAAAAAGCGCTTGACCATCTCCGGGGGATTGATTAAAGGGTTCCTCTCGTTGCGACGAGGTTTGTTCCCCGGTAGCTCAATCGGCAGAGCGGGTGGCTGTTAACCACTAGGTTCGCGGTTCAAGTCCGTGCCGGGGAGCCAGACAGCAAAACCGTACTTCGAGACGGTTCTTCTTTAAGAGAAAGCCCTGGGCATGCACTGCCTGGGGCTTTCGTCTTTTCTGCAAGCATCTTGCCATGTTGCGCCAGTAGGCTCTCCTTCAACAGGATTCTCCATCCAAGGTCGATGCGCTCGAGATGCAATTGCAACCTTCGATGATCGATTCCGAAATCCCCGCTTTCTCCCCCCTGATTCTCCAATTCTCCGTTTAGCCCGGCGAGTTGTTTAACAACCCCGCCGCCATTGGCACCCAAACCGACGTTTTTCACGCCCAGCCGGTATGTATGGGGTGAAGGCCGGAAACACTCCGGTCGGAACCATCAGACAGCGCCAGCGGCCGGAAGCCGGAGCACGTTGTGGATGTCGTCCGTATCGCCCTGCTCCAGGGTGATCAGCGATCCCGACGCGCCTCAGGGCCGTTCGCGCACTCGGTCGGCATCCACATCCTTTCGCCGCAGGCCAAGGAGAATCAGATGCCGGACGCAACCTCCCCTACCTTTCCCGCCGAGGACGCCATTTCAGAGATCGCAACGTTGCTTGCGAGGGGCTATCAACGCCTCCTGCGTGAAGAAGCCTCTCAACTCATTAAAACAAATGATGAATCTTCCGCAGATGGACTTGCTATTCAGCCGGAACAGAGCGTTCATGCTCCTGGCGGCCAGAGGCACGCCCCTCCCTCCGCCGCAGGAGAATCCAAGCAAGGAGAGGACACATGAACCCAGAGACGTACAAGGAGGTCCAAAGCCTCGAGCGAATGACCGTGGGCGAGTTGAAGGAGAAGTACCTCGATGTCTTCGGCGAGGAGACCCGCTCCAACAACAAGCCCTTCCTGAAAAAGCGCATCGCCTGGCGCATTCAGGCTCTGGCCGAGGGTAACCTGTCGGAACGGGCTCGCAAGCGGGCCAAGGAGCTGGCCCGGGACGCTGACCTCAGAATGCGCGCCCCGCGCGATCCGGTGAAGCCCGGCTCGGCCGAGGCCCGAGCGCGATCTGTCAAAAGCCGCTTGTCTTCAGCCCATGATCCCAGAGTGCCCCTCCCCGGCGTGCTCCTTCACAGGGAATACAAAGGGCGGGACATCGTGGTCCGGGTGCTGGACGATGGTTTCGAGTTCGAGGATCGCCGGTACAAGTCGCTCACGGCCATTGCCCGTGAGGTGACCGGCGGCAAATGGAACGGCTTCGTCTTTTTCGGTCTGAACAAGGCCTCCACGAACAAAAACAAAGGGCGCAAATGACCACTTCCGCCAAAATAGACTCTGGTGCAATCCGCTGCGCCATTTATACCCGCAAGTCCACCGATGAGGGATTGGAGCAGGAGTTCAACACCCTGGACGCCCAGCGGGAATCGGCCGAGGCCTATATCGCCAGCCAACGCCACGAGGGCTGGACATGCCTGCCGGATCGATACGATGACGGCGGCTTCTCCGGCGGCAATCTGGAGCGCCCCGCGCTCAAGCGCCTCATGGCGGACATCGAGGCCGGCGGCATCGATTGCGTCGTGGTCTACAAAGTGGACCGCCTCAGCCGCTCCCTGCTCGACTTCTCGCGCCTCATGGAGATCTTTGATCGCCACGGCGTGAGTTTCGTCTCGGTCACCCAGCAGTTCAACACCACCCACTCCATGGGCCGGCTGACCCTGAACATCCTGCTCTCCTTCGCCCAGTTCGAACGCGAGATCATCGCCGAGCGGACCAAAGACAAGATGTGGGCCGCGCGCAGAAAAGGCAAATGGGTCGGCGGCATGCCTGTCCTGGGTTACGACGTGGCCGAGGGCGGCGGCCGGCTGGAGGTCAACGAGGACGAAGCCGCACGAGTCAGGGCGATCTTCCAGCTCTACCTGGAACTGGAGTCGCTACTCCCCTCGGCACAGGAGCTTGAGCGCCGAGGCTGGAACAACAAGCGTTGGGTGACCCGCAAGGGCAAGGAGCGTGGCGGGAAGCCGTTCAACAAGAGCACGCTCTTCCGACTGCTGACCAATCCCATCTACACGGGCAAGGTGGTGTTCCAGGGGACCACCTACGAAGGCGAGCACGAAGCCATCGTGGACATGGAGACTTGGAAGAGGGTCCAGGCAATTCTGCGGCGCAATCGCCTCAACGGCGGCACCCTCGTCCGCAACAAGTACGGCGCGCTGCTCAAGGGGCTGATCTTCTGCACGCCCTGCGGAACAGGGATGACGCACTCCTGCGCCAATAAAAAGAACGGCAAGAGTTACCGATATTACGTCTGCCAGACTGCCCAGCAGCGAGGGTGGGCGAAATGCCCCACGAAATCCGTCAACGCCTACGACATTGAAAACGCGGTGGTGCAGCACATCAAGGGGTTGGGCACCAACCCGGCGGTCCTGTCGACCACACTCACCAAGGCCACGGAACAAGCCGAAGTCCGCCTGCATGAGCTGGAGATGGAGCGGAAAGCAGCGGAGCGGGAACTCAAACGGCTCCATGCCCAGGTCCGAAAACTCCTGGGCGGTAAATTACCGGCCGGGGCCTCGGAAATCGCGACCGACCGCCTGGCGGATTTGCAGGAGCGGATTCGCACCACCGAGCAGCGCATGACGGCCATCCAGGAGGAGATCATCGTGCTGGGCAAGACGACCGTCAAAGAGAACGATCTGACGCAGGCATTGGCGGATTTTGACGAGGTGTGGAACTCGCTGTCCTCCAAGGAGCAGGCGAAGATCATCCATATTCTCGTCGAACGAGTGGGGTTCGACGGCCGTGACCAGTCGGTGACGGTGACTTTCAGAAGCGAGGGTCTCAAGCAACTGTGCCAGAGAACAGCCGCCTGAACGAAGAGGAGGATTATTTCGAATGGATGAAACGAAGCTTGAAGTGCGCTTCACACTGGCCTCCAGGCGGGCTCCGCACGGCTCGCGCCAGGGAGCGGGCCAACAGCAGGATCAACAAACCTCACCTGGGCTGGTTCCTCGGGTCGCTCGACTGCTGGCCCTGGCCATGCGCTTCCAGGACATGGTCGACCGGGGCGAGGTACGCGATTTCGCCGACCTGGCCCGACTCGGGTACGTGACCCGCGCCCGGATCACCCAGATCATGGACCTCACCCTTCTGGCTCCCGATATTCAGGAGGAGATCCTGTTCCTGCCTCCGACGACCGCAGGTCGCGATCCCATCAAGGAAAAGGATGTCCGAGCCATCGCCGCTATTCCACACTGGCATCGGCAGCGGAAGGTCTGGAGCACTGTTCGCGAATCAGCGTCACTTCCTCTGTCCTGAAAAGGGCAAAACCCTTTCTTGTCCTCAGCTGCTCTTGTATTTGAAAGACGTTTTGGGCTATGAATGGGCCGTAGACATTCTGCCTACGAACGGCCAATGCAGTCTTCATGCAACAGCATTCTTTCCCGCTCGGCCATCGAGATCAGACCTGGAGGGCAGATCAATGGCGACACTCAACTTCAAGCGGTTCTCACATGTCAACGATCTGAAAGCCATTCATCACGACTCGCTGGTCAGATTCCTGGCTCCGCACGCGGCATACCTCGGTGCAAAAGGATTTGCTCTTCCATCGGAAGGCTCGTCCGACGGCTTCGACTACGAGGCGTTGACGAGTCTTTTTCTTTCCACTGACGACATGCCCCAGGACCTCGTCGAGGCGCTGTATCAAGTCAACGAGATGGCGACACACGAGGGAATGCAGGATATTCTGGAACGCTGCGAGGATGCGGGTGTAGACCTTGTCCTTGGAGAAGAACCAGCACCCACGGATGTTGCCGTACAAGCCTGGCTCCAGGCTCCAGAGATATTCGAAAGAGCGCACAACGAATATCAGCTGGACAGGCCTCGCAGTTTCGAAAGCTTCTTCAATCCCGACAGTAAAAGCGTTCCTGCAATTAAAGTCCCATCCGCCGTCACGCTGAAAGGCATGGAGGCCGCGCTTACAGAATGGTTTGACAGAAAAAAGTGCGGCAAAACAGTCACGATCCATCCTTTTGAACGCGATGACGGCCTCTGGTTCCTCATTCGACGGGGAGAGCCAATCAAGCGCCAAGGGGCCGTGCTCGACGGCAAATCGGGTAGCGTCGTCTACCGCCCGGAAAAACATGATGTGCTGGTATATACACCGGCCCTGGCGGAGCTTCGCATCAGTCCCGTGACCAAAAAGGAGCGCGAGCTCTATCTGGGTGTATTCGGCAAGCATCTGTTCGAGGATGACGAGTTCTTTTCCGAGCGCGGCAAGTACACCTTGGAACCCCTTCGCCGAGACGGTGAGGACTCCCTGGTCTGCTCCGACATCGAAGGGCTGGACGATATCGTGCTCCAGGAAGTACGCATCAAATGGGGTGGGCAACACAAGGAATTCGAAACCCGGCGTGCCGAGGATCTCTTCGCCGCCTATGAGGCCAGGGAAAAGGAGTTGCCGAGACACGCTCCGCTTGTTCTGGCCAAATTCAGAGTCACCTTCGCCAATACGAAAAAGACGAGGGTATTGGTCATCTATCCGCCCAACAAGATCAACATCAAGCGCCACGACGACAGCACCGTGCTGGACGCCTGGATGGCCAAACGTGGCTTCATCCTGAACCAGACATCCGAGGAGGACGTCGAGAACGATGTCAGCGTGGCGTGCTCTTGAGGATATTCCCGGCCTCGCCTTGGCCGCGATGGACTGGCGGCGAAGTTCCGCACTGATTCTGGCCGCTCTCGGCCGCTATCTCCGCCCCACCAACGATTTAGCCGGGTCCCTTGACTGCCCCGTTACACCCGGCGGCCTGCACAGGGTAGTGCGCCACGGCCCTGGAGACATCGTCGGGGAGTGCAGACACTGCCCTACCGAAAAGCTCTCCAAAGCCGACATCGTTATCCAACGCCTCGATGTACAATCCCTGTGCAAGGACATCGCGACGGCGCTCGGTCTTTCGCCCGGCTTTGAATCCCAGGCTCTCGGCCACTACTTCATCGGCGAACTCGTCCCTAATCCTGGTACACGGCATGGTGTTTACCTCTGCTGCCGGGGCGATCCGGAGTGGAGTAGCCCCTGTTTGGACCGGACACCCTGGCAGCGATAGGAGATAGGTCTAGCCCTATGTCCAGACCTAGTGCTAACGGGGAAGCAGTGGTGGAGGTGCTGACCACGGTCCACCGTCGACGGTGGACCGTGGCGGAGAAACTGGAGCTGGTCCAGGAGTCGCTGCATCCGGGCATGAACGTCTCGTACGTGGCCCGCAAGCACGGCATCTCGCCGAGTCTGCTGTTTCGGTGGAGAAAGCTCATGAGCGATGGGGGAAAAGCCGCAGTGCAGGCCGATGACCAAGTCGTCGGGGCTGCCGAGTTGCGGTTGCTCAAGAAGCGTGTCCGCGAATTGGAGCGCATGCTTGGCAGGAAGACCATGGAGGTGGAAATCCTCAAGGAGGCGTTGGAGATCGCGCGTGAAAAAAAACTGCTCTCGCGCACGCCGTTGCCCTGGGAGGACGGTTTCCGATGAAACGCGTGGCCGAGGCTCTGAGCGTTTCCCGCTCCAGACTTGCCGAGCGGGTGAAGGAGCCGCCCCGTGAACGGCCTGCGCGCTACTCCAAGGCCGAGGACGAGCGGTTGCTGCCGCTGATCCGGGACATCGTGGATCACCGCCTGACTTACGGCTATCGCCGGGTCTGCGCCCTGTTGAACAGGCAGCTCCGGCAAGATGGGCGCCCGGGCGTGAATCACAAACGCGTTTACCGGATCATGCGCCTTCATGGCCTGCTGTTGGCCAGGCACAAAGGCTACAGGCCGGAGCGCAGCCATGACGGCAAGGTCGTCACGCTCAAAAGCAACCTTCGCTGGAGTTCCGATGCCTTTGAAATCCACTGCGACAACGGCGACACCGTGCGCGTGGTCTTCGTCATCGACACCTGCGACCGCGAGGCCCTGGGCTACTTGGCGACGACAGGAGGCATCACCAGCCGCATGGTGCAGGACTTGATGCTGGAATGCGTGGAGAGGCGGTTTGGGACGCCGCGGACCGCTCACCCGGTGGAGTGGCTCTCGGACAACGGCTCCTGCTACACGGCCAAAGATACGATGAAGTTCGCAGCCATGTTGGGGCTGCGCTCGCGCTTCACGCCGGTCCGCAGCCCGGAAAGCAACGGCATGGCCGAGGCGTTTGTGAAGACCTTCAAGCGGGACTATGTCCGTATTCATGAACGTCCCGATGCGGAGGCGGTTTTGAACCAGCTCCACGCCTGGTTCGAGGACTACAACGAGAGGCACCCCCACAAGGGGCTGCGGATGAAATCCCCCAGGGAATTCATCCGCTCGTCTGCAACCGCAGGGGGTCCGGTTTAGCGGGGGCAACTCCACGGAGCAACTCGAAAGCGCCGCACTCCATCTGACAAGCACCGGCAAGCGTGGTTTCATTCTCTTGACCCCGACCAATCGCTATTGGACAGCGAGGCTACGGAGCTCCATCGAGACGGCCACATCGTACCTCATGTCCCTTGAAGAGGTGGTTGACCTTGCAGACAAGGGATTCTCGGCGTCAGCTGGCTGGCGCTCCTTTCTCGACACCCGTATTCCCAGGACCACCACCAAAGCGCCTCCCACGACATTCCCCACGCCGCATGGGGCCAAATGGAACGAGTTGACCATTCGGTTCCTCACCGGTGACACGGCATCTGTCACCATCAGAGATGCCAGACTGCGGGTGAGTTATGCGGACATGGGCATGGCCAGGAGCGACAACGCCAATCGCAGTGTCCAGTGGGAGATGCTGGAGAAGTTCGCCGAAGGAAATGGATATTATGAATCTGGATTCCAGTCTCGCAAGGAAAGTGAGAAGCAGCAGGTTTCGCGGCTTAGGCAGGCTCTGAAAGCCTATTTCCAGATCGACGGCGAGCCCATTGTTCGAGACGGTCAGGGCTGGAAGACGGCCTTTCTCATCCGGCCCGAGGGGTGGGAGGAGCCTCCTGAAGAAAATTGGTAGCAACGGCTCCTTGATCTGATCCTCCTGAACAATCACGCACAAGCAGGATGATGCCCTGATTTGTCCGGAGCTACGGCGAGTCGCAGGCCCACGGCCTTCAGCACTGCCGTCAAGGTCTTCAGCGTCGGATTCCCCGTTGGGGACAAGGCCCGGTAGAGACTCTCCCTCTTGATGCCGGCCTCTCGGGCCACCTCGGCCATGCCGAAGGCTTCGGAGACATGCCGGAGCGCAATGAGGAGCACCGCCGGCTCATCGGTGTCTTCCATGGCGGCCTGGAGATATTCCGCAGCAAAGGCGGGATCGGCGCGGAGTTCGCGCACCAGCGCCTCGTCATGGCTGACGCTTGCACGGTTGGTGTTGCTCTTCATGATCGCGACCTCCTTTTGTAATCCTTCAAGCACATCACTGCCCTTTCGATATCGGCCTCCTGGGTCCGCTTGTCGCCGCCGCAAAGGAGCAGAACTATCCTCTTACCCACCTTCCCAAAATACACTCGATACCCTGGGCCATAATCAACGCGCAACTCCGACACTCCGTCCCGGACCGCCTTGCAGTCTCCAAAATTCCCAACAGCCAAACGATCTATCCTGGCAACGATTCGTGCACGAGCCCGGATGTCCTTCAGTCCCGCCAGCCATTCGGTGATGATCTCAGAGCCATTCTCATTCCGGTACCGACGGACTTCGTTCATGGGCAATATGTAACTTTTAAGTCACACCCAGTCAAGACACGTGACGTGTCACGCCCGTGTTTTCTGGCAAAACAAACTTTCTTCACCAATTAAGCATTTGAATTAACATCATGTTTTCAGTTCCAGCCAAACTTTTTTCCGTGTCCCTGTGACATGTCGCGGGAAGGGGATAAGGCTCGGCCATTGATCCCTGAACGCCTGAAGGCATCGCCGGGCCCCGTCTTCAGGCGCAGCTCCGAAAGGAGACGCGACATGAACGCATCCTCCCTCTCCCCGGCCCGGCGACAGCTTCTGCTTCGCCTCCAGTCCATCAACTTCGGCCGTATCGAAGACCTCCGCCTCCAGAACGGCGAGCCGCTGCTCGAAACGGCCACCACCGTGCGCGAGATCAAGTTCGGCGGGGACAATGCTCCGCGCCCCGAGGCCGATCTCTCGGACTTCCAGCTCAAGGCCCAGATCATCGAGCTTTTTTCCCATTTTGACCGCATCCGCGACGGTGTGGTGCGTCTGCTCGAGGTCAAGCACGGCCTGCCCTTCAAAATGAATGTGGAAGACGCCGCCTAGCTGAGGCGGTCCAACAACACACCAGACAATCGACTGGCCGCGAAGCGGAGGTCGTTGTGGGTGTCGCCGATCCGGCGATCTCGCAACACCTCCGCATTTTCATGCGGACCGGTCCGGTCGACATCCACAGCGCTCCTCCTCGGCCTCGAGGAGAGCACAATGTCCCAGAACCGTTACCACGGCATCGACGAATACACAGTCCGTTTGATCACCTTCAAAGCCAAGCAACTGACCGCCCACCCCGGCTTCTCCGATGCGGACCGTGAGGACCTGGAGCAGGAGCTGCTCCTCGACCTGCTGCGCCGTCAGCCCAAATACGATCCCGCCCGGGCTCAAAACAACACCTTCGTCGCAAGGGTCGTGGAGCACCGCGCGGCCACCCTCATCGAAGAGCGCAAGGCCGGCCTGCGCGATTACCGGCTTCAGGAGTTCTCCCTGAACGATCTCATCGAGGATGAAGACGGCGTGCGCTGCGAACGCTCGGAAACCTTTGACCAGGACGACTACCTGCTGCGCACGGGGCGACAGAGCCGTTCATCCGATGAACTGCGGGACCTGGGCATCGACGTGCGTTCGGTCGTGGATCAGTTGCCTCCTAAGCTGAGTGACCTGTGCCAGAGGCTGATGCGCGACTCCATCACCGACGTCTCGCGCGAAACCGGCATCCCGAGATCGACCCTGTACGGCATCATCGACAAGGTCCGCGTCGCATTCAAGGACGCTGGGCTGGAAGACTACCTCTAGAGCCGACGTTTCCGGCTTCACGCCGGTACGTATCCCATAGGGCCGGATGCCGCTCCGGTGTTCGGCCCTCTTCTAGTGAACTTCCACTCACCGGAGGGAATGTCATGCTCAAATTCCATTTCGCCGAGCATGTGGACATGGCCGGCGTCGAAGACACTTTGTTTCTTGCCGCACTCGCCGCCGAGAGTATCCATGGCAGGACGGGGATTCGTCTCGATGCCTGCTTCCAGCTCAAGGGACGGGTCTGCGCCATCGAGGACGACAAGGCCGTGGGGCGGACCATCGCCCAGGTCTTCACCGGATTCCTGGCCAGGGAATTTGGCGAAGATGCTTTCAACGTCGTTCGCCTCGCAGCCGGGAACATAATCTTCGAGGCGGCCTGATGAGCGGCGGACGTGGAACCGACCTTGACTTTAAGCGCATCAACGAGGCGGCCCTGGCCAATCCGGGCTTTCTGCAAGGTAGGTTGCCTCAGGCCAAACGCCAAGGCAGGGAACTGGTAGCCGGCGACATCCATGGCAACCCTGGAAAGTCGTTCAGCTGCAACACCGAGACCGGGGTCTGGTCCGATTTTGCGACCGGCGAGAGCGGCGGTGACATCATCTCCCTGGTCGCGGCCCAAGAAGAACTCGGCCAGGCCAAGGCCGCCCGGATGATCGCCGAGGAGATCGGGCTTGCACCTGTCACGCTAAAGCCCAAGCGTAAGGACCTGCCGGAGACGCCTGTCCGGCCCGAAAATCTCGTCGCCACCTTTCGCTACGAGGATGAGGCAGGCCGGTTTCTGTTTGCCGTGGACCGCTACGAGACCCCGGGTTGCCGCAAGGCCATCCGCCAGTGGCATCTGGACGCGACCGGTAAACGCATCAACTCCGTCAAGGGCGTGCGGTTGGTGCCGTTTCGCCTTCCTGAAATGCTGCGGGCCGAGACCGTTTTCATCGTCGAGGGCGAGCAGAAGGCCCTGGAGCTCGCCGGCTGGGGGCTGGCCGCCACCTGCAACCCCATGGGCGCGGGCAAGTGGCGCGAGGAGTACAATCCGTACTTCCAGGGCAAGCAGGTGGTCATCCTGCCGGACAACGACACGCCAGGGCGCAATCACGCCCGCAGGGTGGCCAAGGCACTGTTGCCCGTGGCCGCCTCGGTCAAGATCGTGGAACTGCCCGGCCTGCCGCCCAAGGGCGACATCGTGGACTGGAAGAAGGCCGGCCACGGCCGCGAGGAACTGCTCCGTCTGGTCGAAGCCGTAGCAGCGCTCGATCCGGCAAAGCCGGATGAATCGAACGACGCCTGTCCAGCCACCCCATATCCTGCCACAGAAGACGCCATCGCGCTCCTCTTCGCCAGGGAGCACAAGGACGATCTGCGCTACTGCCACGAGACCGGAGCGTGGTTCGTCTGGACCGGCAGTCACTGGCGGGTGGAAAAGACCAGGCTGGCCTTTGCCTGGGCGAGAAAGCTCTGCCGGATGGCCGCCGCAGGCATGGACAACACGAAGGTCGCGGCCACGCTGTCCAAGGCCGCCACGGCCGGTGCGGTGGAGCGGTTCGCCCAGACCGACCGAGCCTTCGCCGTGACCAGCGAGATATGGGACGCCGACCTCCTTCTGCTGGGCACTCCGGATGGCGTGGTGGATCTGCGCACAGGGACCTTGCGTCCGGCTCGCCGCGAGGATTACATCACCAAGCTTGCCGCCGTGGCTCCGGCGCGTTCTTCCGACGCCCCGCTCTGGCGGCGGTTTCTGGATGAGGCGACCCAAGGGGATGCCATGTTGCAGCGCTTCATGCAGCAAGTGGCCGGCTACGCGTTAACCGGCGACATTTCCGAACACGCCCTGTTCTTCATATACGGCCCTGGCGGCAACGGAAAATCCGTGTTCCTCAACACCCTTACCAACATCCTGGGCGATTACGCCGCCACGGCGGCAATGGACACCTTCACGGCCAGCCAGGGCGACCGCCACCCCACCGACCTGGCCATGCTGCGCGGGGCCAGGCTGGTCAGCGTCTCCGAGACCGAAGAAGGCCGTCCATGGGCCGAGAGCCGCATCAAACAGCTCACCGGCGGCGACAAGATCAGCGCCCGCTTCATGCGTCAGGACTTCTTCACCTACACGCCCCAGTTCAAGCTCCTGATCGTCGGCAATCACAAGCCCGTGCTTCGCAACGTGGACGAGGCAGCCCGCAGACGTTTCAACATCATCCCCTTTGTCCACAAGCCCGCGAGCCCGGACAAGCGCCTGGAGGAAAAGCTGAAGGCCGAGTACCCGGCCATCCTGCGCTGGATGATCGAAGGCTGCCTGGACTGGCGGGAGAACGGTCTCCTGCGGCCGGAAAGCGTGAAGGAGGCCACGGCCGCCTATTTCGACGAGCAGGACCTCTTCGGGCAGTGGATCGAAGAATGCTGCGATGTCGGCCCCAGGCTGGTCTGCAAGACAGCCGAGCTCTTTGAGTCGTGGAAGGGATTTGCCGAGCGCAACGGAGAGCACCCGGGCAGCACAAAGGCATTCAGCGCGAACCTCTGCAAACGGGAGTTCATTCCAGGCAGGACGAAAGCATCACGACATTTCACCGGTATTTGTTTGAAAAAGCGGGAGGAGTGGCAAGATGCCTACGACAGGTAGGGTGACGGGTGACAGATGGTGACGGGAAAAAACCATTAATCGCTCACGCGCGCGTGCGCGCATGCGCATGAGCAGATAACCGGATGACCTGTCACAATCCGTCACCTGTCACCAACTTCTGCGTTACATGTCATTTCCAGGGTCCCGGGGCATTCCAGAAGAGGTCGAAATTCTCATCCGTCATAACCGCTTCTGTCGGTGGGACCAGAAAGGACTCCATATGACCAAGAACGGACCCGAAGTCGTCAGGGCAATCTTCGAGCTTCAGCTTTTTGAGAAAGGCACTCCATTGTGATTGTTTGCTTTTGTCCCGTCTGAGCGTTGTCCGGAATAGATCTGAAGCACTGTCCAATGCAGTCTTTCGCCGAGTGAACGTAGCCACGATTGCCTGCATCAAGACTTTCCCCTGGAAATCGAACATCCTGGAAAGCAGCCATACGTCATAAAAATCCTTCATGCGGCTGTTCAACTGGCTCAGCTTCACCATGGCCTGGAACTTCTCCGCGATGGAACTCTCCATGGAGTACCCAGCCAATTCCGGGGCAGGGAAATCGAGAAGAGTCGGGTAGATGACCTGCTTGCATTCAGGTACGACAATATCGCCAAACCCAATGTCCACCTGGATGGAAACCCGCGCGGTGCCAAGCCGGCCTTGGAGTCGCACCCGAACTCCATCATATTCTGCATCTTCAGTAATTCTCACCGTCCGAACGGAATCAGGGTCGAAGGACATGCCGTCCGCTTCGACAACCGCCTCACAGACATCCTTCATGATGCTTTCAATGGATTGAAGGCTGTTGTCAGTCCTGCCCAAAAAGTCGATGTCCATGGTGGGGCGAACACCTGGCCCACCCCAGGCTCGCAGCATCAGGGCTCCCTTGAGGAAAAATTTGTCCGCGTGGGGTGTCTTGCTCACCCTGTAGATAAACCTCTCAATAGCGTAATGCTGCAGGAGTTCGCCAAACGTTCTGGACGATTCCCTCGCCTTGTTCTGCAAACGATGATGAACGGATGCGGGGATGTTCTTGATTTCTCTCACAGGATCGCCTCGATGTAAGGACGCATGACCTTGGCCACCCGGCAGATGGCCGCATACCGCATCAGATCGTTCACTTTCACTTCTCTTCGTTCCCGATACAGCCTGACCGCCTCGATGGCAGTGTCCATTCCGATCTTGTTCCTGAATTTGAAGCAATCCGCCAGCGTCTTCTCCAGGCAGTAGATGCGGACGTTCATATTGTCGAGGACGTGATTTTCCACTCCCTCCGAGAAGGCCTCGCCGGTGAATCGATACGTTGCGATTGGAGGATGGTCCAGTCGCGGCTCCTCTGCCCCCCTGGGCAGTGCCAGATGAACCTCATGCGGTATCTGGGTTGTGATCCCGTGAAAGGCCAGAGCGGAGATGAGACAAATGACCCCTTGCGGGACTCGCGTAGCTACAACTACCAGATCCGGGTCGCCAAGGGCAGGAGCCTCTGCCAGCCTATACACTCCTCGGCTCACAGGCTCCACAATCCCCGAATCCCTGAGAGCGTACAACGTGCTTGGATGAATCCCTTTGCGCAGGGCTTGCCCCGTGCGAAGCATGCCGCCTTCTCGTTTGAAAACGGCGATGGCCTCGTAGAACCTGCCGCCTCGCGACGTTTCATTTTTTGGCATGATAAAATTACCTACACTTATTCACTTCTGTCGGTATTTTTATCAGAACAGAATTCTAAATCAAGCCCTTTCCGAGCTGATTCAAAAAACAGCCTCCCAACTCCGACGTTTTCCCATTCCCCCCGGTATGTATGCAAGAGAGGGGAAAACCCTCGGAGGATGCCCGGGGCGGGTCGAATCTCTGTGGGTTCGGCCCGTAGACCGGGTGGGCCCCAAGATTTTTACGCGTGCAAAATGACGGGTGGGGGTATGCCGCCAAGACCGCCGAAACCATGCCGCAAGCCGGGCTGCCGCAATCTGGCGACTGACGCCGGAGGGTATTGCCCAGAGCACAAGCACCTCGCGGATGAGGCCCTCGCTCTTCGCCGCAGCGCCCAGGACAAAGTCCGGGGTAACGCGGCCAAACGCGGCTACAGCGCGCACTGGCAGCGGGTCCGGCATCGCAAGCTCAGACGCGACCCGCTCTGCGCCATCTGCACCCGGGGGGCCGAAGTGGTTCACCATCGTGACGGCAATCCCCGCAACAATGCGAGCGGCAACCTCATGAGCCTGTGCCGCGAATGCCACGAGCGCCTGCACGGCAGACTGCGCACCCCACACCCAGGACCGAAACCATGCTGAAGACCGAATCCTGGCCCATCGAGCGGCTTGTTCCCTATGCCCGCAACCCGCGCAAGAACGACGAGCAGGTCGAGCGCATGGTCGCGGCCATCCGGGAGTTCGGCTTCCGCATCCCGGTGGTGGCCAAGTCCGACGGCACCGTGGTGGACGGGCACCTGCGGCTCAAGGCCGCCCGCAAGCTGGGCCTGACGGAAGTTCCCGTTGCATTGGCCGACGAACTGACCGACGCGCAGGTGAAGGCCTTTCGTCTGCTGGCCAACCGCTCCGCCAATTGGGCCGCCTGGGACGAGGACCTCCTGGCCCTGGAACTGGAAGAACTCCAGGCCATGGCCTTTGACGTCAGTCTCACGGGCTTTGACGCCGCCGAGATCGACTCCCTGCTGTCAAAGCCGACCACCGAGGGTCTGACCGATCCCGACGAGGTGCCCGAGACTCCTGCAGAGCCAGTAAGCAAACCGGGTGAGGTCTGGATTCTGGGCCGCCATCGGCTCATGTGCGGCGACAGCACCAGCGCGGACGACGTGGGCAGATTGCTGGCCGGCGTCCGGCCGCACCTCATGGTCACCGACCCGCCCTACGGCGTCGAATACGATCCCGCCTGGCGCAACGAGGCGCTGTCCGGCCAGAAGACCAAGCGCACCGGCATTGTCCTGAACGACGACCGCGCCGACTGGCGCGAGGCCTGGGCGCTCTTCCCCGGCGATGTGGCCTATGTCTGGCACGGGGCGCTGCACGCGGCCACGGTCGCGGAAAGCCTTGTCGTCTGCGGCTTCGGCATCCGCTCCCAGATCATCTGGGCCAAGGAACGTCTGGTTCTCTCCCGGGGGCATTACCACTGGATGCACGAGCCCTGCTGGTACGCGGTCAAGGGCAAGGCCCACTGGAGCGGAGACCGCAAGCAGGTCACGATCTGGAACATCCCGTCCAAGGGCCAGGACGCCGACACCATCCATGGCACCCAGAAGCCCGTCGAGTGCATGAAGCGGCCCATGGAGAACAACTCCAGCCCGGGCCAGGCCGTGTACGAACCTTTCTCCGGCTCCGGCACCACCATCATCGCCGCCGAAATCACCGGCCGCGCCTGTCTGGCCATGGAGCTGAACCCCGCATACGTCGATGTCGCCGTGAAGCGCTGGGAAGACTTCACGGGCGAGAAGGCAGCGCTGGAGGGGGAGGAAGATGGCCGGCCGTAAGCCTCTCCCCACCAAGCTCAAGATGCTCAAGGGCACGGCGCAGAAGTGCCGCGTCAATCCCAACGAGCCAGAGCTTGCCCCGGCGCTGCCTGAGCCGCCCGACTTTCTTGGCGAGACCGCCCGGGAGGAATGGCTCCGCAAGGCTCCGGTGCTCGCCCGCATGGGCGTGCTCACCGAGGGGGACGATGCGGCCCTGGCGGCTTACTGCCAGGCCTTTGAGCGCTTTGTCGAGGCAGAACGCAAGATTCGTCAGTCCGGGCTGCTCATCAAGACCACCGGCGGCAACGTGATCCAGAACCCGCTGGTGGGGGTGGCCAACCGGGCCATGGAGATCATGCACAAATTTCTGACTGAGTTCGGCCTGACGCCATCGAGCCGCACACGGGTCGCGGCGAATCCGGCCGGGAAGGAAAACGCTGAATGGGCGGGGTTCGGGAAAGCATGAGGGGTCGCTTACACCTCAAGATATGCGGCGATATCCCGCAGGTCGGCCAGAATCCGCCCAGCGTCTCCGGCATTGGCCCAGGTGATCTCTTCCGGCGCAACACCAAGGTGATCGTCGAACCGTTCGCCGATCTTGCGCAGCAGCTCTCTGGATTCCTGAATCTTGTTCATGAAGTCGGCAAGGGCTTGTTCCTGGTTGCTCATGGTCCTCTCCTTTCGCTGTTCGCTTGCAGACCACATGTCCATACATCCTGGCATATAGCAAGTCGTTCCAGGTAAATAGATGCCAAAGACCACCCACCCATATGCCACCGCCGCTAACCGCTACGCGCGGGACGTCGTGCGCGGAAAGATCGCGGCCTGCTCGTTCGTGCGGCAGGCCTGCGGGAGGCATCTGGACGATCTGGAACGCTCCAGATCCAAAGACTACCCCTTCCGCTGGGATCGGGAGGCGGCTGAACGCATCTGCCGCTTCGCCTCCAACATGGTGCATGTGAAAGGCCGGGAATGGGCGGGCAAGAAGATCGCCCTCGAACCCTGGCAGTGCTTCATCCTGGCCGTGGCCTTCGGCTGGGTGCGCAAGGCGGACGGACTGCGCCGTTTCCGTGAAATCTACGCTGAGATCCCCAGAAAATCCGGCAAGTCCGTGCTCGGAGCCTGCATTGGTCTGTACATGTTCGCGGCCGACAACGAGCCCGGGGCCGAGGTCTATTCCGGTGCCACCAGCGAGAAGCAGGCCTGGGAGGTCTTCGGTCCGGCCCGTCAGATGTGCCTCAAGAATCCGTCCTTCGTCAGCCACTTCGGCATCCACGTCGGGGCCAAGAACCTGCACATCCTGGACAACGCCAGCAAGTTCGAGCCGGTCATCGGCAAGCCCGGCGACGGGGCCTCGCCCCATTGCGCCATCGTGGACGAATACCACGAACACCAGACGCCCGACCTCTACGACACCATGCTCACCGGCATGGGCGCGCGCTCCCAGCCCATGCTTGCAGTGATCACCACGGCCGGCGTGGACACCTCCGGGCCCTGCTACGCCAAACGCGACGAGGCCGTGAAGGTCCTCGAGGGCACCCTGGAAAACGACCAGCTGTTCGCCATCGTGTTCACCATCGACGAAGACGACGATTGGACCGAGTGGCCGTCCTGGGAAAAGGCCAACCCGAACCTGGGCGTCTCGGTCTACCCCGATTTCCTCCAGGCCCGGCGCAAGGAGGCCCTGCAGATCGCCTCCCGCCAGAACATCCTCAAGTGCAAGCACCTGAACGTCTGGGCCAACGCCGGCTCGGCCTGGATCAACATGGTCAAGTGGAATGCCTGCCGGGCGGACGTCTCCTTGGACGACTTCGCGGGCGAGCCCTGCTGGGTCGGTGTGGACCTGGCCTCCAAGGTGGACCTCACGGCCATGGTGCTGCTCTTCAGGCGCGGGGACGAATTCTATCTCTTCGGCAGGCACTACCTGCCGGAGGAGACGGTCACCCTTCCCGAAAACGCTCACTACCAGCGCTGGGTGGCCGAGGGGCATCTGGTGGCCACGCCCGGCGCGCGCACCGATTACCACTATCTCATGGACGACCTGCTGGCCTACGCCGACCGCTTCTCCATCCGGGAACTGGCCTACGACCCGCGCGAGGCCGAGATGCTTATGCAGGAGATCCGCGAACGGGTGTCCTTTTCCTGCATCGAGATCAACCAGTCTCCGGCGTTCATCTCCGAGCCCATGAAGGAGTTCGAGGCCATCTACCTCTCGGGCAAGCTGCGTCACGACGGCGACCCGCTGCTGGCCTGGCAGGCCGCCAACGTGGTGCTGCGCTCCACCAGGACCAAGGCCTATTATCCGGGCAAGGAACGCGCCGAGAACAAGATCGACGGCATCGTGGCCGCCATCATGGCCCTTTCCCGCGCCATGCTCCACGCGGAAGAGCCGTTTGTCGGCATGGAGGTCTGGGACTGATGGGCGTCATCTCCTGGCTCAAGGGCCGCAAGTCGGCATCGGGGATGGCCCTGGAGGACCTCCTGGCCGACGGCTTCTTCACCCAGCCCGCCAAGAGCGGCGTGGCCGTGACCTGGAAGACGGCCTTGCAGGCGACTACGGCCTTGGCCTGCGCCCGGGTCATCGCCGAAGGGCTGGCCCAGGTGCCGCTCAAAGTCTTTCGCTCACAAGGCGGCGTGCGCACCCCGGCCGACGCCCACCCGCTCTACGGCCTGCTCGGGGACGCGCCCAACGACTGGCAGACCAGCTTCGAGTTCATCGAGCAGGTGGTCATGCATCTGGTGTTCTGCGGCAACGCATTTGTGTTCGTGAATCGGGGGCTGGGCCGCGTTGTGGAGCTGCTCCCCTACGAGCCGCAGCAGGTGACCGTAAAGCGCGACGGCTACGTGATCTCTTACGAGGTGACCACGGACGACGGCCGTCGCATTGGACTTTCCGCCTCCGAGATGTGGCACCTGCGTGGGCCGTCCTGGAACGGCTGGATGGGGCTCGAAGGCGTGCGCCTCGCCCGGGAGGCTATCGGCCTGTCTTTGGCCACCGAGGAACATGGCGCGCGGCTTTTCTCCAACGGAGCCGTGGTCGGCGGCGTCCTGTCCACGGATCAGGTCCTGAACGAGGAGCAGCGCCTGGCCCTGCGCAAGTCCTGGGAGGCAAGGCACGCCGGCGGCGGAAACGCCTTCAAAACCGCCGTGCTCTGGGGCGGCATGAAGTTCACTTCCATGACCGCGCCCAACGATCAGGCCCAGTTCCTGGAGACCCGCAAGTTTCAGGTCGAGGAAATCTGCCGGGCCTTCAGGGTATTGCCCATCATGGTGGGCTACTCGGATAAGACCGCCACCTACGCCAGCGCCGAGCAGATGTTTCTGGCCCACGTTGTCCACACGCTCTCGCCCTGGTGCCGCCGCATCGAAACGAGCATCGCCAAGAATCTGTTCAGCGAGGAGGAGCGCCGCCAGGGGCTCTACGCCAAGTTCATGCTCAACGGCCTCCTACGCGGCGCGGCCAAGGACCGGGCCGAGTTCTACGCCAGGATGTACGGCATCGGAGCCATGAATCCCAACGAGGTGCGCGAGTATGAGGACATGAATCCCTACGAAGGCGGCGAACGCTACCGCGTGCCCCTCAACATGACCGATCCGGCCGAGCCGGATGACGGTGACAACGCGGAGGATACCGCCGATGCAACGCCTCAACTGTAGCCTGAAGGAACTCAAGTTCGCTCCCGGCGGAACCGACGCCGAGCAGATGACCTTTTCCGGATACGGAGCCGTGTTCGGCAACGTGGACGCCTACGGCGACGTGATTCTGCCCGGGGCGTTCACGCAAAGCCTGACCGACGCCAGATCGGGCAAGGCCGCCTGGCCGGTCATGCTCCTGCAGCACGGCGGACTCGGGTTCGGTGCGCAGGACCTGACGCCCATCGGCATCTGGACGGATATCACTGAGGACGAAGTGGGTCTGCGCGTAACCGGCCGGCTGGCAGAGACTCCGCGCGGGCGCGAAGTTCACTCCCTGATGCGCATGAAACCCCGGCCGGCCATCGACGGCTTGTCCATCGGCTACGTGGCCCGGGAGTGGGATTCGGGCGGCAAGCCGGGTGAGCCCCGTCGCAGGCTCAAGCGCATCGAACTCATCGAGATCAGCCCCGTGACCTTTCCGGCCAATGCCAGGGCGCGGGTGGATCAAGTGAAGGGCGTGCCGGACATCCGGCTCGCCGAGAGGGCCCTGCGTGAGGCCGGGTTCTCCAGGACACAGGCCAAGGCCGTTCTGGCCGAAGGATTCAAGGCCCTGCCTCTGCGTGACGCCGAGGATGCCCATAACGGGGGTGCGGATGCGGTCGCCGCTTTGCTGCGGCGAAACATCGCCACCATCAAGACGTCCGCAAGGAGGTAATCCATGGACGAGATCAAACAGCTGCTGGAAGAGCAGCACAAGGCGTTCGAGGAGTTCAAGCAGGCCAACGACGATCGTCTTACGGCCATCGAGAAGAAAGGCTTCGCTCCGGCCGACCTGGAGGAAAAGGTCGCCAGGATCAACGAGGATCTGACCCGGTTGGGCAAAGACCTGGCCGAGGTCGCCAAGAAGGCCAACCGGCCGGGCGCGGGAGTGGACGGCCAGGACCCCATGATCCAGGAGCACAAACAGGCCCTGGGCAAGTACCTGCGCAAGGGCGACGACCGCGAACTGGCCGGAGTCCAGCGCAAGGCCATGGCCACCTACAGCGATCCCGACGGCGGCTATTTCCTCACCGAGGACATGGCCCAGGCCATCGAGCGCACCGTGAGCGCCATGTCCGCGCTCTCCGGCATGGCCCAGACCATCGCGGGCAACGCGGCCGTGTACAAGAAGCCCGTGCGCACCACCGGCGTATCCTACGCCTGGCGCGGCGAGGGTGAAAGTCCGTCGGCCACCTCGACACCCAAGTTCAGCCTGCTGACCTTCGAGGCCCGGGAAGTGGATGCCTTTCCCGAGGTGACCAATGAGAGCCTGGAGGACCTGGGCTTCAACGTCGAGGCTTTCCTCATGGAGGAAGTCGCCCTGGCTTTTGCCGAGGCCGAGGCCGAAGCCTTCCTGACCGGCAACGGCGTCTCCCGCCCGCGCGGATTGCTGACCTATGACGCCGTGGCCAACGATTCCTACGACTGGGGCAAGCTCGGCACCGTGCTCTCCGGCGGCAACGGCGCGTTCGCGTCCAGCAACCCCAGCGACAAACTCATCGACCTGATCCACGCGCTCAAAGCTCAGTACCGAGCGTCCGGGGCCTTTCTCCTGAACGACCTGACGCTGGCAGCCATTCGCAAGTTCAAGGACGGCCAGGGCAACTACCTCTGGCAGCCGGGGCTGCAGGCGGGCGTCGCAGGCATGCTCCTGGGCTATCCGGTGCGCACTGACGACTACATGCCCGACGTGGCTTCCGGGAGCCTGTCCATCGCCTTCGGCGACTTCAAGCGGGCCTACCTGATTTACCGCCGCCGGGGCATGCGCATCATCCGCGACAACATCACCAACAAGGGCTTCACCTCCTTCTGGGTGACCGAGCGCTTCGGCGGCGGCGTCCAGAACTTCGAGGCCGTGAAGCTCATGAAATTCTCCGCGAGCTAAAGGAGGCCCACATGCGCGATCTCTACAGCAACCTCAAGACGACCCAGGTCCTGGCCCCGGCCTTGTACGACGCTGACCAGAACTCCGACCCCGTGGACCTGCAGGGCTTCGACTCCTGCATGCTGCTGGTCAACGTGGGCGCGGCCGGCGTGACGCTATCCGAAACAGACAAGATCGAGCTCGAAGTTGAGGAAGCCGATGACAAGGTGAGCGGCCCCTGGACCGACGTGGACCCGGGCGATCTGGCAAAGTCGGTCACCGGCGCAAACGACGGCTGTTTCGCGGTCATCGACAACGCCGGCGACGACAGCGCGGTCTACGCCACGGCCTATCGCGGCCACAAACGCTACTGCCGCGTGGTAGTGAACTTCATCGGGACCCATGGGACCGGCACGCCCATCGGCGTCACGGCGCTGCTCAGCCACGCCCAAGTGGCCCCGGTGACCGAGTAACTCCGAGTAGTCCAATGGGGCGGGGCTTCGGCTCCGCCCCATTTATAGGTGAGCCCATGCACGGACGTCTACGCCTGATCACGCCTCCGGCCATGGAGCCGGTCAGCTTGGCGGAAGCCAAGCTCCACGCCAGGATCGACCACGATCTCGAGGACGGGCTGCTTGCGACATTCATCGCAGCCGCGCGCCAGCATGGGGAACAGCTGACCGGAAGGCAATTCGTGGAAGCTGCATACGAGCTCTCTCTGGACGGCTTTCCTTGCGACGATGGTCCGATCGAACTGCCCAAGCCTCCGTTGCAGGCCGTGGAGGCCGTCTCCTTTGTGGCTCCGGATGGCATAACGCAGACCATGTCCGCCACGGACTATGTCGTTGATACTTCCGGACTGCTCGGCCGCATCTATCCAGCCGATGGCGCAGCGTGGCCGGCCGCCCGCCGCCGGCGCAACGCCGTGACAATCAGTTTCCGTACCGGCTGGCCCGTCGTCACAGGAAATCCGTCTACGCCGGACGCCATCAAAAGCTGGATGCTCTGTCGTGTCACCGGCCTCTACGAGCAGCGGGAGAGCTTTGCCGGAAGATCCGTCAGCACGCTCCCCGGCGACTTCCTGGACGGCTTGTTGGACCCGTGGCGGGTTGCCGGGGTGGTGTAGATGCCAGCCGCTCCATATCGCCACCGGGTGACCATTCAGGCGGTGACGCTCATCTTCGACGGCATGGGCGGCTGGGAGGAAACCTGGGCTGACTTGGCCACGGTCTGGGCGCGGGTCGAAGCCCTCAAGGGCGAGGAGTACTTCGCCGCCGCCCAAATGCAGAACTCGGTCAGCCACCGCGTCACCATGCGCTACCGCGCCGACCTCACCCCCACCCACCGTCTGGTATTCGAGGGCCGCATCCTCGACATCGAGGCGGTCCTGCCGGACGAACGCAAATCCCGCCTCGTGATCATGTGCACCGAGCAGGTGTAATCTTTCGCTGGCCTGCTTGACTTCCTGCCCCCGCCTGCAAGGCAAAGTCGGCTTCTGCGGTTTGATGTGGCAAAGATGCAGCACAAATCGTTTGACCGATACTGGGCTCTCCTCTAATGTGCCAGACATTCCTCTCATTCTCCGGGGCTGCCCCTGGAACAGCTGCTTTCAAGGCCGGACGGCCCAAAGCGGAGAGCACATGGCATCAGAACAACACCGCTGGCTTTCAGCCGAGGAGATTGCCCAACATCTCGGGGTCAGCATCGACACCATCTACCGCTGGATAGCGGGACGCGGCATGCCCGCACACAAAGTCGGCCGCCTCTGGAAGTTCAAGACGGACGAGGTCGACGAGTGGGTGAAGGCTGGTGGCGCGTCCGCCGACTCGTCCAAGGAAGATGTAGGCAAGGATTCGAAAAAATGAAACACGGGACACAGGCTAAAATCGGAGCGACGCCAGGCCGGAAGGTCTATGCCGTCGACTTGTTCTGCGGGGCGGGTGGACTGACACATGGCCTCGTGAAGGCCGGTGTCGATGTCCGTCTGGGCGTGGACATTGATCCGGCTTGTGAACACCCCTACGTCGCCAACAACAACGCCAGGTTCCTGCTCAAATCGGTGGAGGAGCTGGAAGCCAGCGAGCTGAAGCGCCACTATAGAAAGAACGGGATCAAACTCCTCGCCGGTTGCGCTCCGTGCCAGACTTTTTCCACCTACAACCAGAAGGCAACGGAATCCGACAAACGCTGGTGGCTCCTGCTGCAGTTTTCGAGACTCGTGGACGAACTGTCACCGGATCTTGTGACCATGGAGAACGTTCCGCGACTGATCGAACAGAACGTTTTCGACGAGTTCGTGGCCAACCTCGAAGGCAATGGGTACTCGGTCGCATACCGGGTCGTCAATTGCGCAGAATACGGCGTCCCCCAACAGCGCAACCGTCTGGTGTTGCTGGCGTCCAAGCTCGGGCCGATCTCGCTTCTGACTCCCGAGCAGTTCGGCAAGAGACCGAAAACTGTCAAGGAGGCCATCGGCAACCTGCCTCCTCTAGAGGCCGGAACGAGCCACCCGAAAGACCCTCTGCACCAATGCTCCGCTCTCTCCGAAATCAATATGCGCCGCATAAAGGCATCCAGGCCCGGGGGGACATGGCGTGACTGGCCCAGGGAGTTGGTGGCCGACTGCCACAAGAAATCTTCCGGAAAGACCTACCCCAGCGTCTATGGCCGCATGACCTGGGACGATCCCGCCCCGACGATGACGACCCAATTCTTCGGGTTCGGTAACGGCCGTTTCGGCCACCCGGAGCAAGACAGAGCTATTTCACTCAGAGAAGGCGCGATCTTACAGAGCTTTCCACCAGATTACGAGTTCACTCGACCGGGAGAACAGGTCTGCCAGAAGTCCATCGGCAGGCTTATCGGCAACGCCGTTCCCGTCACCCTCGGAGAGGTCATCGGAGCCAGCTTGCTGTCGCACGTATCGGAAGCGACCAAGAAAGCGTATCAGTCGAGACGGAGGAGCCGGTCACAATGACAACGACAAACGCAAGTTCGGCGAACGGTGTCGTTCGTTTCGGTGCCGTTCCCGAGCCCGGTCAACTCGTCGAGGTCCGACGTCGTCAATGGGTGGTCACCGATGTTTCCAGTGGAGCCTTGTCACCGGCGAGCAACGGTGACCAACACCTCGTCGGCCTGTCATCCCTGGACGAAGATTCCATGGGCGAAGAGATCCAGGTCGTCTGGCAGATGGAGGCCGGAGCCCAGGTCTTGGAAAAGGCGGGCCTGCCGTCGATCACCGGCTGGGACAGCAACGACCGCCTGGAAGCCTTTCTCGACGCCGTTCGCTGGGGAGCAGTCACCAACGCGGATCGCTCTTTTCTGCAATCGCCTTTCCGGAGCGGGATAACCATCGAAGACTACCAGCTCGATCCGTTGGTTCGAGCCGTCGAGATGGCTCGCGTCAATCTCCTCATCGCGGACGATGTCGGCTTGGGTAAAACGATCGAGGCGGGGCTGGTCATCCAGGAGCTGCTCGTCCGTCATCGCGCCAGGACCGTGTTCGTCGTTTGCCCCGCCAGCCTGCAGGTCAAATGGCAGACCGAGATGCAGGAAAAATTCGGCCTCGAGTTTCGGATCGTCGACACCGAGTACGTCAAGCGCCTCCGTCGCGAACGCGGTATCCACGTGAATCCCTGGACGTCCTATCCACGTCTCGTCACCTCGATGGACTGGATGAAGAGCGGCGAGGGTTTCCGGTTGTTGAAGGACGTACTCCCTCCTCACATTACCTATCCGCGAAAATTCGACATTCTGGTCGTCGACGAGGCGCACAACGTCGCACCGGCGTCGGCATCCATGTATGCCCTGGAAAGCCAGAGAACGCGACTGATCCGGTCGCTCGCACCTCACTTCACCCATCGGCTGTTTTTGAGCGCCACACCCCACAACGGATACCAGGAGTCCTTCACCTCGTTGTTGGAGTTGCTGGACGATCAGCGGTTCGCCAGGACGGTGATGCCGGACGAGAAACAACTCCACCGCGTCATGGTTCGCCGACTGAAGAGCGACATCGTCGACGCGAACGGCAAGCCGGTGTTTCCGGTGCGCAAGCTCGAAGGTCTCGAAATCGACTACTCGGAGGAGGAGCGGCAAATCCACGCCTTGCTCGGAGAGTACACGGCCGACCGTTCGAAGAGCGTCAAGGGCACGCGCTTCGAATATGGAACCGATTTCGTTCACATGCTTCTCAAAAAGCGGCTCTTTTCCTCGCCGATGGCTTTCGCGCACACACTTGCAAAACATCGGGAAACGCTCGAACGCGGCAAGCCAAAAGGCGATCGCGACACCATGGACGATCGCATTCTGCGCAAGGCGATCCTGAAAACCGAAGAGGAGTATTCGGACGATTCGCTGGTCGAAGAAGCCCAGCACGAAGCGGTCGAGGTGGTGGGCGAGCTCGCACCACCGTTGTCACGAGAGCAGAGAGACATGCTCGACCGGCTCATCGCATGGTCGGAGAAAGCACGCAACCGCGTCGACTCGAAAGCCAGGGCCATTCTCGACTGGATCGAGAGCCATCTGAAGACCGATGGCCGCTGGAACGGAAAGCGCGTGATTCTGTTCACCGAATACCGGGCCACCCATTCGTGGCTCCATCAGATTCTCACTGCCAACGGCTTCGGCGGCGATCGCTTGATGTACCTTCATGGAAGCATGCTGCCGGACGAGCGCGAGGCCGTCAAAGCCGCGTTCCAGGCGCATCCGGACATCTCGCCGGTCCGCATCCTGCTCGCTACCGACGCGGCCTCGGAAGGTATCGATCTGCAGAACCATTGCAACTACCTCATCCATGTCGAGATTCCATGGAATCCGAATGTCATGGAACAGCGCAATGGTCGTATCGACCGCCACGGGCAGAAGGAAGACGCCGTCTTCATCTGGCATCCGGTGGGGAAAGGCTTCTCCGCGAGAGTCGCCGCCAATGAACGATCAGACTCCGTCAAACCCGGCGATGTCGCGGGCGATCACGAGTATTTGATGCGTGCCGTCCTCAAGATCGACACGATCCGGGAGGATCTCGGCAGCGTCGGGCCGGTCATCGCCCGGCAGATCGAAGAAGCCATGCTCGGGAAGCGCAGCGGCCTGGACACCGCCTCGGCGGAAGCCAAGGCGGCCAAGGCGAGGAAGTTCGTCACGGCGGAGAAGCGTCTTCAGGAGCGCATCGCCCGCCTGCACGAGAGACTCATGGAGGCGAAGAACGATTTCCATCTGTCGCCCGAGCACATTTCGCGTGCGGTCGAGGTCGCTTTGGATCTGGCGGAAAAACCGTCGCTCAAGCCCACCGGATCGCCCCAGGGCGAAAAGGAGAGCGTTTTCGAAGTGCCCGTCCTGCCCGGCTCCTGGGGCAGAGCCACCGTCGGACTGGAACATCCCCATACCGGCGTTCGTCGCCCGATCACCTTCGATCACGATGTCGCCAAAGGTAGAGACGATGTTGTCCTGGCCCATCTCAACCACCGGCTGGTGCAGATGTGTCTGCGCCTGCTTCGCGAGGAGATATGGAAACTCGACGACGTCAAGCGACTTCACCGCGTGGCGGTTCGAACCGTACCCGACAGTGAATTGCGAGTCCCGGCGGTGGCGGTCTGGTCGCGTTTGGTGATCACCGGCGGAGACCACCATCGCCTTCACGAAGAACTGACCCTCGCCGGTGGCGAACTCGAACACAAACGCTTCGCCCGCATCGCCCAGGTCGGCAAACTCGAAGCTCTGGTCGCCCAAGGGTCACCGATCGAACCCGACCAGGCGCTGTTCGATGTCCTGAAGGACAGGTTCGAGCGCCACGAAGACGCTCTCATGGCCGCCGTCGAAGCGAGATCCAGGGACCGCTTGAAGTTTCTCGAGAACACCCTCGACAGGCGCATGAAAAGCGAAATCGCCGACGTCCGAACGGTTCTGGACGAACTTGAGGCCAGCATCCGCAAGGAGCTGAAGTCGGATCGCCAAGGTGGCCAGCTCTATTTGCCCGGGTTTTCGCCCGAGGAGATGGCGCAGGTGAAGAAGGACGTCCATGCCCTCGAAGCCCGATTGGCTCGGATTCCGGAAGAGCGGGAAGAAGAAAAGGCCGCGATCGAAAAACACTACGCCAACCCGGTGGATCGAACGTTCCCGGTGGCCGTCGTGTTCTTGGTGCCCGCCTCTCAATCGAGGATAAAGCAATGAAATGGCAGGAATACCAAGAAGCTGTCGCCGTACTCTATGAACAGTTGGACGGATTCGGGACGGTTCATCGCAACGTCTACTTGCCGGATCTCGTGACGGGACAACGTAGGCAAGTCGATGTAATGATCGAGATGACCGAGCGGGGGCACTCGTTGCGTATGCTCATTGATGCGAAATTCCATTCAACGCCCCTCGACGTCAAGGATATCGAAGAAGTCGCAGCACTTTCACAGGCTGTCGGAGCACACAAAACAATCATCGTAGCGGCGAACGGATTCACTTCTCCGGCCGAGACAAAGGCTCGTTTCATTCAGTGCGATTTGATGACTCTGTCCATGGAAGAGGCTCTGGATCTCATCGTCCCTGACAAGTGGAAAATGTGCCCGGTTTGCAACGCCGACTGCATTGTCCTCGACCAGGACGGTATGACGCAATTCGATGATGGCTCGATTTTCTGGTGGCTGGCCGGGCAATGCCGTGGTTGCAATTGTGGTCGAGTACATTGCCAAGATTGCGGACAAAAAATGTACATAGAAATCGGCAAATCTCTGGTGTGTGGGTGTGGCCATGAATGGCACGCCACCGAAGAAGGAATTGCCATCGAATTTTTCAAGGAAGAGCCCCAATGGTGAGAACTCTATCGAAACACGCCGAATGGCTCTCCCTGATCGAGATATCCGGTCCTTTCCTCACCGTGTCCATGCTGGACAAGGCGTTCCCACAAGGGCTGGAAGCGGTGGAAACACCGCGACGCCAGCGACTCAGGGCCGCCTACGAGGAGTGGCGCGAGGCGGTGGACCAGGAAGACAAGCTGTTGCCGGAATTGCACCAAGAATGGGTTCGCTTGGTGCTGGCGGAACTGCTCGAATACGATCAGGAATCCCTCGTCCACGCGGACGACTGGCCGGGCGAACTCCCGAGCGTTTCGTCGCAGGAACATGTCGGGGAGTTCAAACCCGACTGGATCGTCCACACACCCGAAGACGGAAAGCCGCGCCTGTTTATCGCCGTTCTGCCGCCGGACACCGATCTCGAATCCGTCCAGCGAGGTGATGGCTGGCCCGTTTCCCTCCAGGAGCGCATGAACCTGCTCTGCCGCGCCCATGGAGTGCGCGTGGGGCTATTGACCGATGGCGAACGTTGGATGCTGGTCAACGCGCCGGTAGGTTCCACATCCAGCCAGGCGTCGTGGTATGCCCGTCTCTGGTTCCAGGAGCCGATCACGCTGAAGGCCTTCCAGTCTTTGCTCGGTGTCCGGCGCTGTTTCGGCCCGACGGAAGACACCCTCGAATCGCTTCTGGATGAATCCCTCAGGCATCATGAGGAGGTCACGGACACCCTCGGAGAGCAGGTACGTCGTGCGGTCGAGGTGCTCGTGCAGTGTCTCGACAAGGCCGACGAGGACCGCAACCGGGAACTGCTCCGTGACGTTAAGCCCGCCGAGCTATACGAGGCCGGGCTGACCGTGATGATGCGGCTGGTATTCGTCCTCTGCGCCGAGGAGCGCGGGCTGCTCCTTCTCGGTGATTCGGTCTACGACCGGTGCTACGCCGTTTCCACCCTGCGCGGACAACTGGCAGAAGAAGCCGATCGTCACGGACCGGAGGTGCTCGACCGCCGTCACGACGCCTGGGCCAGGTTGCTCGCGGTCTTCCGGGCCGTCTATGGCGGCATCGAGCATGAAAGCCTGCGGATGCCAGCCTTGGGCGGTTCCCTGTTCGATCCCGACCGTTTTCCGTTCCTTGAGGGCCGGGCCAAGGGCACCGGTTGGCGGGATACCTCGGCCGCGCCGCTGCCCATCGACAACCGCACCGTGCTGCTGCTCCTGAACTCGTTGCAGATTTTGGAGCAGTCCGGTGGTGCACTGCTGCTGTCCTACCGTGCGCTCGATGTCGAACAGATCGGGCATGTCTACGAAGGCCTCCTCGAACACACCGTGGCTCGCGTTCCCCGGGTGACCCTGGGCCTGCAGGGATCACAGAAGGCGAAGAACCCGAACGTGGCTCTCGCGGAACTGGAATCGGCGCGCCTGGACGGCGAAGCGGCGCTCGTCAAATTGGTTCTGGATGTTACAGGGAGGAGCGAATCGGCCATCAGGAACGGCCTTTCCAAGCCTGCCGACGACACGATCTTCGGTCGGGTATTGGGTGTCTGCGGTGGGGACACAGAATTGGCCGAACGTATCCGCCCCTTCACGAACCTGCTCCGCACCGACGCCTGGGACGATCCGATCGTCTATCGCGACAATTCGTTTATGGTCACCCTCGGGGCCGACCGGCGTGAGACCGGCACCCATTACACTCCGAAATCCCTCACCGAGAGCATCGTCACCACCACGCTCGAACCGGTGGTGTACGTCGGTCCGGCCGAGGGCAAGCCTCGCGAGGAATGGACACTCAGGTCGTCGCGGGAGATTCTCGACCTCAAGGTCTGCGACCCGGCCATGGGTTCGGGGGCCTTCCTCGTTCAGGCCTGCCGCTATCTCGGCGAGAAACTGGTCGAGGCCTGGCTCCACGAGGAGGCTGTCGGTAAGGCCATCACCGTCGACGGCGAGGCGCTCGACCAGCTTGGTGCGGAGGAACCCCTGCCGTCCCAGCTCGACGAACGGCTGACCATCGCTCGCCGTCTGGTGGCCGAGCGCTGCCTGTACGGCGTGGACGTCAACCCGCTGGCCGTGGAGCTGGCCAAACTCTCCATCTGGCTGGTGACCCTCGCCAAGGGCAGGCCGTTCGGATTTCTCGATCACAACCTTCGCTCCGGCGACAGTCTGCTGGGTATTCACCGACTGGAACAGCTCACCCGGTTGCGAATGGATACGGAATCCGGCCAACAGTACCAGCTCCGCATCTTCGGTCAGAACGTCGAGGCGGCGGTCAACGAGGCCATCGAACTGCGCAAACGGCTCCGAGCCACCACCATCCGAGACATAAAGGATGTCGAGGCCATGGCCCGGCTGGACCGCGAAGCGCGGCGGAAACTCGAATCCGTCGAACTGATCGCCGACGCAATGATCGGCGAAGCTCTTCGATGCGGCGGCAATACCCGGACTCTCAATGCCGCGCTTGACACACTCGCTGCCATGGCTGGTGATTTCCTGAGCGGTAACGAAAGGATGGGCGAGCAGATCGCTCGTCAGGCGATAGCGAATTTGGCTATTGATTTTCCTGCAGGCTCACTACCTCGAAAACCATTCCATTGGCCTTTGGTATTTCCGGAAGTGTTTAGAAAAGGAGGCTTCGATGGAATGGTTGGGAATCCACCATTCACTGGAGGGCGCTTGGTAGGCCGTCGATTCGGATTGGCTTACCAGGAATATCTAAAATTCATCCGTAACGGAGTTAAAGGATCTCCCGATCTCTGCGCATACTTTTTTCTGCGAGCCTTTTCCTTGCTTGGCTCGAAGGGGTGTTTTGGCCTGTTGGCAACCAAGTCGATCACAGAGACTGGCTCTCGAGTGGTCTGTTTGGATCAGATCATTGGAAAAGGCGGTATCGTCTATTGCGGTTCTTCACGAATGCCTTGGCCGGGCAATGCGGCTGTGGTCGTTTCGATCGCATGGGTTGCTCGCAATGGCTGGCAGGGCCAGAAAATTCTGGACGATAAGACGGTATCGGCCATCAACGGCGCACTGGAAGAGGATTTTCAGATAGAACGCCCGATGAAACTCAAAGCTTTAAAAGGTCAGTTTTCGCAAGGCCAGGACGTCATGGGGCGCGGCTTCGAACTCACGGCCGAAGAGCGGGTGGCAATGCTCGAAGCCGACCCGAAATGTGCGGAGGTGATCTTCCCGTTGTTCAATGGGCAAGACCTCAATACCATGCCCAAGCTTGAGCCTTACCGCTGGGTTATCTATTTCCGAGATTGGCCAGAAGAAAAGGCGCGTCAGTATAGGGCGGCATTCCGTCGAATAGAAGAACTTGTCAAGCCCTATCGAGATTCGCTCACCGGACAAATACATCAGAAATGTTTCTGGAAATTTTGGGATTTGCGCCCAAAGCTTCTTTGCGAAGCGGAAAATCATGCCCATTTTCTAGCATCACCAGTAGTTACAAAGTATGTCTCGTTCAGAAGGGTCCCGTCTCGAAACGTTTTTAATCATAAAACGAAAATCTATTTTTTATACGACTGGTCTGATTTTGCTGTGTTGCAATCCAGCATTCATCAGGAATGGGCATTCTGGACCTGTGCCACTCTTGGGGCGTCAACACTGAGTTATTCGACATCTGCGGCATTAGAGACATGGCCGATGCCTATTCAGGACGGTCGAGAAAAATTATGTGCATACGGCGAAACGTATCATGGAAATCGCGAGAAAATAATGTTGGAGGATACGATCGGCCTTACCCAACTCTACAACCGTTTCCATGATCCGTCAGACGACGATTTTCGAATTGAGCAGATGCGTAGGCTTCATCTTGAGATGGATGTCGCGGTTGCTCATGCTTATGGATGGGGTGACCTCGACCTGGAGCACGGATTCCACGAAGTGCCGTATCTGCCCACGAGCGACCGCATGCGTTTCACCATCAGCGATCGTGTGCGGCTTGAAGTGTTGCGTCGCTTGTCGGAGTTGAATCACCAACGATATGCGGAAGAAGTTGCTCAAAGGCTACATGGCAATGCTGGGGCACGAACCCCGCGACGCGCCGCCCAGACCCAGCCCTCCCTCGACTTCGAGACGGGAACTGTGAATACAAGCCATGGCGAGCCTCCAGCCACGGTAATCCTTGACTTTCTACGTACACACACAGGATGGCACGCCAAGGCTGATGTCCTCGCCACCGCTGGAATCACGGATGGTCAGTGGAACGCGGCAATCGCCGACTTGATTGCTGGAGGCAGTGTCGAACGACAAGGTGTAAGGCGAGGTGCGCGGTATCGAGCCGTGATTGAGGGGGAGAAGCAATCATGACCAGCCTATCCGCCGACCGCCCCAGCACCGATCCAAGAGAGGATCTATTCGGGCACGCGCCGTTTGCGAAGAGCTTGGCCGATAGTATCTGCCATTATCCGAGCAGTGATGGCTTGGTGCTCGCCCTCTACGGGCCGTGGGGCTCGGGCAAATCAACGGTGCTCGGCTATGTAGGCCACTATCTTGAACGCCAACCCCAAGAGAACCGACCTGTCGTCGTTATCTTCAACCCCTGGTGGTTCTCTGGGCAGGAAAATCTTGCCCGAGCATTCCTCGGCCAGCTTCGTGCCGTGTTGCCCAACAAGAGCGAGAAGTACAAGAAGCTGGGTGACCTGCTGGGTGATTTCGCGGAAGGCATCGGAGGCCTGATCGATCTGTCAGGCATGACAGGTGGTGCTGGTGGCAGGCTTGGGAAGCTCATCGGGATGGTGACCAAGCGAAAGCCGAAAGACGTACCTGCCCTCAAGTCCGAGATCAGTAAGATACTGAAGGAGGCCGGAAAGCGCATTTTGATCGTCATCGACGACATCGACCGCCTGACCCCGGAAGAGACGCGCCAGTTGTTCACGGTCATCAAGGCGCTGGCAGATTTCCCGAACGTCGTTTACCTGCTGGCCTTCGACCGTGATGTCGCCGCACAGGCCATCGAACAACAGAGCGGCCTGCCTGGCGAACGCTATCTAGAGAAGATCATTCAGGTGCCGTTCGAGTTGCCGCCGGTCGATCGCGTGGCTTTGCGGGCTGCCCTGTTCAGACGCCTTGATCAGGTGTTGGGTGACGCGTCAGATGGACTGTTCGACCAGTCCTATTGGACGAATGTATTTCACGATGGCATTGATCCACTGATCAAAGTGCCGCGTGATGTCGTTCGCTTCACCAATACGCTGTCGGTAACCTATCCTGCGGTACGCGGAGAGGTCAATCCCGTGGACTTCATCGCACTTGAGGCCATTCGGGTTTTTTTGCCCGATCTGTATGACCTCGTGCGAACGAATCAGGCACGGTTCTCCGGGCATAGTCGTGACGATGTATACGAGGGTGCCCGAAACGCCAGCCAAGCCTTTCATCAACAGTGGGTGAGCGAGATACCCGAAGCGCTACGGGAGAGCACCCGTGCCTTGCTTGAGCGTATCTTTCCGAAAATCGGCCTGGGGTACGGCACTGATTGGTTGGCCGAGTGGCGCAGGAATCTACGCGCCTGCCACCCTGATGTATTCCCGACTTATTTCCGACTCACCGTTCCCCCCGGAACCGTCCGCCGCAGTGACATGACAGCGTGGCTTAGTCTGGCCGGAGTATCTGCAGATTTCGGCAATGTTCTTGTTCGGGCCAAAGATGAAAAACGTCCCGACGGCCTATCGAAGGCGCGGGCGCTACTCGAACGACTGATGGATCATGTCGAAAAAGATATCCCGGATGGGCAGATACCATCGGTTATCCAAGCACTTCTCGACGTCAGTGATGCGTTGATAGATCCCGACGACGAACGTGGAATGTTTGATTTCGGCAATGCTTCTCGGGCGTCACGCCCGGTTTACCACCTCCTGAAGCGCGTGGAAGCAGATCAGCGCGCCGGCATATTGGAGTCAGCCCTCCGATCAGGCAACGCAGTCGCCGTGCAGTTGTGGCTCTTGCAGGCCCTGGACGAGGAGGTCACGAAGACAAAGGATTCTGGTAAGGCCACGTTGTTGACCGTTGACGGGGTCGAACGACTGAAGACAGTCTGGCTGGATCGAGTGCGGACGCTATCAGGTAAGGCGAGTTTCCTGCATCACGCAGAATTACCAAGACTTCTCGCCGCATGGCGACGGTGGGCGAGCGAAGCCGAAGTCCGAACATGGTGTGATCAAACCACGGCGTCCGACGAAGGACTGCTGAGCTTTCTTCCGAGATTTCTTCAGCACACAAGGTCCCAGGCCATGGGTGATTGGGCGGTTCGCTTCCAACCTCGTCTCAACCCAGCTTGGTTGGAAAGCTACATAGATACGGCCGCCTTCGCAGACCGACTTCGCTATTTGCAGCGAAACGATCAGATACCCTCTGACGCTCATGAGGCCGCATCTCAATACCTTCTAGAGTTTGACATGCTTCAGGCGGGAGAAAACCCGGATGGGCTCAATGCATTTGATGATTGATGGAGAGAAGGCATGACTGATAAACTGTCTATCAATACTCATAATTCCTGGCTCATCCGTCTCGGTGACGAAGCTCACAACCGGCGCTTTTCGGTGACCGTCGATCACGGCTCTTCTCTCTTCCGGGGTGTCGAGGAAGGTGACGCCGTGCTGATCGCCGGTGGCGACCCGTTGGCTGCGGTCTCGTTCGCCCGTATCTACCGCATTCGTGCCAAGCTCGACGAAACGACATTCTTCTTCGATGGCGTCCTCCCCGTGAATGGCGGAAAGACCTTGACCGACCTCGCGGTGACCGCACCCGAATCCAAGGCCGCCATGGTGCGACTGGAGTGGCCGGTATTCGAGGCGGCGCTGAAGACGGCTTGCGGCATCGCCTTCGATGCCCTGCCCGTACTGGAAGGCGATTCCGCCGAGGAACAGGACTACGTGCGGGAACTTCTCCAGTTGGCCGTCATCGACGACCTGCTCGGTCCGGCGGACGGGCCGGTCGAGGAGATCGTGGGCATGAGCGTCCGCGATCGCTACCTGGTCGGCAAGCTGGCTCCGATGGACACGGCTCCGGATGCGGCGGAGACGGACACCTTCGGCGAATCGGGACGCCCGGATGCCGAGGAGCGAGACGAGGAAGTCGACACCTCCACCCATCGATCCCTGGTTCCATCGTCCATGGGGTTCACCTTCTGCGTTGACGGCGAACTGGAAAATGTCCAACTGTTCGCCAACTGGGGGCGTTACGAACGGACGCAGAGCGAGCGGGAGAACGAAGAGACGGGCAAATCCCCTCGTTGCTGGAAGCGCATACCCTCGGGCGGCTCCGCCGTGGTCTCCCTGAAGAAGCGGACCATCGAACCGATCCGGATCGACACGGACTGCCCTTCGGTCGTGGTGCAGGGCTCGGTCAGCGCCCCGCTGGAAAACGGCGACAGGCTGGTTACGCTCTTTCTGGTCAACACCCAGACCATGCCCGAACAGAACCAGGATCAGGCCTGGATATTCCAGCCCGAACTGAGCGTGCGGGACATGGAGGGGCGTGCGGTGTTCCGGCGTCGCCCGATCCTGCGGGCCGACGAATTCGACGAGGAGCGTGAAGCACTCGAAATGATCTATCGGGACCGGGTCGAGTTCGCCGTCGGACATGGCATTTCGGTCCACGCGACCGTATCGGAGGAAGATCGCGAGCGGGCCACGGAGGTCAGGACCGCCGTTCTGCCCGAGTACGAGATCCAGGTGACCGAAACGCCCGGTCTCGAACCGGAAGACCGCCCGGCCATGCGTCGGATGATCGAGGACGGCCTGCTCGACATGGAGCGACTCGCCGAGCTCGCCACACCCGAAAAGCGCGACGAACTGGTCGCCGGGCTGAAAGTGTTGACGGACGACTACGCGGAGTGGATCGCCGAAAACCGGAATGCCATCGGCAGCGAGGTCGTGGGATACGACATCCCCGCCACCGAGGCGATGGATCGATGCAATCTGATACTGGAGAGGCTCAGGGAAGGCGTCGATGTCCTCGCGTCGGACGACCGGGCGCTGGCCGCCTTCCGGTTCGCCAACCGGGCCATGGCCTCGCAGCGCATTCACAGCATCTACGCGCTCGCCAAGCGCCGTGGAGACGAGGTGACACTCGACGCGTTGAACGTCCGCAAGAACCGCTCGTGGCGACCTTTCCAGTTGGCGTTCATGCTGCTTTCGATTCCGGCGCTCGCCGACCCGACTCACCGGGACCGCACCCAACCCTTGGAGGCTTTCGCCGACCTGCTCTGGTTCCCCACCGGCGGTGGCAAGACCGAGGCCTATCTCGGTGTCGCGGCCTTCACCATGGGTATTCGGCGATTGCAGGGAGATATGGGCGGTCTCGATGGCGGACGTGGTCTCGCCGTCATCATGCGTTATACCTTGCGCCTGTTGACCCTGCAGCAGTTTCAACGGGCTACTGCCCTGATCTGCGCCATGGAGGTGCTCCGTCGAGGTGAACCGGCGGTCTGGGGCGAGACACCTTTCACCATCGGACTCTGGGTCGGCCAGCGGGTCACTCCGAACACCACCGAAGAGAGCCATGCCGCGATAGAAAAGGAACGGGACGGCAAGTATGGCACGGGCTCGACACCGGCCCAGTTGACCAGTTGTCCGTGGTGCGGCTCCGAGATCGCCCCTGGCCGTGAAATCAGAGTCGACAGGGATCTCGGTCGAACCTTCATCTATTGCGGCGACAAGTACGGCCGCTGCGAATTCAGTCAGGCCAAATCGAAGAATCTGGGACTTCCTGTGCTGGTGGTGGACAACGAAATCTATCGTCATCCGCCCTCGATGTTGATTGCCACCGTGGACAAATTCGCCATGATGGCTTGGCGTGGTCAGGTGCGCACACTCTTCGGCAAGGCGACCAGGGAATGCCCACGCCATGGACTGCTCTGGCCCGAGGCCGATTGCAATGGCAACCACAACGCCAAGGGCAATCTTCCACGTGTGAGCGTCAAGGAGATTACGCCGATCCGCCCGCCTGACCTTATCATTCAGGACGAATTCCATCTCATCAGCGGACCGTTGGGAACCATGGTTGGCCTGTACGAAACCGCCGTGGACGAGCTGTCGACCTGGTCGATCGACGGAAAGACGATCCGCCCCAAGGTCATCGCTTCGACCGCCACCGTTCGTAAGGCCGAGGAACAGGTTAACAACGTCTTTCTCAGGAAGGTTTCGGTGTTTCCGCCCCATGGTCTCGATGTCGAGGACAACTTTTTCTCGGTTCAGCGCTCTGTGGAAGACAAGCCTGGCCGTCTCTACATGGGGATCTGCTCGCCGGGCAGTTCCCGTCCCGCCGTTCTGATCCGTGTCTACGTCGCCCTTCTGACCGCCGCCCAGTCGCTGTTCCAGCGCTTCGGCGCGGCGGCCGACCCTTACATGACCGTGGTCGGATATTTCAATTCTCTGCGCGAGCTGGGTGGTATGCGGCGACTGGCAGAGGACGACGTGCAGACCCGTGCCTATCGCGTCCAGATGAGCGACGTGAAGCGACCGGGGCTGAGCCAGCGTTCGGTACGCATCGTGGACGAGCTGACCTCGCGGGTTTCGAACAAGGAGATTCCCAAGAAGCTCGACCAACTGGAGGTTAAGTTCAAGCCCACCTGGGAAAAGGGCGAGACGCGGGCCATCGACATCGTGCTGGCCACCAACATGCTGTCGGTGGGCGTCGACGTCAACCGCATCGGGTTGATGGTCGTCAACGGCCAACCGAAGAACACGGCGGAATACATTCAGGCCACGAGCCGCGTCGGCCGTTCCTTCCCGGGGCTCGTCTGTACGGTGCTCACCTGGTCGCGGCCTCGCGATCTGTCCCATTACGAAACGTTCGAGCACTATCACGCGACGTTCTACAAGCATGTCGAGGCCCAGTCGGTCACGCCGTTCGCGGCGAGAGCGCTGGACCGTGGCCTGACCGGTGCGATGGTGAGTCTCCTCCGGCTCGAAAACGATTCCATGAACCCGAATCCCGGGGCGCAATCCCTCGACAGTTCCGGCAAGGCGGAAGCCCTGAGAGCACGGAAAGTACTGTCCGAGCGTGCCTGGAAGGTGAAGGACAAGGCGGCGAAAACCATCGCCGACGCCATGACCGCCGATCGGATCGACCGGTGGGTGAAGGAGTCCGTGAAGACCGGGCGCAGGCTGGGTTACGAAACGGTACATGGACAAGGAGACCTCGCCGCCCTCCTGAAAAAGCCCGGAGCGTTGGCATGGGATGAATTCACGGTTCCCATGTCGATGCGCGAAGTGGAACCCGGAGTTCAACTGATCATGGATGCCTCGAAGCACTCTACCGAACCTCCGTCCTGGAAACCGAAGATCAAGAAAGCGAACGGAGGTGACGCATGAGTTCCTATCTCGTCGGGCAAGTACGCCCCAGTCAATTGCTCTGGACCTATGGTCCCGGAGCCCTGATCGACCTGCCGAATCTTTCGGTCTTGACCATGGGTCTTGATCGTTGGAATCCGGACCGATGCCCGCCGATCGATGAGGCACGCCTACTCGCCGCCGTTCGCCGGGTGCTCGGCCCTCAAGTAGAACGGTTGCGGATGCCCCCCTTTCTTAGGGAGGAAAGTGTCGACCCCATGTCCGCCGAAGGCAAGATCGGTGTGCCGGTCCGCCCCTTTCCGCGTTGGTTGAGGTGCGTCAAATGCGGCTTGCTGGCCGAATACGATTCGGGCCTGTTCGACATCAAGGCCAACCCGTACCGCCCGGAGCAGACCCATTTCGTGCATTCGAACTGCGAGAAAGGCAAGAACGCCGACGCGGTTCCCGCCCGTTTTCTGCTCGCGTGCAGGAACGGTCACCTCGACGATTTTCCGTGGCATTGGTTCGTGCATGGCGGCCCCTCCGAGTGCAAAGGGACGCTACGTTTCTTCGAGCGAGGCGCATCCCTGCAGACCGAAAACCTTTGGGTGAAATGCGATACCTGCGACGCGGCACGTTCGCTGGTTCATGCCTTTGGGCGGGAGGCGCAGGAGAATCTCCCCGCCTGTCGAGGACGGCATCCCCACCTCAACAAGTACGAGGAATGTACCGAGGACCCCAGGACCATCCTTCTGGGGGCGACCAACGGATGGTTCCCGATCACGCTGTCCGTTCTCGCGATTCCTCTCGAACGAGACCAGCTCGGGCAATTGGTCCTGGATGGATGGGAGTATTTCTCGGATGCGGAGTCGACCGACGAGATCAAGGTGATAGTGAAGACCCTGGTCAAGAGCGGTAGCCTCCCGGGAATCGACAAATGGGATCATAGGGACATTTGGAAGACCGTCGAAGACCGAAAGGAAGGCCGATCGAGCACAACGGTCATTTCCGAGGGCGACATCAAGGACCCTGAGTGGGACGTCCTGACCTCGGACGATCCTCCGACGGACTGGCCGCATTTCTTGAGCAGCAAGACCGAAACACCGGATGGCTATCGAGACCGTCTGGCCAGGGTGTTGCTACTGGAACGTCTCCGTGAGGTGAACGCCCTGATCGGCTACACCCGGGTGGAGGCTCCGGAGGAATCGACCGATCCGGACGAGCGACCGCCGATGGCCGATCTCAGCCGGAACAAGCCCGATTGGATACCCGCCAGTGAGGTGCATGGTGAGGGGATATTCATCAGGTTCGACGAGAATGCCGTGGCCGAATGGGAAAAGCAAAAAGCCGTTCAGGCCCGAAGCCAAAAGCTGGAGGCGGGTCATCGGGGCTGGCGGAATGCGCGCGGGCTGGACCCCGACGAGGGATATCCGGGCATTAGATACGCCATGCTGCACACGTTCGCTCATCTTCTCATTCGTGAGCTGGCTCTAGAATGTGGCTACAACGCGGCGAGCATCCGGGAACGCATCTACGCCAAGAGCGATGAAGAATCACCCATGGCAGGCGTATTGCTCTACACGGCCGCCGCCGACTCCGATGGGACCCTGGGGGGCCTCGTGGAACTCGGGAAACCCGAAAATCTCGGCAGGCTGATCGAACAGGCTCTCGATCGGGCCACCATCTGTTCATCTGACCCGCTTTGCTCCGAACACAATCCGGGTGTCGACAGATCCCTTCATGCAGCGGCATGTCACGCCTGTACTTTCGTCGCCGAAACATCCTGCGAACGAGGGAACCGCTATCTCGACAGAGCTCTGCTCGTTAGGACATTCGAGGCCGTAGACGTCGCCTTCTTTGCCGGAAACGGAGGCGAGAATGGATGATCTGTTGGCAGTGATCGCCGAACTCGGTTTGGAGTTGCATCCCGACAGAGTCTCCACCGTGGCGGCAAAGATCGAAACGCTCGGATCGGTCGAGCAATTCGCCTTGACCAAGTCGAGCTTCGGTCCCAACGCGGACAAAGAGTTGGTTGGGCGATTGGATCGTGCCTGGAAGAACAGCAAAGACACCGCTCCAAGCGATGTGGCGTCCGCTCTCCGGGGAGCTTCGGCGGCGGCAGTCTTGCGCGAGAATCGCGGAGCTGTGGAGTTGGTATGGACAGGCCCATCTACCGGACAGGTGCCGGTAAGGCATACGGAACAGGTGCTCTGTGAAGTTATCGAAGCTGCGAAAAGACGTCTTTTCCTTGTCAGCTTCGTCGCCTATGAAGTGGATTCGATAATCAGGGCGCTCCGTGGTGCCATTGGTCGCCAGGTTCAGATCGACGTGTTGCTGGAGTCGTCGGACAAGCATGGCGGGCGGGTGACATACGATTCCGTCAAGGCCATGAAAAGCATTCTCCCCTCGATCGACGTTTACGTCTGGTCCTCGGAAACGAAGTCGAAATCGGGTCATTTTTCGGGAGCCGTTCACGCCAAATGCGCCGTGGCGGATGGTGAACTGTCCTTTATCACAAGTGCGAATCTCACCTCCGCCGCGATGGAGCGCAACATGGAACTCGGTGTCCTGGTCAAGGGCGGAGAGCTGCCCTTCGAGCTTCACCGGCATTTGGAAGCGCTGATTTCCACGAAGGTCATCGAAAAAGTGGACGAGGATAATTGCCGGCATGTCGGGTAATGAACTGTGCCTGTCGAGGATGAGCAGCGGTGGATACCGTCGATAAATCGACACGTTCGAGAATCATGTCCAGGGTTGGTCAAAAAGACACTGGTCCGGAGATGAAGCTTCGAAGGTCGCTACACAAAATAGGACTGCGATATCGGCTTCACGACAAGAGATTGCCGGGATCTCCGGATATCGTCTTCCCCAGGTTCAAGGCGGCTTTGTTCGTCCATGGCTGTTTCTGGCACCGCCACGGCTGCAAGGCTACTACGACGCCCGGAACCAACGTGGATTTCTGGCGCAAGAAGTTCGACGAAAACATCGCCAGAGATAGACGGGACATCGAAGCCCTCCAGGATTCGGGGTGGAGGGTGGCGGTGGTCTGGGAGTGTTCGTTAAAAGGCAAAAATGCCGACCCCGATGAGGTTGCGAGGCTTGTGCGCGAATGGTTGCTCACGAGCGAGAAGCACCAGGTAATCCCTAAAGATGCTCAAACCGTAAGTTCTCGGCGCTAAATTTCGCCTTGATTGGCAGATCCGTTTTCACCGTGATCCTGACCGATGACCGAGGCAAAGAGTGGCGTGTTGACCATGCTGAGGAGAGGATGCTGATTCAATCTTAGCGCGGCAGGTCTGTCCGGATCGATGCACGGCTTAGCGACAGTCAACCCACAAGCATGATTGCATATACGGTTCACATCGGGGAGCCAGAACAAACGGCGGGTTGGATGAAATCATCCGGCCCGCTTTTCTTTTCCCCGCTCTCGCCGTCCAATGCTGGATTGTTGGCCTGAAACGCTTTACATTGCCAGGGTGTTTCCCTGAAACAGCCGACCGGCGCGAAGCGCGAAACAGGCGGACCCATGCCCCTCCTCCAATGGAATCAGAGTCTGACCCTCGGCCATGCCGAGATCGACGAGCAGCACCGTCTGCTCGTGGAGGCGATCAACGAGTTGCACGACCGCATCCAGGAAGGCGCAGAGCATCAGGGCCTCCTGGACGCAGTCCAAGGACTCGCGGCATACGCCGACTATCATTTTTCCGATGAGGAGCGGCTCATGCTCCGGCACGGCTTTCCCGAGTTGGAAGATCACCGGCTGGCCCACATGGAGTTCCGGGAACGCATGGACGCCTGCTCCGCCACGATCCACCACTCCGACTCCCACCCGACGGCCGTGGAGATGCTGTCCTTTCTCACGCGCTGGCTCGCCCGGCACATTCAGCGCGACGACAGGGCCTTCATCGACTTCGTGAACCGCCACTGAAACCGAAAATGGACGGCGGCCCCTCTCTGCTCTTCACCCTGACGGCCCTGCTCTCGGGATTCTGCGCGGGCGGCTGGCTGGCCTGGAAGATCAACCAGGCGCACATCGACCGCGCGCCGGGCGACGGCTATCGGGAAAAACTGCGCGCCAGCCGCACACGCCGCCTGATCGGAGCGGCCGGAGCCCTCGCCGTGCTCGGCGTCTCCCTGCTCTTCCCGGTGCAAAGCCTGGTCATCACTTCAGCCTGCATCGGATATGCCCTGACCACGCTGCTGCACCCGCGTCCCAACGGAGAACACCCCGGCCCCGGCCGGGACGGAGGCGCTTGATCTCTCTTCCGATTTTCGTAATAGGTGTTCCTGCGCCACATGGCGCAAGGAAGGAGACGGCATGATCCCGGCTGAAGTGTGGGCCGGACTGGCCCTGTTTTTCGGTGCGATCTGGGTTCTCGTCCGGGTGGTGGACAGCCGGAGGACGGCCGCGAAGGTCAGGGTCACGGCCGACACTGTGCCCACGGCTTACCGCCTGACCAAAACCTTCCTGGGCCTGGTTCCCGCACACTCCGACACCTTGGGAGACGCTGCCCGCCTGCCTCGCTCCAAGGCCGAAATCGGACGCGCGCTGAAGACCATGATCGCCTATCATGCCGCCCGCGGCGAACATGGCCAGGCCGCGCGGCTCAAGGCCGCCTATGTCGCCCTCGCCAGCTTCCAGAACGCCGACCTGGACCCGCGCAAGGCTGAAACCCTGGCCAGCGCCGAACGCCGCCGCTTGAGCCAGGACATCGAGCATTTCCTGGCCAACAGCAGCATCTAATTCCGCCCTGGAATCGGCGCCCGTGTCTCCTCCATGACGATGGAGGTTTCCGGGACATGGCGGGCGGACGACAATTCCTCCATGACCATGACCACGATGAAGGTGGTCAGCACCAACGCCAACAGCATACGCATGAACGCCTCCCCGGGAAAAATTCTCCCGACGGAAGCGACAGCAACATCCGTTCCAGGCTCCCCCCCTAAAGTTTTTAAAAGAAATGCCGATGAACTCGGATAAGGCGTTATCTTCGGCCGCCTCGCGGCAAGGAGGGGAAAGCATGAGCGACTTCGGCATCAGCGGCATCGGCAACAACGCATGGAGCAGCCAGGAATTCGGGGCCCGCACGGTCTCCGGCACCCTGGACGCCATGAACGGTTCCGGCCCCATGAACGCGGCCCCCGTGGATCGTCAGACCTTCGGGGCGGCCGTAGTGAGCAAGACCCTGGATTACATGAACACCGATCGCAGCGGCGCGGGCTCCTTCGGCGCCGACTACGACTTTCAGAAGAGCGTCCTCGGGGCCTGGGCCTCGGGAGCCATTCTGAACAATATCGTCTGAGGGGCGGGCCGGATCAAGATAACGCCGCTTCGCGGCCCCGTCCCGCTTCCCGGCGGGGCGGGGCGCCCCTCCCGCAAAAAAAGTCCCCCCGACGTTCTGCCGGGGGACTTTTCGTCCAGTGACGCTCGCGACCGAGCACTCAGGAATCGCCTCCCAGGGAAAAAATATTCTCCAGATCGTACTGTGAAATGACCCGGTAGGAAATGAGCGTCTCCGAACCGCGGATGCCCTGGACCTTGAGCATGCGCTCGGTGACGATCTGGGCCAGGCCCTCGTTGTCCTTGGCGCGGATGATAGCCACCAGGTCGAACCGACCGCCCACGGAATGCACCTCGCCCACTCCGGGAATCTGGACAAGCTTCTGGGCCACGGCGTTGATGAGGTCGGGCTGAACCGTCAGCAGAACGATGGCGTTGACCATGTCTGAATCCTCCTGTTTTCTCATAGCCTCGATCGCCGCCGGGGTCAAAAGAATCAATCCTGGAAACGCCGCTGGATCGTTACTATCGCATCGAAATTTTTAATAAAAAGATCGTATATGGCCGGATCGAAGTGTTTTCCCCGCCCCATGTTCATGATCCCCAACGCCTCGGCGTTGGTCATGGCATCTTTGTAGGGTCGACGGCTGGTCAAGGCGTCGAAGACGTCGGCCACGGCACAGATGCGCCCATAGAGCGGGATGTCCTCTCCGCTCAGTCCATGGGGATAGCCCGAACCGTCCCACTTCTCATGGTGGCTCTCGGCGATGATCCGGCCGGTCTCCAACAGCTGCGAGGAAGCGGATTCGAGGATGCGCGCACCGATGACGGTATGGGTTTTCATGGCCTCCCACTCCCCGGCATTCAACTTGTCCGGCTTGAGCAGAACGGAATCGGGCACTCCGATCTTGCCGATGTCGTGCATGGGGCTCCCGTGCAGAACCATCTCCACCTCGCTCGGGGGCAGTCCCAGCCGAGAGGCCAGCAAGGCCGAATAACGGCTCATGCGGACAATGTGTTGGCCGGTGTTCTGGTCCTTGAACTCGGCCGCGGCGGCCAGCTTGTGCAGAGTTTCGCGGTGGGCCCGCACGGCGGCCTGCTGGGTGTCGTTGAGGTTCTCCACGGCCAGACGCAGGGCCCGGGTCTGCTCGTCGACCATCTGTTCCAGCCGCGCCTGGTAGACCTTGACCTCGTCGAGGTAGGACTTCAGGCGCAGCAGAGAAGTCATGCGGATGCGCAATTCCGTGGCGTCGATGGGTTTGGAGATGAAATCCGTGCACCCGGCCTCCACCGCGCGGAGCCGGTCCTCCTTGGCCGCCAGGGCCGTGACCATGACCAGGGGAATGTCGGCGTGTCGGGGATCGGCGCGAATGACGCGGACCAATTCGTAACCGTCCATGAACGGCATCATGGCGTCGAGCAGAACAATATCCACACCTTCACGGAGCATCTCCAACGCCGTGAGTCCGGAGTCCGCGACCAGCGGCTCATGACCAAAGGACCGCAACAGACCGGACATGACGTCGCGGTTGACCGCTTCGTCGTCCACCACGAGGATTTTCTTGCGCTGTTCCACTCTTCCTTCCCCAATGGCGCGAGGTGTCGTTTTCCTCTCGACCAGAACCCCTCCGAAGTCAACGATTATCCGATGAACACTCGTTTTCCGACGAACGATCCGAAGAGTCTTTGCCTTTCGGCCGGGCCCGTCCTATACTGCAAATGTTGGAGGATTCGCATGTCCAGACAAACGAAAAAACTGTTCCCCACGGTGACGGTCATCCTGGCTGTGGCTCTGGCGGTCGGAACCTTGCTTCTGCTCCGAGGCGGCGAGGAGCCCGCTCCCTCTTCGGAATCGAGCTTCACCGGCCAAGCCCAGGGCGCTCCGGCCGCCAACGCCACCACGGCGGAAACCCCAGAGGACATTCCCCTTTGGAACAAGTCGGCCCGTCCCCAGGAGGACTCGGTGGTCACCCTGGCCTTCGTGGACGCGTTGACCGATTTCCTGGTCCAGCGCTACCACCCGGCCGAAGGCTCGACGCACAGCGCGTCCACAGCCACCTTCAAGGCCCTCAACCAACACTTCGGCCGGGGTCTCGACGGTCTCGGCCGCCAAAGCCCGGAGGAAGGCGCGGCCCGAGCCGAAATCCTGAATTACGTGCTGGCCTCGGACATGGCCCGCAAGCTCTACGATCTCTATGCCGACTGGTTCCTGGAGGCGCTGATTCTGCGCAGTCTGGAGACCCCCACGGACCTGACTTTGGCCGGCGGCCGGCAGGAACGCCGGGCCCTGACCCGTGACGAGACCGCAGACATGCTCCGTCTCAACGCCCCGCGCATCGAGGCCCTGGCCGGAACCTTCCGGGCCGTGGGCACGCACCCGGAACTGGTCAAGGATCTGGAGCGTTACCTGGACACCTCGCGCAAGGTCGCCGCCGCCAACGACCGCTTTCAGGAAATCGTCTCCAGGGAGACGCCCCCGGAGAAGGAGCTGCGCAAGGCCGGAGACCGGCTCAAGAAGGTCATCGCCGCGCGGGAACAAGTCCGCGCGGACATCATGGACCGGCTGCGCCGGTTTTGTCAGGGCCACTGCGAAGAGGACGGCGAATCGCTCTATGCCGTGCAGTGGTGCGCACGGCGTCTCGCCGGACACCCGGAACGGGTGGCGGTGCTGGCGGCCATGGCCGACGCCCTGGACAACTTGGCGGCGCGGTTTCGCGCCAAGGCCGGGGAATTGGAAGCGGCGGCCCCTTCGGCCTCCTGATTTCCCAGGCCACCGCATTGCATCGGCGGCGGGTGATGGTACAATGACTCCTTATGGCGACATCACCCATCAACAGGAGTCCTTATGTATTTCCAACAGATAGCGACACCCGGCCTAGGCTGTCTGTCCTATGCCGTTGGCTGTCCGGCCGCCAAGGTCATGGCCGTCGTTGATCCCCGCCGCGACGTGCAGGTCTACCTCGACATCGCCCGCGAGGAGGGCATGCGCATCACGCATGTGGTGGACACGCATCTCCACGCCGACCACGTCAGCGGAGCCCATGAACTGGCCTCTCGCACCGGTGCGGAAATCCTCATGGGCGAAGGTTCGCCCGTGTCCTTCGCCTTCCGGCCCCTGCGCCACGGCGACGTGCTCACCTTCGGAGCGGCCAGGCTCACCGTACTCTCCACACCGGGGCACACGCCCCACGCCATCTCCCTGTTGCTGACGGATACCGCGCGCAGCGAGGAGCCCTGGATGCTCCTCTCCGGCGATCTGCTCTTCGTGGGCGACGTCGGGCGGCCGGACCTGGCCGGGGGCGAACTCCTGGAGGAACAAGTGCGCAACCTCTGGCGCAGCCTGCGCGAAACCCTGGGAAACTGCCCGGATCACCTGGAGGTCTTCCCCTCCCACGGCATGGGCTCACTCTGCGGCCGGGGCCTCAGTTCCAAGCCGAGCACGACCCTGGGTTTCGAGCGCCTCGGCAACCCCATGCTCCGACACGAAACCCTGGAATCCTTCCGCGAGGCCCTTCTCGCCAATCTGCCCGTCCGGCCCAAAAGCTTCACCCACATCATCGCCACCAACGCCAAGGGGGCTCCGCTCCTGGACCGCTGCCCAGTGGACCGGGCCATGAGCCCGGACCAGTTCGAGGCCTACATGAAGAGCGGCACCGTGGTCATCGACTGCCGCGACGCGGCGGCCTTCGGCGGCATGCACATCCCCGGTTCGCTGAACATCGGCCTGGAACGGCAACTGGCCAACTGGGTGGGCATGGTGGTGGCCCCGGAGAGCGACATTCTGCTGGTGACCCCGGATGACGCGGCCTACGAGACCATGACCACGGAGTTGCACCGCATCGGCTACGACAACATTTACGGATACCTGTCCGGGAGCATCGGCTCCTGGGTCTATTCCGGACGCCCGGTGGACACGCTGGCGCTGACGCCCGCGCAACGGCTCAAGGCCCGCCTCGACGCCGATGGAGCCCCGCTCGTCCTGGACGTGCGCACTCCCGCCGAGTGGGGCCAGGGGGTCATTCCGGGAGCCCGGCGCGCGCCGCTCTCGGACCTTCTGGAAGGCAGACTGCCCCATCCCGAGGGTGAAGCCGTGATCTACTGCGCCTCGGGCTACCGCTCGAACATCGCGGCCTCCTTTCTGCGCCGGACGGGCGCGGCCGACGTGAGCGTCCTGGCGGGCGGCATGTTGGCCTGGACCCGGGCGGGCTTCCCCGTGGAGTCGTGAGGGACGTGAAGAAAGAAGGGGCGTCAGCGGGACACAGGCACATTCGGCGCGTCGGCTGCACGGCAGAGGAGCGGGGCGGCCGGTTCGGCATCGTCGCGGAAGCAGTGACAAGACGTGCTCAGGGTTCTGTCGCAGCAGACCACGCGTCCGCCTCGGCAACCGCAAACCCCGCCGTTGAAACTGCAGCAGCCGGGACCATCCGCCGCCAGCGACTCCGCAGACGTTTCCGCCGTCCCGGCCACACCCCGTTCCAGGGCCCAGGCAGGGGAAACGGTGGCAAGCACCGCCAACAGCAGCATGACCATGCGCATGATGGACCTCCCGATGTCTTCCCCATAGCAGCAAACACGGCGCGTCGCCAGCGCCCAGCTCGGCGGTCGGCGAGGTCCCCGGCGTGACCGGAGGGCCGGGCATCCCTCCCCCGGCCTTCGCGGGGCGGAGCAAAAACACCTGGGGTTTCGGTCTCTCGGCCGCCCTGCTGGCCCTCGGCCTGCACGCCCTGGCCCTGGCGCTGCTTCTGGCCATGCCCTCGGGACTCGACGAATCCGGAGACGTCCCCACCTATGAGATGGACCTGACGGCTTTCGGCCGGAACACGGATGGTGGTGACGGCGGATACTCGGCAACCACACCCGATCCCGCCAGGCCACCCGTTTCAGGGAAACCCGCCGAAACAGCGTCCCGAACCGCGAAGCCGTTGCAGCCGGAATCCGCACCGCCATCAGTCCCCGAGAAGGGCCAGCTCCCCTCGAAAAACAGCGAATCCGCCTCCGCGCCCAGCACCGCGCCGGACACGTCCCGGTCGACGGAAGGACGAATCCATGGTCATGGCGCGGGCAACGGCCAGGACACCTACGGCCCTGGCCAGGTGGAACGCCCGCCGCGCCTGCTGCGTAGAGTCGACCCGGACTATCCCCAGGCGGCCCGCAGACAGGGAGTCAGCGGCAAGGTGGTGGTGAGGTTTCTCGTCGGGTCCGACGGCCGCGTCCGCGACATCGAAGTGGTCGAAGCCGAGCCTTCGGGATATTTCGAACAGGCGGCCGTCAATGCGGTTTCGCGCTGGGAGTTCAGCCCGGGCATGCTGCGGGGGCGGGCCGTGGCGGTCTGGATGCTCGTGCCCGTCAGTTTCAGCCTGCGTTGAACCGGGCCGGGCCGCATTCCGTTCCGCCGCCTCCGCGCTGGACGAGCCCGCCCGGTTGGGGGTAAAAACCCTTCGAACACCGATGTCGGCGCACTGAGCGCGGCATGACCCCAACGTCCAGGCCCTCGGCCGGACCTTCTGTTCGGAATGACGATGCACAAACGGTTTTCCGCCACGTTCGAAAAGCAGAAAAGCCGGCGGGTTTTTCAACCTGCCGGCTTTTCGTGTTTTCCTGGTGGGTCACCAAGGAATCGAACCTTGAACCTCCGGATTAAGAGTCCGCTGCTCTGCCAATTGAGCTAGTGACCCGAAGCGCCGCACTCACGTGCAACGGGAAAGAGTAACTAGCCGCAGACCGTGTTTTTGTCAACAATCGGGACAGCATTTTTCGCGAAACGGGAACATTTCATGCGCAAAATTTTTATTATCCTGTTTTTGTTGATATTTTTTCAAAACTTTTTGGAGCCAGTCCAAGCGAGCGACCTGCCCTTGTCCACGGACTGGAGCTTCCTGACACCTCCGCGGCAGGACAAGCACCCCGGCGGCGGGGCCCTGGCCGTGCTTCAACTCACGCCTCACAAAGGCTGGTACGTCTATTCCGATCGGGCCTCGGTGGTCGGCCTGCCGACTCGTCTGGCGGTGGAACTGGAGGGCTACGGCCCGCTGCCGGTCTTCTTCCCCCCGGGCACGATGAAACGCGACAAGGCCGACCGCTCAATCCAGGTGGAGACGTATCCGACCCCCACGCCGCTCTTCGTGCCGCTTCCAGCCGAAGCCAAGCCGCCATACCGCCTCAAGGCGTCCCTGAGCCTGCTGCTCTGCTCGGACAATCAGTGTCTCCCGGTGAACCAGGACGTATCCGCCGATTCCGGCGGGGAATCACCGGCTCCCGGCGGAAAGGAAAGCTGGTGGCCGTTGTTCGCCAAGGCCCTGGAGCGAGGCCCGGTGCTCACTCCGCTCCCAGCCTCGACCCCGGCCGAGGGCAGCGCCCGCCAATGGGACTTCTCGCCCAGTTACCTGCAACCCGAACGCGAGGTATCGGCACTGCTTCCGGCGATCCTCTTCGGGCTCCTGGCCGGTTTCCTGCTCAACTTCATGCCCTGCGTCCTGCCCGTGGTCAGCCTCAAGCTCACGGCCCTGCTGCACGGCGCATCCAGAGGCGCACACCTGCCCCGCCAGGAGCAATTCCGGGAGCACAACCTCTTCTTCGCCCTGGGCGTGCTCTGCTACTTCCTCTTCCTGAGCCTGCTCCTGGGCGGCACCGGCCTGGCCTGGGGCCAGATGTTCCAGCGGCCGGGCACGGTCCTGGCCCTGACCGCAATCCTCTTTGCCCTGTCCCTATCCCTTTTCGGCCTCTACACCCTGCCCATCGTGGACATGAAATTCGGCCAGGCCACCCGGCCGAGAACCCAGGCGTTCCTCACCGGCGTCCTGGCCACGCTCCTGGCCACCCCATGCAGCGGGCCCTTCCTGGGCGGCGTCCTGGGCTGGGCCCTGCTCCAGCCGCCGCTGGTCATCAGCACGGTCTTCCTCTCCATCGGCCTGGGCATGGCCGCGCCCTACCTGGTCATGGTGGCGAGTCCCGGACTGGTGCGTATTCTGCCCAAACCCGGCCCCTGGGTCGGACACATCGAGAAGGCCGTGGCCTTCTTCCTCATGGGCACCTGCATCTATCTCCTGAACATCCTGCCGGAGAACCAGATCATCCCAGCCCTGACCCTGCTCTGGTTCACGGTTCCGGCGGCTTGGCTCGTGGGACGGGCCGCCCGGGTTTCCGGCCGTCTCAATGCCCTGATTCTGCGAGGGGTGGCCCTGGCCGTGGTGCTGATTGCCTTCGTCTGGGCCGTTCAGCCCCGCCAGGAAACCGACTGGATCGACTTCGAAGCCGAGAGCTTCGCCGACGACCTGGGCAAGAACACCTTGTTCGTGGAATTCACCGCCGACTGGTGCCCCTCCTGCAAAGTCTTGAACCAGGCCGTACTGACCCCGGACAACCTGGCGTCCTGGCGGGAACGCTACGACCTGACCCTGGTTCGCGTGGACCTGAGCGAAAGCAATCCCGACGGCGAGGCCCTGTTGCGCGCCATCGGCGGCAAGAGCATTCCGGTCCTGGCGGTCTTCCCGGCCCGAAACCCGGACAAGCCCCTGGTTCTGCGCGACTTCTACACCACCCGCGACATCCGCGAGGCCCTGGACGCATCCTTGAGCCGCTGACCTCCCAAACCAGAAGGAGATTCTCATGCCTTTGTTCCAGTTTTTCCTGCCCACGCGCCTGCTCTTCGGCCCCGGCTCCCTTGAGAGCCTGGGCGACACCCCCCACCTGCCCAAGGGCCGCAAGGCGCTCATCGTCACCAGTTCCGGCGGCTCCATGATCCGCCACGGCTTCCTCGGGCGGGTCCAGGCCCTCCTGGCTGCGCGCGGGGTAGCCAGCATGGTCTACGACCGGGTGCGGCCCAATCCCGAATCGGATCAGGTGGACGAGGCGGCGGCCCTGGCCCGCGAGGCAGGGGCGGACTTCATTCTCGGTCTGGGCGGAGGCAGCCCCCTGGACGTGGCCAAAGCGGCGGCGGTCATGGCCCGCAACCCCGGCTCGGTCTGGGACTACGTGCAGGGCGGCAGCGGCGGCGGCAGACAGCCGGAAAACGCCCCCCTGCCCCTGGTCTGCGTGCCGAGCACCGCGGGCACGGGCTCGGAGATGAACTACCGCTCGGTCATCACCCGCACCGGCAGCCCGGAGAAACTGGCCTGGGGCGTGGAGGCCGGGGCCCCGGTCCTGTCCGTGGTGGACCCGGACCTGACCTTGACCATGCCCCCGCGCCTGACCGCGCTCACGGGCATGGACGCCCTGTTCCACGCCGTGGAGGGCTTTCTCTCCCTGCGCCGTCAGCCGCTCACCGACCTGGTCGCCCTGGAGGCCGTGCATCTGGTGGCCAACCACCTGCCCCGGGCCGTGGCCGACGGAAGCGACCGCGAATTCCGCACCGTGCTTTCCTGGGCCTCCTGCTCCGGCGGCATCTGCTTGGCCCTGTCCTCGACCACCATCCTGCACGGCCTGGAGCACGCGCTCTCGGCGCTCAAGCCGGACCTGCCCCACGGCGAGGGTCTGGTCATGCTCGCCCCGGCCTGCCTCCGCCATCTGGCGGCCAAGGCTCCGGAACGCTTCGACGAACTCTCCCTGGCCCTGGGCTGCGGCGAGGATCAGGCCGGTCCCGAAGGCTTCTTGAAGGCCCTGGCCCGGCTCATGGAGGAATCCGGACTCGGCGTTCCGCGACTGGCCGACTGCGGCCTGACCCGCGAGGACATCCCGGCCCTGGCCAAGAACGCCCTGGAGACCAACAGCCGCCTGCTGGCTGCCACCCCCGGCGACATGGGTCAGGAAGACATGGAACGCATCCTGGAAGACGCCCTGTCGGCATAGGAGGCGAAAATGGATCGTCTGGAGGAACTCACCCGCACCCGCAAGAAGGCCCACACTCGTCTGTTGCGGCTCAAGTCCCGGACCTACGCGGCCTTCCTGGAACTGGAGAAGGCCGCCTATTCCGACGGGGCCCTGCCGCGCAAGGCCAAGGAGCTCATCGCCGTGGGCATCTCCGTAGTCATCGACTGCGAGTCGTGCATGCAGTGGCACATCGAACAGGCCGTAGCCCGCGGAGCCACGCGGGAGGAGGTGTTGGAGGCCGTGGAGGTGGGCATGGAGATGGGCGGAGGACCGGCCACGGTCTCGGCCCGCTTCGCCCTGGAAGTCATGGACCGGGCCTTCGGGGAGGAGGATCAATGAGCACCCGCTTCGCCGACACCACGCCGGAGCTGGCGGAACTGATCGCCGGGGCCGACCACGTGGACGTGAAGCGGGTGCGGGCGCGGACGTCGTTGCGCGGCTTCCTGGCCGCCTTCATCTCCTACCACCCACGTTGGCTCGACTGGCTCTATGTCGTTCGCGCCGGGCTCGTGCGCCTGCTCGGCATGCGCCAGGAACACATGGACACGGCTCCGTTGGAGGAGCAGGACGTGGACCTGACGCCCGGCGGGAAACTGCGCTTCTTCACCACCGAGCTGTCCCGCGAGGATCGGCTCTGGGTCGGGATCGCCGAGGACAAGCACCTCGCGGCCAGGGTCGTGGTGGAGCGCCGCTCGGGGGACCACGGCGCGGCCGTCTTCCTGGTCTTCACCGTGGTCCATTACAAGCACTGGACCGGGCCGGTCTATTTCAACCTCATCCGACCCTTCCACCATCTCGTGGTCCTCGGCATGTGCCGGTCGGTGGAGCGGGCCTTCCCCTAAGCGATGCAGAGCATGCGGCAGTCGTCGCCGGTGATGCAGACCCCGCCCGAGGGCGTGACCTCGAAGGTGTTCTCCACCCCGACCATGCCCAGGCCGGGAACGCCGATCTTGGGCTCCAGGGCGAAGACCATGCCCGCCTCGATGGGCCGGTCGAAACCCTTGGCGATGGCCGGATAGCAGTCGATGGCCAAGCCGATGCCGTGCCCGAGGAAAGGCACCTTGTTTTCGTCCAGACCCATGAAGCCCTCGGCGAACCCGGCCTTGGCGGCCCAATCCCGGCAATGCAGCCAGATGTGTTCGGGGGTGTTGCCGGGCCGCAGATTCTCGGCGGCCCAGGCCTGCACGTCCATGGCGAAGGCGTGGGCCGAACGGGCGGCCTCGGGAATCTCGCCCTCCTCCCCGGCCCAGTAGAGCTGGGTCTTGTCCGTGCAGTAGCCCTCCAGGGCGAAGCCGATGTCCAGGGCCAGGGGTTCGCCCCGATTCCAGAGCTTGCCCGCGTAGCCCATGTAGGGCGCGGCCGGATGTTCGCCGCGCACGCCGAGGGGGCCGTTGAACACGCTGGGATAGTTGCCGGAATCCCCGGCCGAGACGTGGCCGAGGAATATCTCCTCGCCGAAGGCGCTCATGCGCATGAGCCCCTGGTGCCCCAAAGTGAAGAAGACCTGCCAAGCCAGATGGGAAATTTCCCGTTCGCTCATGCCCGGCCGAATGACCTCCGGCAGAATGTCGTGCAGGGCCTGATGGTGGCGCTCCCCGGCCAGACGCAGGATGTTCAGTTCCCATTCGGACTTGAGGCTTTGGGCCAAGTTCAAGGCCAGGTCGCCGGAGACGAAACGCCGGTCGGAGAGGCGCGAGGCCAGCATCTGGCCCAACTGCCAGGACAGGCCGGTGGTCTCGGCCGCGATCACCTCGCTGAACGGGCTGCCCGCCTCGGCGGCCAGCGCGGGAAGATCCTTGTAGGATTTGAATGCGGCGATCCGAGTCAGGGCGCTTTCCAGCAACGCCCGCTCCCGGCCCTTGCGCAGCAGGAGCACCGGCTCACCCTCCAGGGGAAGCCAGCAACAGCCCGCGCCCAGGACGCCGGACAGGTAGTAGACGTTGAGGCGCGAAAAGGCCAGGACGCCGCCCGCATCGGGCGCTGTTTCGGCCAGGAAGCGGCGGACCTTGGCCCAACGGGCCTCCAGTTCCGCGCGGGGCACGACGGAGAGTGCTTCGAACATGAGTTGGGTCCTCCTGGGAACGGGCTAGGCAACGGCCCGGGTTTGCGCTACGTACTGGCCTTCGGAGAGAGGTCTCGGAATGCCGATCAGCGATTCAGAGCTAGCCGCCATGCTCCGCGAGGTCAAGACCATCGCGGTGGTGGGCGCCAACGACAGGCCGGGACGGCCGGTGGACCGCGTCGGGCGTTACCTCATCGACGCGGGCTACAGGGTCATCCCGGTGCATCCGGCCCGGAACGCGGTCTGGGGTCTGCCCGCGCGCAAGAGCCTGCTGGACATCGAAGAGCCTGTGGATCTGGTGAACCTGTTCCGCGCGCCCGAGCACTGCCCGGCCCACGCCGCCGAAGTTCTGCGCCTGCCCACCAGGCCCCGCTGTTTCTGGATGCAACTGGGCATCGCGAGCGCCGAGGCCCGCGCCCTGCTCGAACATTCGCTGATCGTGGTGGAGGATCGTTGCCTCATGGTCGAACACGCGCGCCTGCTGGGAAACGCCCATGGCTGACGAAGCCTTCTCCTGCCGTATGTGCGGCCACTGCTGCCGGGGGCAGGGCGGCATTCTCCTGACCGACAAGGATCTGAGCCGCCTGGCGGAGCACTTGGGGCTGAAACCGGCGGAGGTTCTGGAACGCTACACCGAAACCCGGAACGGCAAGGTCGGGATCACATGCGGCCCCGACGGCTTCTGCGTCTTCTACAATGAAGGCTGCGGCGTACACCCCGGCCGCCCCGACGTCTGCCGGGCCTGGCCGTTCTTCCGGGGCAACCTGGTGGACGAGACGAGCTGGCGGCTCATCCAGGACTATTGCCCGGGCGTGAACCCGGATGTGCCCTTTCCCGACTTCGTGAGCCAGGGCCGCCGCTACCTGAAGGAACACGACCTGGAACGCGAGGACCAGGGCAGCGCACCCAACGCCCTGCTCAAGATCGACGACGGTGACGAGTCATGAGCAGCCTGACCCCGGCCCAGTGTTTCCGCATCCTGCAACTGGCCCCCGGGGCCACGCTGGCCGAGGTCAAGACCGCCTTCCGCAAGCTGGCCTTCCAGTTCCACCCGGATCTCAACCCCGCACCGGACGCGGCCGGTCGTTTTCGTGAAATAAACGAAGCCTATGTGCTGCTCAGCCGGACGCTCCAGGAATCGCCCGGAGACGCGACAGGTTTCGGTCCCGAGGCCGAACCCCGCACGGGGCCGGCCCAGGGCGCGCAGGCCTACGAACGCCAACAACGCCGCTCCCATACCGAGACCCGTTCGCGGGCCCGTCGGGACTCAGGAGCCGAGCGTCAGGCCGCATGGTCGCGCAGCTACACCTTCCGCGACGAGGAGGTGCTCCGCGACCTGCTCAAGGACCCCTTCGCCCGCCAGGTCTTCGACGACCTCTACAGCCAGATCCGCAAGGACCGCCCAGGCTATCGCCCACCGAAAGAGTTCCGGCGCAGCAGGCTTCGGCTCAACTGGCGCGACCGGGCGATGGACCTGGATCTGTCCAAGGGCTTCTGGCGCGGCCTGAAGACATGGTTCCGAAGCCAGATGGACGACGAGCGGACCGTGTACTTTCCGCTCCAGCATCTCCTGCCCGGCCGTACGCTGCGACTCTCGGTGCGCCAATTCTCGGGAGAGGACAAGACCGTGGAAGTGACCCTGCCCGCCGACTTCGTGGTGGGTCGCCCCATCCGGCTCAAGGGGCTGGGGCGCAAACTCGGTCCGCTGACGGGCGACCTCTACCTGCGCGTCCTGGCCAAGTGAAGAAGTCGACCGGATTCACTCCGTCCCCCCGCTCCAGACGCAGGAAAACAAGCGCCGCTCCGACTTCCCAGACGAACAGTCCCAGGCAGATCGCAATGACGTCCCAGCCCATGACGGCCTCCTTTTTTTCGCGCATCGTGCGGCGTTGTTCCGGATCATCGAAAACCAGCCGCGAAAATTCCCTCTACCCTTGGTTGAAGCGGCTTTCATGTCTCCGGGAAAACGTTTTCGCGTCTTTTTGGAATCCATCCGCCCGGCTTCGCTCAGGGACGATCTCGACGGGGACGACTTCCCACCCTTGAACTCAAGGACGATTTCTACTACTGGCCGTTTCTGTAAGCGAAGGAGACGCCATGCTCGCCATCCTCAAGTACAAGGCCGGCAACCAGACCAGCGTGCGCAGGGCTCTGGACTCCCTGGGCATCGAAAACACGATCACAGCCGATCCCGCCGAACTGGAGCAAGCCCAGGGGGTCATCTTCCCCGGCGTGGGCGCGGCCGGAACGGCGATGGATGAATTGGTGGGCGAGGGCTTGGACGCGGTCCTCAAGTCGCTCATCTGGCAGGAAAAACCTCTGCTCGGCATTTGCGTGGGCTGTCAGATTCTCCTGGACTACTCGGAGGAGAACGACACCAAGGCCCTCTCCGTGATCCCAGGCGAGTGCCGCCTGTTCAACCCGTCCTGGACCGAGGACGCCGAGGGCCGCATCCCCATCAAGGTACCGCACATGGGCTGGAACTCCGTGCAGTTGCGCGTCGACTGCGAACTGTTCCGGGGCATCGACCCGCGCAGCGAATTCTACTTCGTGCACAGCTATTTTCCGGCTCCCGCCGAGGAATACGTCATCGGCCAGACCGTCTACGGCCGCCCCTTCTGCTCAGTCCACGGACGACGCGGGCTCTGGGCCGTCCAGTTCCACCCCGAAAAAAGCGGCTGGCCCGGGCTCCAACTGCTCTCCAATTTCGCAGACTACTGCCGGGAGGCCGCCGATGCTCAGTAAGAGGATCATCCCCTGCCTGGACGTGCGCGACGGCAAGCTGACCAAGGGCGTCAAATTCCAGGGTAACGTGGACATAGGCGACCCGGTGGAAAGCGCCCGCCACTACTACGAGCAGGGCGCCGACGAGATCGTCTTCTACGACATCACGGCCTCGGCCGAAGGCCGGGGCATCTTCCTGGACGTGGTGGAAAAGGTCGCCTCGCGGATCTTCATCCCCTTCTCCGTGGGCGGCGGCATCAACACCCTGGAGGACATGCGCGCCGTGCTCCTGGCCGGGGCCGAAAAGGTCTCCGTGAACTCCGGCGCGGTGAAGAACCCGGACGTGATCAGCCAGGGCGCGGCGGCCTTCGGTTCCCAGTGCGTGGTGCTGGGCATGGACGTGAAGCGCGTGCCGAAGAGCGAGACCATCCCCTCGGGCTTCGAGGTGGTCATCCACGGCGGGCGCAAACCCACCGGGCTGGACGCTCTGGAATGGGCCCGATCCGGAGAAGCCTTGGGCGCGGGCGAGATCTGCCTGAACTCCATTGATGCCGACGGCACCAAGGAGGGCTACGACCTGGAATTGACCCGGCTCATGGTCCGAAGCGTGGGCATCCCGGTCATCGCCTCCGGCGGCGCGGGCTCGCCCGAGCACATGGCCGACGCCTTCACCCAGGCCGGAGCCTCGGCGGCGCTCATCGCCTCCATCGTGCATTACGGCGAGTACACCATTCCACAGATCAAGCAGCACATCGCAACCAAGGGCGTGAAGATGCGCATGGTCTGGTGATGATCCGAACCTTCGTCACCCTGCTCCTGGTCTTCCTGTTGGCCGCGCCCTTTCCGGCCTCGGCGGCGGGCTTCGACGCCGACCAGACCTTCATGGACTGGGTGGAGAACTACGGCCGGCACCCCGAGCCGGGCCGTCTGGCAGACGGCATCAGCTATTTCGCGGGCTCCGGCCTGTTCAAGGCGCAGCAGCTGCGCCGCCCGCTGGCCTACTTTTTCGGCACGGCCCTGTTCCGATCCTCGTCCCAACAACGCGAACAGGCCGTGACGGCCCTGGAGGCCGACCCCAACCCCACGGCCCGGGTGATCTTCCTGAACGCCGTCTGGTACGCCGGTGTGCCCGAGTCGCGCGCCCTGCTGGCGCGTCTTCGTCCCACCTGGACCGCGCCGCACCTGGCAGCGCTCCTGCAGGGCATGCTGGCCGAGGGCCCCCGCCCGCTGCTGGCAGTCACCTCGCCCCGCGATGAGGAAGAATTGCGACAGACGGCCCAAGACCTGGACTGCCTCTGGATGCGCTATCTGGCCTCGGACGACCCGACCTTCGTGGAGGACATCGTCCGCGCGGCCTGTCTCTCCGTGTCCGCCGACGACGAGGGCGCCAAGCTCCTGGGATTCACCGCGCGCTGGTCCCTGCGCTCCAACCTGAAGGTTCCGCGCGTCCGGGCTCTGCTGGAACAGCGCTTCGCCACCGCCACAGGCGACGAATGGCTCGTGCTGGACGACGTGCTCCACGGACGGCAGACCGGCAACACACCGCCGACGCAATGAAAAAGGCCGCCGCGCCCACATGCGCGACGGCCTTCGACTGCAGCCTTCCGAGCAAGCTATTCGGCCTTGAACTCCCCGCTCTTGCCGCCGGATTTGTAAACCAACCGGCAATCGCCGATGACCATGTCCTTCTGCACCGCCTTGCACATGTCGTAGATGGTGGCGCAAGCCACCTGGGCGGCCAGCAGGGCCTCCATCTCCACCCCGGTCTGGGCCCGAGTGCGGGCCTCGGCCTCCACCTCCACCCTATTCGCCTCGCGGTTCACGCCGAAACGCACGTCCACGAAGCTCAGAGGCAGAGGGTGGCAGAGCGGGATGAGGTCGGCGGTCTTCTTGGCCGCCAGGATGCCCGCCACGCGGGCGGTGTTCAGGGCGTCGCCCTTGGGCAGGGCCCGACGATCCAGAAGATCCAGGGTGGCGGGGGACATGGCCACATGCGCCCGGACGATGGCCACCCGGACGGTTTCGCGCTTGTCCGAAACATCGACCATGCGGGCCGACCCATCGGCGGCGATATGGGTGAAGTCCTCTCCCACTCTACTCTCCCATGACCTTGTCCATGGTCTTCTTGAAAAGCTTTTGGACCTTGTTCACGGCCTTGCCGGACTCGATCTCCGCGAACTCACGCAGGATCTCCTCCTGGCGCTTGTTCAAACGGCTGGGAATGCGCACGCGCACCTCAACCAGCAGATCGCCCTTCTGGGTGCTGCCCACGTGCGGCAGCCCCAGTCCACGCAGGCGGAAGACCTCGCCGTGCTGGGTGCCCTTGGGCACGTCCACGGTCACGGTCTCGTCCAGGGTGGGCACCTCGACCTTGGCCCCGAGCGCCGCCTGGACCATGTCGATCTCGCAGGAAGCCACGAGATTCTGGCCCTGACGGCGCAACGTCTTATCCGGCTCCACGGTGATGACCACGTAGAGGTCGCCGTGGGGGCCGCCGTGGCGGCCGGCCTCGCCCTCGCCGCGCAGGCGCAGTCTGGCCCCGGTGTCCACACCGGCGGGAATGCGCACGTGCAATTGCTTGGTCTCGGTCACTTGGCCGTGTCCCCGGCAGTCCGGGCAATAACGGGTGATGACGCGCCCCTGGCCGTGGCACACCGGACAGGGCACGGAAATGCGGAAGAAGCCCTGGGACTGCTGCACGTGGCCGCTGCCGCCGCACTGGCGGCAGACCTCCGGCGAGGTGCCCGGCTCGGCGCCCGTGCCCTTGCACGTGGAGCAGACCGTGTCCATGGGGATCTCCAGTTCGACCTCCGTTCCCCGGGCCGCCTCGCGGAAGGAAATGGTCAGGTCGTACCGCAGGTCGGACCCGGCGCGAGGGCGGGGCCCGCGGGAGGCCGAGGCGAAGCCGAAGACCTCGCCGAAGATGTCGCTGAAGGCCCCGAAGATGTCCTCGGCGCTGTTGAAGCCGGAGAAGCCGTTGCCCAAGCCCTCGTGGCCGAACTGGTCGAAACGCTTGCGCTTCTCCGGATCGCGCAGGACTTCATAGGCCTCGGCGGCCTCCTTGAACTTGGTTTCCGCCTCCGGGTCATCCTGGTTGCGATCCGGATGGAATTCGAACGCCAGCTTGCGGTAAGCCTTCTTGATCTCGTCCTCGGAGGCGGTTCGGGACACGCCGAGGATTTCGTAGTAGTCCCGCTTGGCCATGGATTATTCCGCCTCGGCCTCGATCATCAGCCCCGCCTCGGGGATGGACGCGCCGGGCAGAACCTTGCCCTCGGCGATCTCGCGCAGCGCGGTGACCACTTCCTTGTTCTTGGTCTCCACCAGGGGTTCGTAGCCCTCGCGGTACTGCTTGACCCGCTTGATGGCCATCTGGACGATGAGGAAGCGGTTGCTGACCTTTTCCAGACAATCTTCGACCGTGATTCTCGCCATGTCGACTCCTTGCGGCGGACTCGAAAGCCCGGCCGTCTTATTTCTTCAAGGGAAAAAGCCCTTGAAGATCCTTGAACAATTGTGCCGAAACCGGATAACAGAGCGGACTTCCCTCGACCCGAAGCCAACAGAGCCCGGGGCTCAGTCCGATGTCCGTGTAAAAACGCAGCAAAACCAGCGAAGCTCCGGACTTGTCCCGGGCTTCACAGGTCATGGCCTCATCCGCCGAAGGCGGCAGGGCGGGCACGGCCGCCGCCTCGAACTTCACATCACTAAGACGCCACAACGCCATGTCAATGCCCCGCAAGGCCTTGCCCGTGGCGGAGTCCATCCAACCGTCCTGGGTCTTCTCCATGTTCAGGAGCTGCCCGCCGAGGACGATGCGGAAAAACTGGACCTTTCCCGTGTCCAGGCTGAGCACCTTGCGGCCCTCAAGATCGAATCCGCTCTTGGCCAGTTGGTCCAGCACATCGCGGTCCAGGGCCACCGGGCCGGGCTGCCAGGAAGACCGGGCCAAAATCATTCCCGGAAGGGGTTCCTGGCCGAAAATCTCCAGAAACTCCGGCACCGCGCCGCCACTCCACAACTCGTACCGAAGCCAGGGTTCTCCGACGGTCCGCGTCCCGTCGGGAAGCAATCGGGCCCGTAGACCGGTAAGATTGTGGATCAGCAGTTTGACCTCGGATTCGGCCACGGGCTTGTCCTTGGCCGCTTCCGGCAGGAGAAAGACGAAGCCTCCGTCCTTGCGGGCGACCTCCCAGTCCGGCCCAGCGGCCCCCAGGGAACGCAGACGGGATATCTTGTCCTCCGGCGCGGAAAAAATCCGGGTGTCGCAGAAGTATTCACTCTGGTGATCCAACTGCCGTTCCCAGGCCTTCGCCAGGAGAAAAACGGTGCCCGGGTTCATGGAGTTGACCGCGTAGAGCCCCTCGCCCGAAGGAACGGCCCGTCCCAGTGACAGCTCTACCACGGAGAGGGCCTGATCCTTGCTCTCCAGGGTCACGGAAATCCGGATGCGCGGCCGATCCAGTCCCAGGGCCGCGTCGTCGCGGCGCTCGGCGGACGGCAGCGCCCGGATGGGCTTGTTCAGGGACAGGAGGTCAAGCAGGGCCGCCACCTTGAATGGATCGGCCTTGGCCTTGGCAGGCAGGGAGGCTTCACCGGGACGGACGTACCAGACCTTGTCCTCGCGCGTCAAAACGTACCGACCAGCGGGCGCGGCGATCGAAATCTCACGCACCGAATCGACGGTCACGCTCGGCCAGACGGGCTCCACCGTTTGGCGGCTCTTGTCCAGGGGAGTCCGGGACAAGAACAAGGCCACGCCGATGGCGGCCACCGCCAGACCAAGGGCCAGGGCAAACCAGCGTTTCAAGAATCCGGCGCCTCCGGATAAGCGTCAGGTTGGCGGTCGGGGACGAAACACCGGCTCCATCCCCCACAGGCAGGCGACCCCCCGCCCGGGCAAAGGCAAGAAACATATACGGCGGAACCTTGCGAGTCAAGACAAGATGCACTATCACTCCCCAAAGGGGCCAAGGCCGCAACAGCCATGTCGAAATTCGGAAAACTCACTTACGCCCAAAAAAAGTGCGTCGCGCTGGTGGGACTATGCATGCAGCGCACGGGCATGCTGCGCCCGGGCGACCGGATCGGCGTGGCCGTATCCGGCGGGGTGGACAGCTTCGTCCTGCTCAAGACCCTGCTCATCCGCCAAGCCATCGTACCCTTTCCTTTCGAAATCATGGCCCTGCACGTGAACCCGGGGTTCTCCCCGGACAGCCACCAGGCCTTGACGGACTGGTGCGCGACGGAAGGCGTGGCTCTGCATGCGGAACTCACGGACTTCGGCCCCCGCGCCCACTCCCCGGAGAACCGCAAGAATTCCCCCTGCTTTTATTGCGCCATGCTGCGCCGCAAACGTCTGTTCCGCCTCTGCCAGGACTACGGCATGACCCACCTGGCCTTCGGGCACAACGCCGACGATCTGGTGGTGACCACCTTCATGAATCTGCTGCAGAACGGCCGATCCGACGGCCTGTCCATCCGCGAGGATTTCTTCGAGGGCCGCCTCCAGGTCGTCCGTCCGGCGCTCCTTGTGGAGAAAGGTTTCATCCGGGCCGCCGCCCGGCAGTGGGGTCTGCCGATCTGGGCCAACGACTGTCCCTCCAACGGCAACACCCGGCGCGACGAGATGCGCACTTGGCTCCAGGAGCTCTGGGCCCATGACAAGGCGTTCCGCGTCAACACCTTCAACGGGCTGACCCGCAAACAGCTCGACTTGACCTCGACCTGACACTCGTTTATAGGGGTCCGAACATGATGCAGATGAGTTGAGGCGGTTTCCCCAACCTGCAACACAAGCCGCGGAAACCTATGCTTTTCAAGAAATACCACATCGTCGTTTTCAAGGACAAACGAGGTAGTTGCAGCAAGCTTCAGCTCCGGGGGTGGACGCTCTTCACCCTCATCCTCATCCTGGCGGGCCTCACCGCCGGGAACGTCTTCCTTCTCCGCTACTATTACAGCCACGAACGCCTTCAGCGCGACCTTGAGCTATCCGAAAGAACCCTCCAGGAGCAGAAAACACAGCTTCTGAGCCTTTCCCAAAAAATCACCAGCCTTCAGAAGAATCTCACTCGAATCCGCGATTTCGACTCCAAGCTCCGGGTCATGATCAACCTGGACCAGGACAACGCCCAGGCCATGACCGCCAAGGGCGGCTCCGTGACCACCGACTTCTCCAAGGGCTATCTCCCGCTGCATCGCCACGAGCTCCTGGCCCGCAAGATGCATGGCTTCCTGGAACAGTTGAACGTGGACGCCAAGCTGGAGGAGGTCCGCCAGCAGGACGTCCTGCTCAAGATCGAATCCAACTCCGGCATCCTGCTCTCCACGCCTTCGGTCTGGCCCACGGACGGCTGGGTCACCTCCAGTTTCGGCAACCGCAAGTCGCCCTTCACCGGTCAGGAAGAATTCCACCGGGGCCTGGACATCTCCGCGGCCCGCGGCACACCGGTCTATGCGCCGGCCTCGGGCCGGGTGGTGGCGGCCGACAAGGACGGCTCCAACGGCCTGACCATGGTGCTGGCCCATTCGCCCAGCTTGACCACCCGCTACGCACACCTTCAGCGGTTCGCCGTAAAGGCGGGAGACGTGGTCAAACGCGGCGACCTGATCGCCTACGTCGGCGACACCGGACGCAGCACCGGCCCGCATCTGCACTACGAGGTGCTCCTGGCGGGGGTACCCCAGAACCCGTTGCACTACATCTTGAACTAGCCTTGTTTTCCCTCCGGCCGCCCGCCCTCCTGGAAGCCCAGCTCTCCCGGAGGGCTTTTTCACGAATACACCGCTCCATCCTTGGCCCATTCCTTGCAAATCCTCGTCCCGAGGAATGGCCATGAATCTCTTCGCCTACGATCCGTCGACCCTGTTGAGCTTTCTGCTCACCCTCTTCCGCATCAGCGTGGTGCTTTTCCTCATGCCCTTTTTCGGAGGCCAGGGACTGCCGAACACGGTCAAGGCGGCCCTGCTCATCGTCCTGACCCTGGCCGTCTGGCCCAGCCTCGCCTTTCCCGGGAACCTCTTCCCCATGGATTACTGGAACCTCGCGGTCATGCTCCTGGGGGAACTTCTGCTGGGCCTGACCCTGGGGCTCGTGATCCGCTTCCTCTTCGCGGCGGTCCAGACCGGAGGGCAGATCATCGGCTTCCAGATGGGCTTCGCCATGGTCAACGTCGTGGACCCCGACACCGGAGTCTCCGAGGCGGTCACCTCGCACTTCCTGTACATGTGCAGCATGCTCGTGTTCCTGGCCCTGGACGGACACCTCTACCTCATCAAGGGCTTGGCCTCCACCTTCCGCATGGTTCCTCCGGGCCAGCTCTTCCTCTCGCCGACGCTGACGCGGCAGATTTTCGACTTCTCCGGCCAGATGTTCTTCCTGGCCGTGAAGATCGCGGCCCCGATCATCGCCTCGCTGTTTCTCGTGGACCTGTCGTTGGCTCTCATCTCCAAGTCCGCTCCCCAAATGCACGTGCTGGTGCTGGGCTTCCCGATCAAGCTGGCCGTCGGGTTCCTTTTTCTGACGCTGCTCTTCCAGATCCTCTCGATGGTCATCACGGACTACGTGCAGGGACTGGACGCCGTGTTCATGAACATGCTCCAGGCCATGCGGCCGCCGTCGCCCTGAGGCCGTCATGGCGCAACAAGATCCGAGCAAGACAGAAAAAGCCACGCCGAAGAGGCGCAGGAAAGTCCGCGATGAGGGCAACGTCCCCAAGGGCGCGGAGATGGGCAAGACCATGACCCTGCTCGCCGGGGTCATCGCCCTGCGCTATCTCGTGGAATTTTATTACAAGGAGCTGTCCTCCATCTTCCGTTGGTTCCTGACGGGCGGCATGTTCCAGGAACTGACCCAGTCGTCCGCCTACGAGCTGTTTCTCTGGAGCATCCAACGGATGGCCCTGCTCATGCTCCCGCTCATGCTCATCCTGGCCTTCGTGGCCTGGCTCACCTTGCGCCTGCAGGTCGGCAAGCTCTGGAGCCCCAAGGTCTTCAAACCGAAATTTGGTAAAATATTTAATATATTCGCCGGTATAAAACGTCTCATGTTCAGTCCCCAAGCCCTGGTCCGCTTCGCCCGCAGCATGCTCCAGGCCGCAGTGGTCGCCATCGCCCCGTACATCGTCATCCGGCAGGAGTTTCCCAACTTCCTGCCGTTGTTCTATGCCGCTCCCGAGGGTCTCGCCGCCTACATCCTGGGCTCGGCCTACAAGATGGTCTGTTACGCCCTGGTTCCGATGATGCTCATCGCCATCGCCGACCTCTGGTACACGCGCTGGAACTACGAAGAACAGATCAAGATGACCAAGAACGAGATCAAGGACGAGCGCCGCCAAGCCGAGGGCGATCCCCAGGTCAAGGCCGAACAACGCCAGAAGATGATGAACATGATGGCCAAGCGCATGCTGGCCGACGTGCCCAAGGCCGACGTGGTGGTGACCAACCCCACGCACATCGCCGTGGCCCTGAGCTACAACGTCATGGAGGCTCCCGCCCCCCGGGTTCTGGCCAAGGGTCTGGATCACTTGGCCGAGAAGATCAAGGAAGTCGCCCGCGAGCACGACATCCCCATCCGCGAGAACAAGCCCTTGGCACAGGCTTTGTATAAGCAGGTGGAAATCGGGGAGATGATCCCCGAGGAGCTGTACCAGGCCGTGGCCGCCCTGCTCGCCCGCCTGGACCGTTTCAAGAAAAGCAAGCGCTGACGGGGGTTCAAAACACCCCGTCGATGACCGGAACCAACGTCGAGGGGTGTCAAAAACATGTCCCAGGCCAACGCCAAAACCGCGATTCTCGACCTCGACTACGGCAAGTTCGCAAAACAGGGCGACGTCCTCTTGGCGGGCGGAGTGGTCACGATCCTCTTCGTGATGCTCGTGCCGCTGCCCACGCCCTTCCTCGATTTCATGCTCAGCGTGAGCATCTCCCTGGGGTTGGTGGTTCTGGTCACGTCCATGTTCATGACCTCGCCCCTGGAGTTCTCCATCTTCCCGTCCCTGCTGCTGGTGACCACCCTGCTCCGTCTGGCCCTGAACGTGGCCTCCACGCGCCTCATCCTGCTCCACGGCGACGAGGGCACCAGCGCGGCGGGTACGGTCATCCAAAGCTTCGGCGAGTTCGTGGTCGGCGGCAACTACGCCATCGGCATCGTCATCTTCTTCATCCTCTTCACCCTGAACAAGGTCGTCATCGTCTCGGGCACCACCCGCATCGCCGAAGTGGCGGCCCGCTTCACCCTGGACGCCATGCCGGGCAAACAGATGGCCATCGAGGCCGACCTCAACGCCGGGCTCATCGACGAAAAGGAAGCCACCAAGCGCCGCCACATGATCCGCAAGGAAGCCGACTTCTACGGAGCCATGGACGGCGCGGGCAAGTTCGTATCCGGAGACGTGAAGGCGACGATGATCATCACCGCCATCAACATCGTCGGCGGCTTCTTCATCGGCGTCCTGCAGAAGGGCATGAATTGGGCCGACGCGGCAGAAACCTACACCCTGCTGACCATCGGCGACGGACTGGTGTCCATCATCCCCTCGCTCATCACCTCCACCGCAGCGGGCATCATCGTCTCCCGCGCGGCGGCCGAAGCCAAGATGGGCGAGGAATTCCTGGGCCAGTTGACCTTCCACCACCGCGCCCTGCGCCTGGTCTCCGGCATGCTCGGCCTTTTCTCCCTGGTGCCCGGCATGCCCTTCCTGCCCTTCATCACGCTGGCCGGGCTGGTCTTCTTCGTGAGCAAGCTTTCGGCGAAGTTCTTCGGCGATACCCAGAAGGAGGAGGCCGACAAGGGACTTCAGTCCAAGACCCTGGACACCCCGGAGGAGGTGCAGACCCTCCTGCCCCTGGACCAGTTGGAGCTGGAGGTGGGTTACGGCCTGATCCCCCTGGTGGACGAGGAACAGAACGGCAACCTCCTGGCCCGCATCCGCTCAATCCGGCGCCAGTTCGCTCTGGACATGGGCGTGATCATCCCCTCCCTGCACCTGCGGGACAACCTCCAGCTCAAGCCCGGAGAATACCGCGTACTGGTCAAGGGCAACCCCATCGCCAGCTCGGAGATCCTCATCGACCACTTCCTGGCCATGGATCCCGGCGACGCCAAACACCGCATCCAGGGCGTGGAGACCGTGGAGCCCGCCTTCAACCTGCCCGCCATCTGGATCCCCGAAGCCCAGAAGGAAGAGGCCATGCTCGCCGGATACACCGTGGTGGACCCCTCCACCGTGGTGGCCACGCATCTCACCGAAGTCTTCCGGCGCAACCTGCATGAATTCCTGGGCCGCCAGGAAGTCCAGAACCTGCTGGACAACCTCTCCAAGCGCGCGCCCAAGGCCGTGGAGAGCCTGGTTCCCGCCGTCCTCTCCCTGGGCGTCGTGCAGAAGGTTCTCCAGAACCTGGTCATGGAAGGCGTGTCCATCCGCGACCTCCTGACCATAGTGGAAACCCTGGCCGACTACGGCCCCGCCAGCCAGGATCCCACGCAACTGACGGAATACGTCCGCGCCCGCATGGGACGGACCATCATCAAGCCTTACCTGGGCACGGACAACGGCCTGCGTTTCTTCACCCTGAACCAGACCATCGACGAAAGCCTCAACGGGGCCCTGCGTCAGGCCGAGCACGGCGCCTACCTGGCCATGGAACCGGGATTGGCCCAACGCATCATCCGGTCCATCAGCAAGACCATGGACTCGGTCCTGGCGCCGGACGGCCAGCCCGTGCTGCTGACCAACCCACAGCTCCGCCCGCATTTGGCTCAATTGCTCCTGCGTTTTCTCCCCAATCTGCCGGTGATCTCCCAGGCCGAGATCCCCGCCGACGTGAAGATTCAATCCCTGGCCGTCGTGGAGTTGAGCTAAACCATGCACGTGAAGACCTACAGAGGCCGCAGCGCCAAGGAAGCCTTGGACCAGGTCAAGGCCGACCTGGGAGACGAGGCCGTGATCCTTTCCAACAAGACCGTCGCGGACAACGGAACCCGTGTCTGCGAAATCACGGCGGCCGTGGAACGGCCGATCCTCCCGCACCCCTCCCGCACCCGCGAGGAGGTGCTGGGCGAAGCCCTGGCCGCTTCGGAGTGGTCGCGCGAGTGGCGCCAGCTCAAGGACCAATTTCTGGCCCTCATGCGGCCCCAGATGGACCTCGCCGCGCTCACGCCGCGCCAGCGCCTGAGCCTGGAATACCTGGAGCGCGAGGGGGTGGAGCAGGACGTGCTCCTGGCCGTGTACCTGCGCCTGCGCGAGGATCCCGGCCTGTCCATCCTGCCCGTGCTGGAAAGCCTCACCGGCGTGCGACCCTTCGAGTCAAAAAAATGGCCCCAAAAATTTCATGTCATGGCCGGCCCCCACGGCGCGGGCAAGACCACCTCGCTCATCCGTCTGGCCCTGCGCGAAAAGAAGCGCAACCCCAAGGCCCGCATCTGCCTCGCCTCAGCCGACCAGTGCCAGGGCAAGGGGCGGGTCGTACTCCGGCACTACGCCGAACTCTCCGGCTTGGCCTTCCGGGAGGTGGCCGGCCGCGAGGACTTCGCCTGCCTGGTGGCCGACGCCCGCAACTTCGACCGGGTCTTCGTGGACCTGCCCGGGCTTCCCGCCGGTACAGACCTGGAATCCTGGCTGGGATCACGCGGCATGCTCCATTTCGAGGACATGGCCGTGCATCTCGTGCTCAATCCCTACTACAGTCCGGCCCAGTTCCGGGCCTTCCGCGAAAAATACGCGAGCCCGGCCCTGAAAAGCCTCATCTGGACGAAACTCGATGAAGCCTGTACCTTCGGGGCACTGATCAACGTCCCGCACGAGAGTGGACTGCCCGTATCGGCCCTCTCCTTCGCGCCGGGGCTTTCGGGCAGCCTGGTGCCGGCTCGGGGCGAAATGATCTGGAGACTTCTGTTCAAGCACCAGCTGCCGGCTGAAGGCGCCGCCGCCTGAGCCCCGGCATAGGCAAGGAGATCCGATGACCTCTCGTTTTCCCATGGTCTTCTCCGTGACCTCCGGCAAGGGCGGCGTGGGCAAGACCAATATCTCGGTCAACCTGGCCCTCTGCCTGTCCCGCATGGGCAAGCGGGTGGTCCTGCTGGACGCCGACCTGGGCCTGGCCAACGTGGACGTGATCCTGGGCCTCGCGCCCAAGCTGAACATCTTTCATCTCTTCCACGAAGACGTGACTCTGGACCAGATCCTGCTGGACACGCCGTATGGATTCCGCATCCTGCCCGCATCCTCGGGCGTCTCCGAGATGGTCAACCTGGACACCGGCCAGAAGCTCGAGCTCCTGGAATCCATGGACTCCCTGGAGAACGACATCGACTATCTCATCGTGGACACCGGCGCGGGCATCAACGAAAACGTGCTCTACTTCAATCTGGCCGCCCAGGAACGGCTCCTGGTGCTGACCCCCGAGCCGACCTCGCTCACCGACGCCTACGCCCTGATCAAGGTGCTCAAGAACCGGCACGGCGTGGAGCGTTTCCGCGTCCTGGTGAACATGGTCAAGGATCCGAAGCAGGCCAAGGAGACTTACGCCCGTCTCGTGGGCGCTTGCGATCATTTCCTCTCCGGCGTTTCGCTGGATCTGGTGGGGGCCATCCCCCAGGATCCGGCGATGAAGAAGGCCGTGATCAACCAGATCCCGGTCTGTGCGCACGCTCCCGATGCAGCGGCCAGTCAGGCGATCGGCGCGGCCGCGCGCGCAATCGGCTCCTGGAAAACGGCGGCGAAAACGGATGGAAACATCAAGTTCTTCTGGAAAAAGCTCCTCTTCCACGAACCCTCCGTGGCTTGAGTTGGAGCAAGGGCTGAAGCCCTGGGACGCCTTCTCCCCCAAGGAACGGGAGCAGGTGGTCCGTCACTACGGCCCCAAGATCCGTATTCTGGCCTTGCGCCTCAAGGCCAAGCTCCCGCAAAGCGTGGAGCTGAACGAGCTGCTCAGCGCCGGAAGCCTGGGCCTGTTGGACGCCCTGAGCAAGTTCCGCCCCGAGTTCGGCATCAAGTTCGACACCTACTCCGAAAACAGGATCAAGGGCGCCATGCTCGACGAGCTGCGCCGCATGGACTGGTTTTCCCGAGGCCTGCGCCACAAGGTCAAGGTCATCGAGGACGCCATGCGCCAGATCGAGCATGAGACCGGCGTCTCGGCCAACACCAAGCAGATCGAGGAACGTACCGGACTTTCCCCCCGGGAAGTCCAGCAAGGGCTGGAAGCGCTGCAAAACAACCTTTGCGTGAGCATCGACTCCCTGCACGAATCCCTGATGGGCAACAGGGAACTCCTTACCGAGAACGAGCCTTTCCAATCAGCGGCCTTCCAGGAAATGGTGAACAAGGTCGCCGGGCTCATCGAGGAATTGACGCCACGTGAGAAGCTGGTAATTTCGCTCTATTACAGTGAAGAATTGAACATGAAAGAGACGGCCGAGGTCATGGACATCACGGAAGGCCGTGTCTCCCAACTGCACTCCCAGGCCCTGCTCAAACTCCGGGAGAACTTCCGGGCCAAGTTCGAAAACGAGGGCGAATAGGAAGCGGAGGGAACGCGATGGCGGCCGATCTCAACATGCGCATCCTCGTGGTGGACGACTTCTCCACCATGCGCAAGATCATCAAGAACATCCTGCGCCAACTGGGCTTCACCAACGTGATCGAGGCCGACGACGGCTCCACCGGCTGGGAGGCCCTGAACCGCGAGAATGTCGACTTCATCATCTCGGACTGGAACATGCCCAAGATGAGCGGCATCGAATTCCTGCGCAAGGTACGGGCCAGCGAGGAGTATGCAGAGCTGCCCTTCCTCATGGTCACCGCCGAGGCCCAGCAGGAGAACATCATCGAGGCCGTGCAGGCCAAGGTCTCCAACTACATCGTCAAACCGTTCACACCCGAAACGCTGAACCAGAAGATCCAGAAGATCTTCGGTAAATAACACCGGCGGGGAATCCGACTCATGCTCTTCATCGTCCCCGACGACAGCGACGAAACACGCGAAGCTCCGGAGGCTGCGGGCCAGATCAAGGCTCAGCTCGACGAAGGCGAGAGCGCGGGCCGCGAGACCAAGAAGGTCGAACTGGACCTGGACGACGCACCCTTCCTGGAAGAGGAGGAAGAGGAGGAGGTCGTCGAGGAAGCGATTCCGCAACCTCAGTTGGAGGAGGAAAAACCGCCTCGGCAGGCGCCGGCATGGCTCAAGAACAAATTTCTCTGGATCGGACTGGCCGTGGCCCTGGTGCTCATTTCAGTGGTGGTCAAATTCCTGTTCTTCAACAAACCCGCGCCGGTGCCGCCACCGTCGGTGGAGGAGCAAAAGGCTGAACCGGCGCCGCCACCGCCGGTGGAGGAGGCCAAGCCCAAGGATGAAGGCGAAACCATTCTGCGTCTGGATCCCTTCTGGGTGGAGCAGAAGGACAAGAACGGCGACATCCGGTTCCTGGTGGTGCGCATCGTCTTCAGCACCAAGGACCAGAACTTGGCCAAGAACCTGACCCAGGAAACCATCACGGTGCGCAACGCCGTGTACTACTACCTGAAGAATAAAGATCTGCAATTTCTGGCCGATGAGAAGAATGCGGAACGACTCAAAAAAGAGCTGCTCACCGTGGTCAACCAGTACATGGGGGCCGGGCAGTTCGAAAACCTCCTCTTTGAGGAGTATGTGGTGAAGTGACATGACGCCCTCGCCCTTGGATCTGCCCATCCTCATCTCCCAGCTGCCGTATGTGCAGAAGGTGGTGCATGCCGAGCAGGTCAAGCCCGAGGCGCACCAGAGCCTGTTCGCCCCGCTCCTGCACCGGAAGATGCGCGAGGAAAAGGAAACCGTGCAGCAGGTGGAACAGTCGGAAGCCGCCGATCCGGTGGACCGGGACGGCGGAGGACAGAGCCGCGGACAGCCTCAGGAACAGTATCGCGAACGCTCTCCGGCTTCCGAACAGGAAGCCCTGGCCTCCAACGCCTCGCCTTGGACCGGCAACATCATCAACGTCAAGATTTAGCTTCCCCTCCCCACGGCAGATTTCTTGCACACCCATCTCGCGATACGCCGCGCGCACCGGATTTTTGACACCCGCGGCGGTGACGCAACCCGAGGTATGCATGAACGCTTCCGCCCTGCTTCTGGTCCTGGTTTCCCTGGCCGAACTGGCCCTGCTCTCCGTGGTCATCGTCTTCTTCCTGCGGCTGCGAAAATCCGAAGCCCTGGTGCATGGCCTCCAGTCCCGCCAGGGCGAACTCCTGCGCAAGCTCCAGGTCAACGCCCAGTTGGAGAGGGAGCTGGTGGACAGCTTTCGCGGCCGCCAGGAGGAGCTGGCCCGCCTGGACCAGCTCCTGGAGGAACGCACCAGACAACTGAGCGACCTGGTCAAGCAGGCCGAGGGCTTCACCCGCTCTCCCCGCTTCCTGCGGCAGGTCATCCTCGCGGGGCACGGCGAGGGCAAGCCGACCCCGAGCCTGGCCAGGGCCACAGGTCTCAGCGTGGAGGAAGTGGAACTCATCATCAGCCAGGCCGGAAACTAAGCCGGATACGAGGCCATGCACGACCCTTGGGAAGCCCTGGCCCGGCAAGCCGCCTTCCGCTCCCGTCACAAGGTGGGACAGAAGGTGCGGGCGCGTTTCCTCCGCGAGGAAGGTGGGCTGGCCTGGGTCTCCGTGGACGGCCAGGAGCTGTTGGCCCGCGTGGCCCAAATGCCCGCGCCCGGCGCCGTCTTGTTGTTCCTGGTCAAGAGCCTGGAGCCGGACATCCAGCTTCAGGACGTGACCCCGGCTTACAGTCCTGCCACCCCCCTGGCCATCATGGCCGCGGATTTCCTGACCGTTCGCTCCCACTTCGACGGCCTTTTGCGGCACACTCCTGAATACCCGGCCGAGGCGAACCCGGCGGCCTACCGGTCCTGGCTCATGAGCGACACCGCCCGGGCCGAGGCCTTTCTGCGTTGCGCCGGCGTCGTCGGAACCCTGAACCGGGCGCTGGCTCCCCATGGCCGGCGCCTGTATTGGCTGCCCTGGCTCCCCATGGGAGCCGAGGCCCATGAGCTGGTGGTGCGGAACACTGGGCGCGGGCTGCTGGACGCCGAACTCGGATTCATCGCTCCGCCCAGGGGCATGACGCGTCTGCGGGTGCTCTTCAAACCTCCCAGGGCCGCCTGGCGGCTGCTGCTGGAACGTCCGGAAGCCTGGAACGCAGGATTGAAGGCGTTCACAGCATCCGATGCGCGTGCGGAATTCCTGGGATTGGAACGCCTGCCTCCCGGCGGTCGGGGCGGCGTCTTGGCCGAGGCTCTGCGCGGGCTTCGGATCTGAAAACGAAACGACCCGCCTCACGGCGGGTCGTTTCGTTTTCAAGGAAAAGCGAACCGAAATCAGGCCACGGCCTGGACAGGGCGGGCGATTTTTCCGGCCATGGATTCAGGGGCCTGAACGGGAGCGGCGACGGGCAACTCGATCTCCTCGAGATAATCCGCGCGGTGGGCGTCCAGATAGCGCAGGAAGGCGTTGTTCAGGGCGTGCCCCGAGGCGAAGACCTCGAAACTGCCGTGAAGCGGCATGCCCATGACGGCCATGTCGCCCACGAAGTCCAGCAGCTTGTGGCGCACGAACTCGTCCTTGTAGCGCAGACCGTCGGCGTTGAGCACATTGTACTCGTCCAGGACGATGGCGTTGTCCAGAGAACCGCCCAGAGCCAAGCCATTGGCGTGCAGATAGTCCACTTCCTTGAGGAAGCCGAACGTGCGGGCCTTGGCCAGATCGGCGGCGAAGGCGCGCGGGGAGCCTTCCCAGGCGAGGTGCTGGCGGCCGATGAGCGGATGGGCGAACTCGATGGTGTAGTCCACGCGGAAGCCGTTGAAAGGCTCGGCCTTGATGAAGCGGCCCTGGTTCTCGAAGTTGATCGGGGCCTTGAGGGCCAGGACGCGCCGCGGCTTGGCCAGGGCGCGGACGCCCGCCTGGTTCAGCAGGTAGACGAAGGAACCGGCGCTGCCGTCCATGATCGGAACTTCCCGGCCCTGGACCTCGACGTGGATGTTGTCGATGGACAGGCCCCGGATGGCGGCCAGCAAATGCTCCACCGTGGCCACGCTCTCCTGTCCGTTTCCCAGTGTGGTGGCCAAACCCGTGTCCACGACCAGCGACGGGTTGGGAGCCAGGAAGGCGGAGCCGGAGCCGTTGCGGACGGAAAACAGTATACCGGTATCTTCAGGGGCCGGGCGCAGGGTCAGTTCGACCTGCTTGCCGCTATGCAGCCCGATTCCTTTGCAGCGAACGGTCTTGCGGATGGTGGTCTGTAGCATACTCCCTCCGGCTTCCCACCAAGCAAGAATCGCGCCATGGAGTCTAGAGAATTTTACATCCAACTGTTTCAATGAGTTACAAAAAAATTCCCACTGCCCACCCACGGTACGGGCAGCCGTTTTTCGTAGGGTTTTCCCCACAGCTTTCCGGGAGTTGTGTGCTTTTCACCACAGCCTGATCAACGGCGGCGGGCCAAAAGCACACGGTCCAGACCGGCCAAGTCGCGCAGAACCGCCACTTCGCCGAAGGCGTCCAGTCCCTCGAACAAGGCCCGGACGGCAGCGCCCTGGCCGCAGCCGATCTCCATCAAGACCACGCCGCCGGGGCGCAGGATGCGGGCCATTTCCGGAGCCTGGGCCCGAATCTGATCCAGGCCGTCCGGCCCGCCGCGCAGGGCCAGCGGCGGTTCGAAATCGCGCACCTCATGGGAAAGCTCGGCGTACTCGACGTCACTGATGTAGGGCGGGTTGGCCACCACGAGATCGGCGCAGTCGTCGGCCAGGGGGCAGGCCCCGGCGTCGGCCCGGGTCAGGGTGACCCGCTCCGCCACGCCATGCCGCCGGACATTCTCACGGGCCACGGCGAGCGCGGCCGGGCTCAGGTCCACGGCCGCCACCCGGGCGGTTGAAAACTGCAGGGCCAGAATCACGGCCAAGCAGCCCGAACCCGTGCCCAGGTCCACGATGGTCAGGGCCGCGTCCCGAGGAAAGAGGCTCCCGGCCTCCTCCACGATGCATTCCGTCTCGGGCCGGGGCACGAGCACGTCGCCGCAGACCGTGAATTCCAGCCCCCAGAACTCCTTGCGGCCCAAAATCAGGGCGGCGGGTTCGCCCCGGCCGCGACGGGTCACCAGCGCGCGGGCCCGGGCCAGTTCCTCACCCGCCAGGGGCCGGTCCATGTTCAGGAACAAATGCAGACGGTCCGTTCCCAAGACCTCGGCCAGCAGCAGTTCGGCCGACAGACGCGGAGAGTCCACGCCGCGCGCGGCGAGGTACTCCTGGGACTTTCCGAGAATTTCCCGGACGGTGGGTCCGGTCATGGGCGTGCTACTGGGCTCCGGCCTGACGAGTCAGGGCCTCGGTCTGGTAGTGGCTGACAAGTCCCTGGACCAGCTCGTCCAGATCTCCTTCCAGAACGGCGGCGAGCTTGTAGAGGGTCAGGTTGATGCGGTGGTCCGTGACCCGTCCCTGCGGAAAGTTGTAGGTGCGGATGCGCTCCGAGCGGTCGCCCGATCCCACCTGACTGCGCCGGGCCTCGTTGTATTCGGCGTTCTTGCGGTCCTGCTCCAGTTGGAGCAACCGCGAACGCAGCACCTTGAGCGCCTTGGCCTTGTTCTTGTGCTGGGACTTCTCGTCCTGGCAGGAGACCACCAGGCCGGTGGGCAGGTGCGTCACGCGGATGGCCGAATCCGTGGTGTTCACGCTCTGGCCGCCGGGGCCGGAGGAACGAAACACGTCCACCCGGACCTCGTCCGGCTTGATCTCCACGTCCACCTCCTCGGCCTCGGGCAGCACCGCCACGGTCACGGCCGAGGTATGGATGCGCCCCTGGGCCTCGGTGGCCGGGACGCGCTGCACCCGGTGGGTCCCGGACTCGTACTTGAGCTTGGAGTAGACCTTGTTGCCGGAGATGGCCGCGATCACTTCCTTGAATCCGCCGGAACCGGTGTCATGGCTGGACATTTCCTCGACCTTCCAGCCCTGGGCCTCGGCGTAGCGGGCGTACATGCGGTAGAGGTCCGCCGCGAACAGCGCGGCTTCCTCGCCACCGGTGCCCGCGCGGATTTCCACGATGATGTTCTTGTCGTCCATGGGATCCTTGGGCAGGAGCAGAATCTTCAACTCCTCCTCCAAGGCGGGCAGGCGTTCCTCGATGGACGCGATCTCGGCATGGGCCATCTCCCGAATCTCGGGGTCGGCGTCCCGGACCAGCTCCTTGTTGTCGGCCAGTTCCTGGGTCAGGCGCTTGTAGTCACGAAAGACCTTGACGATCTCGCCCATGTCAGAATGGCTCTTGGTCAGCTTGCGGTAGCGCTCCTGGTCGCCGAAGACCTCGGGTTGCGACAGCTCCTTTTCCAGGTCGATGAAGGTGCGCTCGATCTGTTCCAGCTTGGCGAACATCAGCAGGCACTCCTTTCGCCCACCGCACCCTTGAGAGCAGCGATGGCCACCTCGATCTGGCGGTCGTCGGGCTCCTTGGTGGTCAATATCTGCATGGCCAGCCCAGGCCAGCAGAGAATCTTGCACAAACCGTTGTCGCGATAGCGCCCGGCGAACTTGATCATCTCATAGGCCAGACAGCTCACCGGGATCATCAGGAAGAGCTTGAGGGTCACGATGTAGAGGTGCTTCACCAGGAAGACTGACGGGGCGTAGAAGGTCAACAGCCAGGGGACGAGAAATGTGTAGAGCACGATGCTCACGGCCAGGACGAAGAGCAGAAAGGCCGTGCCGCAACGAGGGTGCAGGCGGCTGAAGGGCCGGGTGGACTCCGGCGTGAGCAGGCCGCCGCTCTCGAAGGTCCAGATGACCTTGTGCTCGGCCCCATGGTACTGGAAGACCCGCCGGATGTCCGGCACGTAGGAGATGGCCAGGATGTAGCCCACGAACAGGAGCAGTTTGAACAGGCCGTCCCAGATGTGGAAGCTCAGGGCGTCCACGTCGCCGGACAGGCCGAGCCATTCCATGGCCAAGGAAAAGAAGTGCGGCAGGACGACGAAGAGTCCGAGGGCCGCGCCGATGGCCACGACCATGGTCAAAGCCAAGTGGAACCCGGTGATCTCGCCGTCGGTCTCCTCGTCCACGGCCTGGGTGGCCGAGAAGTTCAGGGCCTTGATGCCGTTGACCAGGGTTTCCAGCAGCACGGGGAAGCCGCGCACGAAGGGTTTGCGCAGAAGAGGGGCCTTCGTCAGGGAAAACCAGGGCCGGACCTCCACGTGGATCTCGCCTCCCGGGCGACGCACGGCTATGGCCAGGCGATCCTTGGCGCGCATCATGACGCCCTCGATCACGGCTTGGCCTCCCACGGTCTCCTGGGCGGCGTGCAGAAGCAGATTCCGAAGTCTCACCCTGGCGGTTCCTTCCCGGTTTCCCGGCGCGACGGCGACGTCGGTCGAACCCGGCCTTTCGGCAAACAAGAAAGCCCCCGGGAGAAAGTGTCCGGGAAGGACACCATCCCCCGGAGGCACATTCCCCGGACGCGCCCCAGGGGGCTATTTCCCGGCTTCGCCGGGCTCCTGGAACTTGGCGTACTTCTTGCGGAAGCGGTCGATACGACCGGCGGTGTCCACGAAACGCTGCTTGCCCGTGAAGAACGGGTGGCAATGGGAGCAGATTTCCACGTCCACGACCTGCCCCTTGGTGGACTTGGCCTCGATTTCGAAGCCGCAGTGGCAGCGGATCTTGGCTGCGTGGAGCTTGGGATGAATTTTCTCTTTCATGGCGATCTCCTGGTTCTGGATGCGCGAAGCAGATTCATATACGCATGGAACCCCGATTTGGCAAGAGGGAAAAGCCCCCTCCCCGCAGCGCCCGCCGGAAAAGAAAAACGGGGGCCGGAGCCCCCGTTTTCGGATGCACGCTCAGCGAGAAAAATCAGACGCAGCCCGTGGGCTTGGGCAGGCCGGCCATCTTGCAGGCTCCCTTGCCGGGACCGGACGGGAACAGCTCGTAAATTTCCTTGAGCTTGAAGCCCGTCACCTTGGACAGAATGCGGACCATGGGGGCGATTCCGTTCTTCTTGTAGTAGTCCTGCAGGAACTCGATGACCTTCTTGTGGTTGTCGGTCAGCTCCTTGATGCCCTCGGACTCCTTGACGTACTCCACCCACTCGGGGTTCCAGTCGTCGAAGCGCTGCAGGAAGCCGTCCTCGTCCACCTCGAATTTCTTGCCCTTGAATTCCACAACAGCCATGTGTTTTCCTCCTATAACGCGTTGGAACAGGTCTTTTTCCTCTCTCCGGGACAAAAGACCGCCCCGGAATCTACCCTATCCATCAAGCGGCAAGCCGCCGCCATTTGCCGGAAAACTTTTGCGCAGTAATTTTTTGACTGATACTCGCTTGAACAGCTTTTTGTCAACAGAACCTCACATTCAAGCGGACTTTGCGCTTTTTTTCCCAACCGGCCTTCCGAGTTCAGCCGCGCAACAATTCCTCATAATGCTTGCGCGCCCAGTCCAGGGAAGGGTCCAGTTCCAATGCGGTCCCCAGATAGTCCAGGGCCTCTTCGGCGTGCCCCAGGAACTTGTGGCACAAGCCCAGGTTGGCCAAGTCCGGGGCGGAACCGCTGTCCAGGGCCAGAGCTTCCTGGAAGTCCGTCATGGCCTCCTGGTAGCGCTTCAGTTTGAACCGCGCCACCCCGCGCAGGTTGAAGAACTCCTTGACCTCCGAATCCTGGAGTGCGGCCCGGTCCAGATGCGGGATGCTCTCCTCCCACAATCCGGCCTGAGTCATGGCGTAGGCCTGATAGAAGGCCGCCAGGGCGCGTTCCCCGGCGGCGGGCTGGATCGGCTCGGCCTCGGCGAAGCTCGCAGCCGCCTCCTGATTGCGGCCCTGGCGCAGGCGCAGCAGGCCCATGAAGAACGGCAGATAGGATGCACCCGGGCAGGTCCGGCCGAGCACGGCCAGCCCGCGTTCGGCGGCGTCGGGCGGGGCCTCCTCGGCCAGGATGCGCCCCACGAACAGACCCAGACTCCGATTCGGCGTGCGTTCCCGGAATTCGAAGCCGGGCACGAAATTGTAGTTCGTGGTCACGCCCAGGTCCGGGTGGCTCGTATCCACGCTGTAGAGGCGGTATCCCTGGTGGTCGAGCCCCCGGGCCAGGGCCTCCAGTTCCCGCAAAATGTTGCGGTTCTCCACACAGGGCAGCGAATCCAGGGGAACCAGAGGGCCCTGCTCCAGCCAGCGAATCTGTCCCAGATCGGTGAACTTGGGCAGACCCGAGGCCTCGTAGACCCGACCGGTCTGGAAATCGCCCGCCAGTTGGGCCACCTCGGTGACGGCCCGGATGGCGGCCTTGGCCGGAGAGGCGGCCGTCCCGGCGGTGAAGACGATCTCGCTCATGGCCGGAAAAGAGGCCGGGTCGTAGGCCAGGGCCGCGACGGTGGGCACGGGCATGCCCAAGGTGATGTCCTTGAGCAGGAGCACGATGCCGTTGTCCGAGAAAGCCCGGCAGAGGCGCACAAGCACCTCGTCATGAAAACTCGCCGGGTCCAGGGTGGGCAGCACGGGACGGCTGCGGTCCACCAGGGCCGAGACGTGTCGTTCCACCAGTTCGCAGGCCCCCTGGAGTATCGACTCCTCGAAGCTGTTTCCGGCGGACGACCCGTTGAACTCGTTGAGCTTCTTGAACCAGTCCAAGGGCACGGCGACCTCGTTTCCGGAGGACACATCCAGGGCCGGGTGGAAACGCCAGCGCACGATATCCATGACCGTCTCGGCCTGCTCCTGCGGCATATCCTCGCCCACGGACTGAAGAATTCTGGAAATGTCCATGAGCCCGGCCCCAAAACGGCGTTTGGCCTCGGACCAGCGCAAGGACTGAAAATGCTCGGGATCGGCCCAAAAGCTGAAATAACTGAAGCGCTCCACCAGTTCCATGAGCGCCGAGGCTTCGGCCTGCTCCGGCGAGGCGCCCTTGCCCATCTGCTTGCGCGTGGGCATGACGTCGCGCGCGGCCGCGCCGCAGACACTCAGGAACACGGGAATGCCCAGCCGGCCCGTGTCCACGCGCCGAGTCTCCTCCAGGACGCCCCGGCAACGGGCCTCCAGCAGGCCGCGCACCCGGGCCACGGTCTCGGCGGGCGAGGCGGCCTTGTCCTGGTCCTCGGTGTAAGCCTTGAAGCAATCGGTGAGCCGGATCATGACCCCGTGACCCCCAAACGATACAGAACGGTCGTGGCGGTGCCTTCCTGTCCGGCGCAGGGAACCTCCTTGCGCAAAAGGCGGTATTTCTCCCGGGCCCGCTCGAAAAAAACCCGCCCCTGGCGCGCGCCGTCCTGGGCCAGGACGACCTCGGAACCGGCCTCGCGCAGGATGTGCGCGTCCAGGAAATCCAGCAGCGGAGCGTAGACCGCGTCCTCGTACAGCACCTCGCAGCCGATGATGCTGTGGAAGCGACGGCCCAGACGATCCCGGGTGAAGTCGGCGGGGCACACCTCCACTCGGTCGGCCAGCCCGTTCTTCAGGGCGTTGATGCGGCTGAACAGGAGCGCGGCGGGCTCCTTGTCCGAGAGGGTCACGTTCGCCCCCCCCGCCGCCGCGGCCAAGCCGCACAGGCCGCAGCCGGAGCCGATCTCCAGTATTTCCGATCCGTTGGGCAGCGGATAGCGCCGCAGCATCGTGCCCAGGATCAGGGCCGAGGTCCAAATCTTGGCCCAAAGCGGCAACCGCACGGGCTCACCGGGACGTGCGCGGTTCACCAGGGTGTCCAGGTAGCGCGGCATGTCCTCGATCTGGAGAATATGCAGCCGGGCGTCGCCCAGTTGCACGTCCTCGAAACGCACCGGCCCGAACTCGGCCCGGGCGATGTCCAGCAATTCCTCCAGGGAGGCTGTACGCGGGAAGTCCTTCAGCAAGAGATCCTCCGGAACGAAACGGAATGGCCCGTGTCACGGGCGGGGGGATAATAGCCTCACTCCTCGACGGCCTCAAGGGTCCAGTGCGAGGACGGATCATCGACACGGCGGGAAAAACGCCAGAGGGCGGAGACATCATGAGGCGCGGAACGTCCCGCCCCCTCGCGCATGAGAGACTTGTAGCGCACACGCACACGCTCCAGGCCGCCGCTTGTCTCGCGCTCCACAACCTCGGCCTCCAGCAGGACGATCTCCGGCGGACCGGGCGACGGATTCACCATCCGCTTGGCGAACCACTCCACGGCTTCGGGCGTGGCGAAACCGGAAAGGTCGGCCAGATCGCCCTTGCCGAAGGAACCCTGGATGCGAACGAAGGCGGCCTTGGCTCCGGCCAGGAATTCCCGCTCCTCGGAACCGGCCGAGGCCGGGGTTGAAACCGGATTTCCTCCAGCTCCCGCCGGGGCGCTCCCGCCGGACAGGCGGGCCCAGGCCTCGCGGGCTCGGGCATGGCGCGCCTCCAGATTCTCCTCGTCCCGGAGTTGTTCGGCTTCCGGCCCTTCCGCGCGGCCTTCAGGAGGCTCTCCACCGCGCCGGAATCCGCCGTTGCGCAGAACCCGCACGAGCACCACGGCCACAAGGACCAGGACGATGATGTCCAGGATGTCCAGGCCTCCGAAGTCGCCCTGCCCGAGGAGATACGAACGGATGAAGCCCACCCCGGACAGCGCCGTTTCGGCGGCTTGGGCCGCACGCGGAAACAGGACGGCGAAAGGAATGAAAAACCGTGCGCGCATCAGAGGATGAGTCCCATGTCGCGGATCAGGTCGAGAAATTCCCGGACATTGATCGGTTTGGTCAGGTAGGCGGCCGCGCCGCCGCGGTAGTAGGCCGAAACCACGTTCTTGGGATCGTCGAGGGCCGTTATCATGATGATCTTGGCCTCATCGGCGGGCTTCACGCCCGAGGCGCTCTCCAGTTGCCTGATGGTCCGCACCGCCTGCTGCCCGTCCATGGCGGGCATCATGATGTCCATGCAGACCAGGTCGAAGGGTCTACCCTCCGCCAAGCCCTCGGCGAAGGCCGCCACGGCCTCCTCGCCGTTGGTCACGGACATTCCCTCCGCATAGGGAGCGAGAATGTTTTCCAAAAGCCTGCGGCTGGTGAACTCGTCCTCGACGATGAGCGCTCTCATGCCTGTCTCCCGCGTCTTTCATCATTTCTACCTCATTCCGGCCCGGGACTCAACACGCCCGCCCCTTGCCAGAAACCCCGCGCCTCCTTACTATGCCGCCACAACGAATCAGCCCACGGAGCGACACATGTCCATGCATCTTCCCCTGGCCTCTCTCGGCCAAGGCCCATTCTGGGACACTTGGCCCTTCACGCCCGGCTATGGGGACTTCTCCTCCACCCTGGCCAAATTCGCCCTGGTGGCCGTGATCCTGGGCCTGATCCTGCTCTTCCTGCGCCTGCTCTACGGGCCCAAGGGAATCTTCCGGGACAAGGAACTGGACCGCGAGGCCGAGGAACTCCGCCGCAAGGAACTGGAGGAGATCGAGAGGGCCCGCGCCGCCGGTGAAATCTCGGAACTGGATTACATCTATCGCAAAAAGAGGCTGCGGTGAGCAACGGTCCGGACGTCGAAGCCCTGATCGAACGCTTCCTGAACTACGCCGCCGGGTTCAAAAACGGCGACGCCGACCACGACTACCACATTCGTCTCAAGGCCGAGCATTCCCTGCGCGTCTTGGAACTGGCCCGGACCATCGCCCGCGAAGAGCGACTGGAGTCCGGGACGGCCCGCCTGCTGGAGATCGCCGCCCTGTTCCACGACGCGGGCCGCTTCGAGCAGTTCGCCCGCCACCACACCTTCAACGACCGCCAGTCATGCAACCACGCCCGCATGGGCATCACGGTCCTGCTTCGCGACGGACTGCTGGGCGGCCTGGACCCGGCCACGCGCCGGGTGGCCCTCGGCGCGGTCTTCCTGCACAACGTCCGGGCCCTGCCGCCGCGCCTGCCCGAGCCCCTGGGGGCCGTGACCCGGGGGGTGCGTGACGCCGACAAGCTGGACATCTATCCGGTCATGCTCTCCCACCTGGACGGCGACAAGCCCCTGGACCCTGTGGTCTGCCTGGGGGTGGCGCGCGACCCCGACCGCTATTCGGAAGCCATCATCGGCCAACTGGAGCGCGGCAGGCTGGCCAACTACGCCGACATGCGCTTCTCCAACGACTTCCGCCTCCTGCTCCTGGGTTGGGTCTTCGACCTGAACTACGCGACCGCGCGGCGTATTCTGGACCAAAGCGGCCACCTGTCGCGGATTTTCGGGGAGCTGCCCCGGGACGAGCGCATGCTGACGCTCAGGAAACGGATCGAAGAGCAGGTGCGCCGTCCCTGACCCCCCCTTGCCAGACGCGGCATCCCGCCTATTATTGAAGGCAGCATGCAAAGGAGGCGTCATGCCCGATCATCCGCTGTACGACGTGGTCATCCTGGGTTGCGGCCCGGCCGGTCTGCAGGCCGCCATCCACGCGGCCCGCAAAAAGGCGTCCGTGCTCCTGCTGGGGCGCATGGACAAAAGCAGCCTGTACTGGGCCCACGTGGAAAATCTCTGTTGCCAGTTCAAGGTCACGGGCGAGGAGATGTTGCGCGTGGGCCGTGAACAGGCCCTGGGCTTCGGAGCCGAAATCGTGGGCGAGGACGCCCTGCGTATCGAACAGAAGGGGCGCTTTTTCGAGCTGGCCACCGAGGGCGGCCGGAACGTTGTCGCCCGCACGCTGGTCATCGCCACCGGCACCACCCGCAACAAGCTCGGCGTCCCCGGCGAGAAGGAACTCCTGGGCCGGGGCGTGAGTTATTGCGTGGAATGTGACGGCGGCTTCTTCAGGGGCGAGGACGTGGCCGTCATCGGCGGCCAGAGCGCGGCGGCCGGAGGGGCGCTGACTCTCACGCACATGGCCAAAAGCGTCCACCTGGTCTGCGAGAAGCTGGACGTGGCCGAGGCCCTGCGCGCCCAGATCCTGGAACGCGGCGTGATCCTGCACGAGGGCGTCAAACCGCTGGAGATCGTGGGAACGAACGCGGTGGAGGCCTTGACGCTTTCCGACGGCTCCCGCCTGGCCGTGGCCGGGGTGTTCATCGAGCTGGGAGCCAAGGGCGTGCTTGAGCTGGCCGCCACCCTGGGCCTGAACCTGGACGAGAGCATGAAATACGTGGACACGGACAAGCGCATGCGCACCAACGTGCCCGGCGTATTCGCGGCCGGTGACATCGCCGGGCCGCCGCTGCAGATCGCCAAGGCCATCGGCGAGGGCTGCGTGGCCGGTCTGGAGGCCGCGACCTACGCCAAGAAGATCAAGGAAGCCCAGGAACCCGGCGACGAGGAAGAGGACGAACTGTAGCCCGCCTCCCGCGCGACGAAAAACAGGCCCCGGCGAAGACTCACCGGGGCCTGTTTTTTTCATGCCGGGCGCGACCGATGGTTTCAGATTTTCTGCTCCACGGCCTCGAAACAGGAGATGCAGAGAGTCTGGCCGTCGAAACGCCGCGTCCGCGACTCCATGGTCATCTCGCCGCAGGAGTCGCAGGCCAGGCTGCGCAGCACCCGAGCCGGGCGCGGCGGCCGCTCGGGCAACGGCGTGATCGTGAACATCTCCTCCAACTCCAAATCCAGAAAGCGTCGCCGCAGTTCCTCGCGCAAGACGCGGGCCCGGACCTCCTCCTCGGGCGTGGCCGCGCCGTCGCTCTGCTTGCGGAAAAGCGCCCCCATCTCCTCGTCCATGCCGCCACGCGCCTCGGGACGCAGCACGGCCCGGAAGCCGCCCGCGCCCCGCCGATAAAAGGAAAAGGCCATCTTGCCCAGGTCGCGATGGATGAGATTGCCCTTGCCGTAGGTGCAGCCGGTGAGCACCTGGATGGCGTCCACGCCGCACATGTCCGTCTCGGACACGGCGACCAGGTCCGGGCCGGGGCCGCCCAGCTCGCGCAAGGCCAGCTCGGCCGCGCGGATGCCGATGGTCAGTCCGGGGCACTCGTGGCCGTGAAACACCGCGACCTTCCGCAACAATTCCAGGGAAAAGGCGCAAGGCATGATCAGACCTCGCTTCTGGGCAGCACCAGGGGGTGGTCGTCGACACGATGCACGGTCACGGGCAGGCCGTAGACCTCCCGCACCGTGTCGGCCTCGATCTCGCCGGGGCTGCAAGCGGCGAAGACCCGACCGTCCTTGAGGAACAGCAGCTTGTGGGCGAAACGCAGGGCCGTGTTCAGGTCGTGCATGGTCATGACCACGGCCATGCCGTGCTCCACCGCCACGTGCCGGATGAGGCGCAGGATGTCCTCCTGGTTGCGCATGTCCAGGGCGCTGGTGGGCTCGTCGAAGAGCAGCAGGCGGGGTTCCTGGACCAGGGCCCGGGCGATGGCCACCTTCTGCAATTCTCCGCCGGAGAGCTGGTCCAGGTGGCGCAGTTGCAGATGCCCGAGGCGCAGATGGCGGATGGCCGACTCCACGATGCGCAGATCCTTGTCCGCGGCGCGCCAACGGATATGCGGCCGACGTCCCAGAAGCACGGCGTCGAACACGGTCAAGCGCGGGGCCTCGCCGCGCTGGGGCACGTAGCCCACGGCCCGGGCCACGGCGTCCGGCGACAGGCGCAACACGTCCTCGCCCTCCACCAGCACCGCCCCCCGGCTGGGCCGGTGGATGGCGTTGATGCATTTGAGCAGCGTGGTCTTGCCCACGCCGTTGGGCCCGAGCACGGCCAGAACCTCGCCCGGACCAACGCCGAGGCGCACGTCCCGCAACACGGGGCGGCCGTTGTAGGAAAAACTCACTCCGGCCACATCCAGAATCACGACCGCCTCCTCAGAATGAGCAGGAAAAAGACCGGCGCGCCGAGAAAGGCCGTGAGCACGGACACGGGCAGCACGTGCGGGGCCAGGATCAGACGCGCTGCGGTGTCCGCGGCCAGCAGAAGCAGGGCTCCGGCCGCCGCCGAGGCGGGCAGCAGGAAGCGGTGGTCCGAGCCGATGACCCGGCGGACCATGTGCGGCGTGACCAGCCCCACGAAGCCGATGACGCCCAGGAAGGCGATGATCACCGCCGTCACCAGGGTGGCGGCCAGCATGCCCCAGAGGCGCACGCGTCCGACGCGCACTCCGAGGCTCCGGGCCGTCTCGTCGCCCGCGTCCACGGCGTTGTAGTTCCAGGCGTTGGCGGTGAAATAGATCAGCGCGAACAGCGCGGCCACAGCCAGCACTCCCACCTGGGTCCAGTCGGCCCGGGCCGTGTCGCCGAAGGTCCAGAAGACCATGGCCGCCAACTGCACATCGTCGGCGAAATATTGCAGAAACATGGTTCCGGCCGTGAACAGCGCGCCCAGGGCCACGCCGCCGAGGATCATGACCTCGGGCGTGGAGCCGCGCCGCCGCGCCAGGGCCACCACAACCAGGGCGGCGGACAGGCTGCACAGGAAGGCCGAGGCCACGATGACGCCGGGCCGACTCAGGGCCACGGCCCCGCCCGTGACGGCGGTCAGCCGCCCGTCTCCCAGAAACAGTACGGCCAGGGCCGCGCCGAAGGCCGCCGCGTGGGAGATGCCCAGGGTGAACGGCGACCCCAGGGGGTTGCGCAGGATGGACTGCATGGCCGCCCCGCTCAGGGCCAAGCCGGCCCCGGCGGCCAGGGAGGCCAGGGCCTGGGGCAGACGAATGTTCCAGAGGATGACCCGGGCCCGCTCGGAATCGGCCGCGCCAGCCAGGGTTCTGAGCACCGCCGCCAGGGAAAGGTCCGCCGCCCCGAGCCCCAGTGACAGGGCCAGAGCGCAGGCGGTCGCCAAGGTCAGGGCGAGAATGAGCAGCGCCTTGCGCCCCACATAGCGGGCGTAATCGCCGGGGATTTGCCCGTCCGCGAAGTGCATGATCAGCGCAGGGGAACCGGCTTGAAGGCCATTCCGCCGAAGCGGCGGTTCATCTCCTCGAACACGGGCTTGCCCACGAGGAAGGAATAGATCGCGTCAGCCTCGACCGCCGGGTCCACGTCCTGGAAGCGCTCGGGCTGGAGCACCTTGCCCACGTAGTAGGCGTCGGCCAGGATGGAGCCGTAGTTCTGGGAATACCAGTTGTAGGGCAGCAGGCCGTAGACCCTGCCGGTCTTCACAGCGTCCAGGGTCTGGTAGGCCGGGTCAGTCTTCAACTCGTGCAGACCGCCCGCGTCCTCGCCCAGTTGCAGGGTGGCCAAGTCGAGGAAGAGCGCGTCGGGATTCCACTCCACGATCTTCTCCTTGGCCACCACGGTCTGCCCCGGCGTCAACGCGCCCTCGGCGGCGACGTTGCGCGCGTTCAGGAAGAGGAACGGCGGGTAGCCCGGCTCGGTGGAATGAAATCCCTGCGGCCCCTTGTAGGCCACGCCGCCGACATAGACCCGGGGCTTCGCGGAATCCGGCATTCCGGCCACCCTCCGGCCCAGTTCCTCGATGCGCGCATCGAAGAAATGGATCACGGCCTCGGCCCGTTCCGCACGATCCGTCACCTGGGCCACGAGCCGCAGGGCGGCATAGAATTCCGGCCGTTTCCGGCCCAGGTCGCCATAGCGCAACACAACCACCGGGATGCCGGTCTTGCGCTCCAGATCCACGGGGTTCGTGCCCATCTCCGGGTTGACCTTGAGAATCACCTGGGGTTGCACCGCCAGGGAGAGGATGCGCTCGGGGTTGTCCTCGCCCCGGAACTGCCCGAACACCGGCAGGTCGCGGAAACCGGGATTGGCGATGGCATAGGGCCGGGCATCGAACTGGTTGCGCTTGCCCTCGATGTCGTCCACGGCCACGGCCAGGTTCTGGGCCTGGAGATAGGTCAGCAGCCGAAGGCAGCCGGAACCTGAACAAATGACCCGCTCCACCTTGGCCGGGATGGTCACCTGGCGGCCCAGGGCGTCGGTGACCACGCGGGTCTCCCCGGCCAGGGCCGGAACCGCGCCGAGCAGGACGGCGGAGCACAAAAGAAACAGGCGGCGAATCATGGCGGCCTCCAGACTGCGCATCATGTTTCAAAAATTGTCTGACGAGATGATGATCAATCTATTTTCAGTAACACGGCATAGGTACATATTCCACTTCGGCGCGTCAACAGGATTCGGCCGTCGACGCGGCTTCCCATCCGCGCGGCGAAAAAAAAGACCCCGCCGGGGCGGGGTCTCAGATGCGGAACTGAGGGGTTCTACTTGCGCACGAAGCGCACGAGCTTCTTCTCCTGCCCCGGCCGCAGGTCCAGGGTGTGGGTGGAGCACGAAATGCAGGGATCGTAGGCCCGCACGAGCATGGACAGGATGAGCTCGATCTCGGCCTCGGACTTGTCGGCCAGGGTCGGGACCAGGGCCTCCATGTCCTTCTGGATGTTGGCGTGGTTCTGGTTCGTGGGGATGACGCAATCGGCCTGGAAGACGCGGCCGTTGGCGTCGTACTCGTAGGCGTGGAAGAGGATGCCCCGGGGCACCTCCACCGCGCCCGCGCCCTTGCCCGCCTTGACCCGGATGGGCGGCAGGGCCTCCTCGCGCGGGCCGCGCGCCAGGAGCTTGTCGATGAGGGCCACGGAGTCCTCCACCGAATGAACACACTCCACTAGCTGGGCCACGGTGTTCATGAACGGGTTGGCGCAGCCCTGCTTGAGCCCGAGCTTGGCGGCGGCGGCCGTCGCGCCGGGGGTGAGCTTCGCGGCGTTCAGGTTGAAGCGCGCCAGGGCCCCGACCATGTAGGATTCGTCCACGTTCTTGCTCCACTTGGCCGTGGACTGCGGCACACAGTATTCCCGAGTCACGCTCTTGTAGTCGCGCACGGGGTGGCGCTCATCCTGACTGGAACCGACTTCGCCCCAGTACAGGGCGTAGTCCGTGGGCGAAACCAGCGCGATGTACTCGGTCTTGCGCTCGAAGGCCGGAATCTTGTCCGCCAACGAGGCCACCAGGTCCACGGCGAAGTCCAGGTTGGGCAGGCTCTCCACCAGAAGGGTGCGCAGGGTCATCAAATCCTGAACCGTGGGGATCTTCATCCAGCCGCCCGGGGTCATGCGCTGGGGATGGGTGGTGCGGCCGCAGATGATCCGGCAGAACTCATTGGACATGCGCCGGGCGGCCACCAGCTTGAGCAACGCGTCCTTGTGCGTCTCGGCCAGGGGGATCACGGAATCCACGCCGAGCAGGTCCGGCAAGACCAGATAGGCGATGTGCAGCAGATGGCTCTGGAGGTTCTCGCCATGCACGGCCAGGCGGCGCAGCAGAAGCGTCTGCTCCGAAACCCGGATGTCCAGGGCGTCCTCGGTGGCCTGGAGCGAGGCCAGCTGGTGCCCGATGGAGCAGATGCCGCAGATGCGCGAGGTGATGTGATGCACGTCGCGGTAGTCCCGGCCGATGAGCATGGCCTCGAAGAATCGCGGGGCCTCGGGCACCTCCCAGCGGCAGGCCGACACGCGGCCGTCCGCCTCGATCTCGACCACGATGTTGCCGTGGCCCTCGACGCGGGTCAGATAGTGAACATCCACCCGCTTTCCGGCCCCGCCCGGAGCCGCCGACTGCTGCGTCTTTTTCGCCATGACGTCCTCGCAAGCCGCCTAGAGCGTGGCGGCGGTGTCTCCCAGGTAGAAACGGAGCAGATCCTGCACGGCCCGGCGGTCCTGCCCGGCGCGGTCCAGGACGATGCGGGCCGAGTCCAGGTTGGCCCCGGGCACCAGCCCGCGGCAGCCCCAGCAATGGGCCCCTTCGGTGACGCAGCAGGCCCCGCAGCCCGCCCGGGTGATGATGCCCAGGCACATGCGGCCCATCTCGAAGCGGCAGATGTTCCCGGCCTCCTTGCACTCCACGCAGACCGGCCAGTCCGGCAGCCAGGGCGTCTTGCCCAGAAGCACTTCCTTGACCACCCGGGCGAACTCGGCCGGGTCCACGGGACAACCGGGAATTTCCGCGTCCACCTTGACCACGGACTTGAGCGGCCGGGCCGGGGCGGTCGGATACCAACGGGCGGAGGGTCCGTAGACCTCCTCGCGGTAGACGTTCTCGGCCATGAAGTTCTTCAGGCAGTTGATGCCGCCGATGCAGGCGCAGGCCCCCAGGGCCACGAGCACGCCCGCATTGGCGCGGATGCTCTTGATGCGCTCGATGTCCTCGGGCCGGGTGATGGAGCCCTCGACGAAGGCCACGTCGTAGGTCTCGGCCGAGCGCGTGGCGACCTCGCGGAAGCTGACAACCTCCACGTGGCCGAGGATGTCCAGCAGACGTTCCTCCAGGTTGGCCACCTGGAGCTGGTCGCCCTCGCAGCCCGCGAAGTCGAAGAAGGCTATTCTCGGTTTCGCCGTCATGGCCGCCTCCGGGTTAGATGGCTTCCTGGTACGCCTCGATGTCCGTGTAGCGGAACACCGGGCCGTCGATGCAGGCGTTCAGGTCGTTGATCTGGCAGTGCCCGCACTTGCCCAGGCCGCACTTCATCTTGCGTTCCAGGGAGACGTATATCTGCTCCGCCGGGATGCCGATCTTGCGGCAGTCGGCGATGACGAAGCGGTACATGATCGGCGGTCCGACCATGGCCACGAAGGTGCCCGCCGCGTCGATCTGGACCTTGGGCAGAAGCGTCGTGATCAGGCCCACGTTGCCCTGCCAGGTCTCGTCGCCCCGGTCCACGGTCTCCAGGACCTCCACGTCCCCCCGTTCGCCCAGACGCTTGATCTGCTCGGTGAAGATGCGCTCCTTGGGGTCGCGGGTGCCGATGAGCACGATGATCCGGCCGAACTCCTCACGGTGCCGGAGCTGGTAGCGCAGCAGCGAACGCAACGGGATGTAGCCCAGGCCGCCGGCCACGAAGAGCGTGTCCTTGCCCACGAACTGCTGCACGGGGAAGAAGCTCCCGTAGGGGCCGCGGATGCCGATCTTGGCCCCCGGCTCCAGGGCGTGCAGGGCCTGGGTCACGGTGCCGATCTTGCGCACGGCCAGCTCGAAGACGTTCTTCTGCTCCGGCGGGGAGCTGATGGAGAACGGCGCCTCGCCCACCCCGTAGATGGACAGGTTCACGAACTGCCCGGGCTTGTGGGCCAGGGGCTTGCCGTTGTCCTGCTCGAAGGTGAACAGGGTCACGAAGTCCGAGAGCTTCTGTTTGGCCACGAGGGTCGCCGGACGCGGCACATAGGGAGAGAAGTTCTTAATACTCATTGCCCGACTCCTCCCAAAGCTCGTTGAACACGGCCAGAGGGTTGGCGATCCCGGCCGTGCAGGCGCGGACGCAACGGCCGCAGCCCACGCAGCCCAGTTCCCCGAACTTGTCGTAGATGTATTTCCCCTTGCGGAAATAGCGGTGACGGTAACGGTCCAGGGCCTTGGGCCGGAAATTGTGGTTGCCCGCCACCCGGGCGAAGGACTCCAGCATGCAGCCGTCCCAGGCCCGGAAGCGCTCGCCCTTCTCCAGCCGGTCGTCGGCCTCTTCGCGGATGTCGAAGCAGTAGCAGGTGGGGCAGACCAGGTTGCAGGAGCCGCAGGCCAAGCACATCACCGCGTACTTGCGCCAGATGGGCGAATCCCAGCTGCGGCCCAGGATGCGCGGGGTCTCCTCCCAGTTGTACTTGAGAGAGTTGGCCCGCGTCAGCGACAACGCGCGGAGCTTGGCCCGGCGCGCGGCCTCGCGGTCGGCGGCCGTGGCCTTCATGGGCTCCCCGGCGCGGCGCAGGAGTTCCTCGCCGCGCGCCGACCCCACCTGGACCAGGAAGGAAGCCGGGCCGATCTTGGTCCAGTACAGATCGTAGCCGTGGTTCACCTTGTCCGCGCCGATGCTGCCCCAGAAGGCCGTGGGCGAGACGGTCAGCGGGTCCAGGGCCATGATCAGGGTGGCCTCCCGGCGGCGCATGTAGTTCTGGTCCGGGCTGCCGCCCTCCATGATCTGATCCAGCTGGTTCAGGGCCTTCAGATCATAAGGATGAACCCCGAAGAGAATCTGCGCCGGAGCCTCGAAGACCGGCTCCGCGGTGTACGCCGCGAGGTCGTAACGGATGAGCGTTTCGCGCGGCGGAAGGAGGTAGCGCTTGGGGGAGTTGTAGGCGACGTCATACTCCCACGCCACTTCGAGATCCTCATGCCAGGGGCGGAAATCATAAAACCCCTCGGCGGCCCGGGCCGGCACGTGGAGCGCGTACTCACGGCTCCACTGGCGGAACAACTCTGGAAGCTGCTCCTGGAAGACGGTGTAGGTCGTGGTCATGGACCCCCCTGGGCGGAATCAAACGAATAAGGAAGTACCCGCTCTTATGGGTCAACTCACGATCTTTGACAAGCCATGTTCCAAAAAGAACTTGACCCCGGCAAAAAAAGTCGACGCGTCGAAAAAAGTCCTTGCCAGCCGCCGGGAGTCTGGTTATAGAGACGTTCCCTCGTGGGCGATTAACTCAGCGGTTAGAGTGCCATCTTCACACGGTGGAAGTCCCGTGTTCAAATCACGGATCGCCCACCACGAGACCACAGCCCCGGCAAGACCGGGGCTTTTTCTTTCCCGGAGCCGCCATGCGTCTGGTCCTGTTCAACCCGGAAATTCCCCCGAACACGGGCAACGTGGCCCGACTCTGCGCAGCCATGCGGGTGCCCCTGCACCTCATCGAACCCCTGGGCTTCTCCCTGGCCGACCGCTACCTCAAGCGCGCGGGGCTGGACTACTGGCCGCACGTGGATCTGCACGTCCACCCGGATCTGGACCACTTCCTACGCGAGACGGCTCCCGCCCGCCTGGTGCTTTCCAGCGCCCGCGGCGGCGCCCCGGCCCACCGTTTCGCCTTCGAGCCCGGAGACGCCATCGTGCTCGGCCCGGAGACCACTGGCCTGCCCGGCGAGGTTCTGGCCCTGTCCGAGCATCTCGTGCGCATTCCCATCAAGGGGCAGGTGCGCAGCCTGAACATGTCCACCGCGGCGGGCATCCTGCTGCACGAAGCCCTGCGCCGAACCGGGGAGCTGGACGACTGACGGCGCGCCTTGCGCCGGGAGCGCTTTGCCGCTATTTTGCCCCATCAACAAAGGACACGACATGCGGCTTCTCGTCACCGGCGGCTGTGGCTTCATCGGCACCAACTTCATTCAGGGCGTGCTCTCCGCGCACCCGGACTGGGTCGTGGTCAACCTGGACCGATTGACCTACGCCGGAAACCGCCACAACCTCCTGGCCCTGGAGCGGGAGCAGGCCGGGCGGGCCGATCCGAACTACGTCTTCATCCACGGCGACATCGGGGACCGGGCGCTGGTTCTCTCCCTGCTGGAGGAGCATCGCCTGGAGGCGGTGGTCAACTTCGCCGCCGAATCCCACGTGGACCGCTCCATCAACGATCCAGCGCCGTTTCTGAGCACCAACGTCATGGGCGCGCAGAATCTCCTGGAATGCGCCCGGCTGCGGGGCGTCAAACGCTTCGTGCAGATCTCCACCGACGAGGTCTACGGCAGCCTCGGCGCTTACGGAACCTTCAACGAATCCACGCCGCTCTCGCCCAACTCCCCCTACTCCGCCTCCAAGGCCTCGGCCGACCTTGTCTGCCGGGCCTACCGCGAGACCTACGGCCTGCCCGTCATCATCACCCGCTGCTCGAACAATTACGGTCCCTACCAGTTCCCGGAAAAGCTCATCCCACTCATGTTCCTCAAGGCCAAGAACGGCGACCCCCTGCCGGTGTACGGCCAGGGGACCAATGTGCGCGACTGGATCTGGGTCGGGGACCACTGCAAGGGGGTGGAGCTGGCCCTGACGCGCGGCGCGCCGGGCCAAGTCTACAACTTCGGCGGCGCGGCCGAACGCGCCAACCTGGATGTGGTCCGGGCCATCCTCAAGGCTCTCGGCAAGCCGGAATCGCTCATCACCTTCGTCAAGGACCGCCCCGGCCACGACCAGCGCTACGCCATGGATTTCTCCAAGGCCGCCCGTGAACTGGGCTTCGCTCCCTCCCTGGACTTCGAAACCGGTCTGGCCCAAACTCTGGACTGGTACCGGGACAATGCCGCCTGGCTGGAATCCGTGCAGAGCGGGGCCTACCGCCGCTTCATGGACGAATGGTACGGAGAACGCGCGTGACCGCCCTGGCCGGGGCCAAGGTCGCCGTGTTCGGCGGCCGTCGGGGCATGTTGGGACAGGCACTGACGCGGGCCCTGGAGCGTTCCAAGGCCGTGGCCCTGCCCCTCTCCTCACAGGATTTCGATCCCCTGGACGCCCGGGCCCTGGAAAGCTTTCTCGACCGCCAGAAGCCGGATATGGCCTTCAACGCCGCAGCTTACACCGCAGTGGATCAGGCCGAGGACGAACCCCAGGCCGCCTACCGTCTGAACCGCGACCTGCCCGCCCTGCTCGGGCGGCTGTGCGCCGAGCGCGGCGTCCGTCTTCTGCACTTCAGCACGGACTTCGTCTTCGACGGCCGGGGTCATGAGCCGTTGCGCCCCGGCGATCCCACCGGTCCCCTCTCGGTCTACGGGGCCAGCAAGCTGGCCGGAGAGGAGGCCCTGCGCGGCCTGCCCGGCGTGACCGTGGCCCGCACGGCATGGCTCTATGGACCCGGACGGACCAACTTCGTGACCAAGATTCTCGAATTGGCCAAGACCCGTGAATCGCTCAACGTGGTCCACGACCAGGAAGGCTCGCCGACCTACACCCCGGACCTGGCCGCACTGGCCCTGGCCCTGGCGGCGTCGAAGGTCGACGGCGTCCTGCATCTGGCCAACTCCGGCCGGGCCACCTGGTGCGAACTGGCGGCCGAGGCCGTCCATCTGGCGGGCCTGCCTTGCCGAGTCCAACCCATTCCTTCCTCGGCCTGGCCCTCCAAGGCGGCGCGCCCGGCCTTTTCGGTGCTCGACACGAGCGCCTTCACCGAGGCCACGGGCGTCACGCCCCGCCCCTGGAACCAGGCCTTGCGGGATTACGTCTTCGGGGATCTGGGGCTGGGCGTCTGAGGCTCAGCGGCGCGAGAGGTCGCGCAGCTTGCGGTTGGCGTCGGAAAGATGATCGGCCAGGAGTGTGACCACGAAGCGATGCACGGCTGAGGCTAGGCGCGGCGCGCGCTCCTGAAGCGCCCGGAAGCTCTCCGTCGAAAGGCGATGCAGGACGCATGTGCGGGTGGCCACCACCGAAGCCGAGCGAGGGGCCGTGGTGTACAGGCCCATCTCGCCGAAGACCGTGCCCGGACCAAGCTTCTTCAGCCGCAGAATGCGCCCGCCCTCCAGCTCCAGTTCGACGTTCACCATGCCGGACTCGATGAAGTAGAGCGAATCGGAAAGATCGCCCTGTCGGAACACGTGTTGCCCCTTGCGGACTTCGACCCGCTTCAGCACACGCAACAGCTGCGGCACCACCTCCGGGTCCGGGAAGACCGGCCGCAGAAGATCGGCCAGGGACATCTCCGGGCCGCCGAGGGCGCCCTCCGCCTCCAGGATGCGATTCTCGCACCATTCCAGGGCATAATCCAGGTTCATGAACGCCTGAACCGGCGCGTCCTCGTCGCCGGGCCTGAGCAGACCGGCCCGTTCCAGGTGCTGGGAGACCTCCAGGGACAACTGGGCCAGCACCAGCCGGAAGCCTTGGGCGTCGGCCAAGCGGGTGAGCATGGAAAAGCCCATGTTCACCGAGGAGCCCAGGCCGGTGACCGCGCCGAAATCCAGGACCACGTAGCGCAAGGGCTCGGCGTCGCGGTCGGCCAGGCGTTGATGCACGCAACGCAGCACCCCCTGCAGCGAGCCCAGGAAGAGGAACCCGCGCAGTTCCAGGATGAGCGTCCGGCCGCCCTTTTCGCGCAGGATCGTGAGTTGGGTCTTGGCCCGATCCACGTTGCTGCGGTGGCTGTCACCGGACAGAACCCGGCCCACGGACGCGCCGCGCCCATAGCGGCTCACGGTTACGAGCATGGCCAGGACCAGTCCCACTGCCATGCCCAGGAGCAGCCCCAGCACCACGGTCACGACGAAGGTCAGCCAGAGCAGGGCGTAGTCGTCCTTGCGGGTGAACTCGCCCCGGGTGTCCAGGAGCCAGTCCTTGAGCAGGCTCAGGCCGAGATAGACGAGAAAACCGCCGGGCACGAAGCGGGCCACCAGTCCGAGCCAGGGGCCCAGGTGCAGGAACGCGGCCAGGCAGACCAAGGCGGCCACGATGCCCGCCAGGGGACCGGCGGCTCCGGCGGCCCGGTTTCCCAGGCTCCTGCCCAGGGACACCGCTCCGGGCAGACCGCCGCACACCCCGGCGGCGAGATTGCCCAGGCCCAGGATACGGAACTCCCGATCCAGATCCAGTTCACGGCCCAATGAGATTTCCAGGGCCGTGATGCGCGACATGTCGCTCATCACCAGCAAGGCCACCAGGGCCAACGCCGACGGGGCCTGGTCGAAAACAACGGTCCAGGACACGCCCGGGAGCCAATCGGAAATGAGCAGGGACATGGGCGGGATGGCCCCGGCCGGAAGAAAGCCCGAGACGTCGGCCAACCGGGCCAGGGCCGAACCCGGCCACCAGTTTCCGGCCAGACCAGCTGCCACCCCCAGACCAAGCAGAAGCAGCAGGAACAGGGAATGCCGCAAGCGGAAAAGGAGGACGAAGAGCAGACCGCCGAAAAGCATGGCCGCCGTCCAGGGCTGGCTCAGGGCGTCCGGCAGGAAGCGGGACAATCCCTCCAGGGACAATCCCCCGAGCAGTTCGGCCAGGGAAAACGGTTTGCCGGTGACGAATCCGTGGGCCCCCGCCAGGAGGAAAACGCCCACCGCCGCCAACACGCCGCCGATGATCTGCGTGGGGATGAAGCGCACCAACGCGCCGAGCCGCAGGCGACCGGCCAGCCAGCTCATGCCTCCAGCCACACAGGCGCTCAGGGCCACCGCGACGGCCGCCGTGGCGAAGACCGTTTCGGGAGGGCTTCCGGGCATGGCCCGGACCACGTCGCCCGCCATCAGGGCCAACAGGGCGCAGGCCATGGACTCGGGTCCGGCGATCGCGAAGGGTACACAACTCCGCGTGGCGTAGACCGTGCCCATGACGGCGGCCGAAATCAGGGCCATCCCCAGGGCCGACGGATAGAACGGAGCCAGGGCGGCCTGGGGGAAGACCAACCCGGCCAGGGCGAGGCAGAAAAAGACGCCGAGCAGACCGGAAACGATTCCGGCGAAAAGGTTCTTCAGCGGATTGCCCTGGAACAGTCGCGGAGCTTCCGAGGGCGGGGGCGCATCCGGGGCCAGGGTCGGGAGCGGTTGCGAGGGATCGCCGCGCGGGGTCGGCGGAGGCGGCGCATCCTGAACCAGATCGTCCAGGGAGATGGAGTCCACTTCCAGGTCCGCGGGTTTGGGCGGCGCGGCGGTGATCGTGCCGATACCGCCGCAGGAGGGGCATTTGGCGCTCCGCCCCACGAGACGCGCGGGCACCTCGGTCCTCCGGCCGCAGGAGGGGCAGGCGAAGAAGGCCGGAATCGCCGACGCCGGCGCCTTTCCCTCGGTCGTTCCGGCCACTGCACCCGGAATCCCGCATTGCGGGCACTTGGTCCTGCGCCCGGCGAGACGGGCGGGAACCTCCCGGGAGAAGCCGCACGAAGCGCACTGGAATGTGGCCACGATCACTCCTTGTCTTGCGGCGCGGGCACAACCGATCCTTTTTTTCTATCGCAGAATCCAACGGTTCCCGCAAGATCGAAGGTCTGGCGCATGATCTCCGCCAGCCGCCGCAGCCGGTGCGCGTAGGTGTGTTCGGCCAGGACGCGGGCCCGAGCCCGCCGAGCCAGTTCCGCCCGGCCGAGGGGATCGGCCAGCCAACGCCGCGCGACCTCCTCCACGTCCTCCGGCCGGTCGTAGACCGCCGTTTCCGCTCCGGGATCGAACAGCCGCTCCAATTGCGGCCCGGCGTCCGTGAGCAGAAAACCGCCGCAGGCGGGCACGTCGAAAACCCGCTGGTTCACCGCGCCCTTCATCTGGCGGCTCGTGCAGTTGAAATTGACCTGGGCCGCCGCATAGAAACACGGCAGATCCCGGGCGTAGTCCAGGGACGGATGCCAACGCCAGTTCCCCGGCCCAAGGGCCGCGCGCCAGCCCTCGTCCCCGGCCACCAGCGGCTTGAGCGGCAACAGGCCGCGCACACATTCCAGGCGATACTGCCGGGTGGCCTCCCAGGTCAGCAGGGATTCGAAGGCCAAACGGCTCTCCTCGTCCGGCAGGGTCTGGTGCAGCCGCCATGTCTCCGGAGCCGCCTCGGCCAGAAAGGCCGCCGCCGTGCTGTCGGGCCACGCTCCGAATTCTCGGGCCAGCCCTTCGTATCCCTTGACGAGTTCCGGGAACCGCACCAGTGAGGCGAGGCAGCCGTCCACGGCCCGGCGCATGGAATTGCCCACGAAGGACACGTCCGCGCGCCATGCCGAGGGCGCCTGCCCGGCGTCGGGTCGAAAGCGTTCCGGGTCCGTGGCCAGGGGCAGGTAGTGAACCTCCGGGTAGCCGTCGGCCTTGAGCGGCTCCACTCCGGCCTCGTCCCAGGTGAAAAGCACTGTCCCCGGTCGGTTCAGCCCGACATAACGCGAGAGAATGAGCCGGGGATTGTCCACGAACCAGGAGGCAAGGGGCAATCCCAGACGTTCCAGCAGTTCGGCCACCCTGCCCTCGCGGTCCAGGCCGAAGTGGTTCACCGTGAGCACGAAGTCGGGCCGGAATGCAACGGCCGCCGTAAGCAGATCCTCCACGAACCCGGGGCGCACGGTCGCCCCCATGCCGACCTCCACGGCGCGCCACGGCAGCTCCAAAGCGTCCAGTGCCGAGGCGATCTCGTCGGTGAGGAAATAGGGGCGATGCAGAACGAGTACGCGGGGCACGGCCTGGCGGAAGCGCGGCCGCCGAACGCGGGACCAGAAATCCCCGTTCGGCGCGGGCCGCAGGGCCGAGAGCAGGCTCCCATAGTATTCCGGGACCAGCCGTTGCCAGAGGGGTACGGCCAAAGGCCTCAGGGGCCGACCGTCGTGTTCCGCCCGCCACTGTTCCAGGGCGCGCACAACCTGATCGGGGTCCGGGTCGTCCAGCCAGAGCACGCGCGGATCGTCGCCGAAACGCCTCCGCACGCCGCTCACCTCGATCAACGGAGTTTCGCGATCCACCACGGCCACGGGCCCGCCACGTTCGAGCAGGGCCTCCAGAGCCAGTCCCAGGCCCGTGCCCAGCAACACGGGCAGGCCCTCGGGAAGACCCTCCAACAGGGCCAGCTCGGCCGCGCCGCCGCGCCGTCCCCAGAGAGTCCAGGTCCGACCACCGCGCAGCACGCGCAAGTCCGTCAGATCCCCATCGATGATCACGGGCCGCACTTCGTAGTCAAAGGTCCGGGTCATGATTCCTTCCCGCCGCGCGATTCTTCAATACCGTCTCAGTGTTATCTCATTTTCAAACTATTTCCAGGAGATTCGTGCGCCCGCGCCCTAAAGAATCCGGCCGAACCGCCGATATGTTCATCGATGGGCGTTCATGCGCACAGGGAAGGTGCGCGGCCCGGAGCATCCCAAGGAAGGGTTTCATGCGCGAGCGTCCCTCCATATCCGTGATTCTTGTCGCGGACGGGCGACAAACCTCGTTCCAGCCGCTCATGCGCTCCCTGGCGCGGCAGGCTTCTCTGCTCCGCGAGGTCCAGGTGGTGGTCGCGCGCGGGGAGGGCGATCCCGGCTTCCCGCCGAGTCTGCTCCGTTGGGGGGCCATCCTGCCCTGCCGCGATTTCGTCTTCCTGGAAACCGGCGACAGCGGGCAGTCCTCCGTGGCCAACGCCGCCGTCCGGCGCGCCGAAGGCGAGGCACTGCTCCTTGTCGACTCCCGGCATCGACTTCTGCCCGGACACCTGGAAACCTGCCTCGACGCCCTGAAGCAGGGCGCGCACGCGGCTTATACCGACCGGGTGCTCATGGATGGCAACCTCCTGCGCTACCGTCGCCTGCCGGACTTCCATCCTGACGTGCTGCGCGTCGGCAATCCCCTGGGGCGAGCCGTGCTCCTGCGCCGGGAGCTGTGGGAGGAGAATGGAGGCCTGAGCGGACGCACCCGCCTGGGCCACTGGGAAATGTGGATCCGCGCGACGCTGCGGGGCAAGACCCTGATCCGCGTTCCGCGCCCCCTGCTCTGCCGCGCCGCGCCGCCCGTCGTGACGCCCGGCGTGACGCCCGTCGAGGACGGTCGACACGAAGCCCTGCTGGTGATCCGCAATCCGGCATTCTTCCCGGACACCGTGGTTCGTTGGGCCCTGGCCCTGCTGCGTGGAGAACCCTGGGCCCTGCCCGCCGGGCCGGGCCGAGCGCCCAACGAACGCCAGACCAGGCTCATGCTGGAGAACGCCCCGGTCCAACGCACCCGCCCCCCGGCCGCCGACGCGCCCGATGCCTCCGAGCTGACCTGGGACCGCTTCCTGCCCGATCGCACCCTTTCGGCCTGAACTTCGGAACAAAAAAACGGCCACCGGTTTCCCGGTGGCCGTCTGTCTTTCTTCTCGAACCTAGAACGGTATCCCGTTCTCCACGAGATCGGCGCGCAGCAGTTCGCGCAGCCGCTTGCTCACCGGCCCGGGCCGGGCGTCATGCACGGGCTTGTCGTTGAAACGCACCACGGACAGGGCGTCGATGGTCGTGCCCACGAGGATGATCTCCCGGGCCTCCAGCAGTTCTCCCTCGGAGATGCCCCGGAAGACCACGTCCATCTCACGCTTGAGCAGATCCACGCCGCGCATGAGCGTGGTCCCCGCCAGGGCGTTGGTGAACTCCGGGATGGACAGGCGGCCCCGGGCGTCCACGATGCAGACGTTCTCCGTGGCGCCCTCCGCCAGGAATCCGTTTTCGTCGAAGCAGAGGGCGTAGTCGTAGCCCTTCCGCACCGCCTCGCGCTTCATGAGCACGTTGGGCAGATAGTTGGTGGTCTTGAGCGTCGCCAACCAGGACTGCTTGGCCGGGATGGAGGCCTTAAAGGCGCTGACGCCCCGCTCGTACACGTCCTCGGACTTGAGGTGGATGTCGTAGGCCACCACGTAGAGGCTCGGCACCGGGCACTCGTAGGGGTCGATGCCGAAACCGCCGGGGCCCCGGCCGAGCAGGACGCGGACCAGTCCCTGGGATGTGTCCGCCGCAGTGGCCACCTGCAGGACGATCTCCCGGACTTCCTCCCAGGAGCACGGCGGCTCCAGGTGGATGCCCTGACAGGAGGAGCGCATGCGCTTGAGGTGTGCGTCCAACTGGTAGATCTTGCGCCCGACGAACTTGGCGGTCTCGAACACGCCGTCGCCCCGGTGGGCGAGGTGGTCGTCCCAGGGCATCAGCATGAGCCGGGGATCCGTGCCGATGAGGCCCACGCGGTGGTCGTAGAAGGCCAGCACGTGTTCGGCCCCCGGCCGGATGGCCTCCAGCAGGGCGTCCAGGTAATCGTCGGAACCGGCGACGCGCAGCATCACGGCACCCGCACGAGATCCCGGCGCAGGAGCTCCTCGGCGATCTGCACGGCGTTCAGGGCCGCGCCCTTGCGGATGTTGTCCGCCACGATCCAAAGGTTCAGCCCCTTGTCGATGCTCTCGTCCTCGCGGATGCGGCCGACAAAGACGTCATCCTCGCCCGCGGCGTGCACGGCCATGGGGTAGGCCTTCTTCTCCGGGTAGTCCACGACGGTCACGCCCGGAGCCTTGGCCAGCAGCAGGCGGCAGTCCTCGGCCGTGAGCTTCTCCTCGGTCTCGATGTTCACCGCCTCGGAGTGGCCGTAGAAAACCGGCACGCGCACCGTGGTGGCCGTGACCCGGATGGAGTCGTCGCCCATGATCTTGATGGTCTCGTTGACCATCTTCATCTCTTCCTTGGTGTAGCCGTTGTCCAGGAAGACGTCGATCTGGGGCAGGCAGTTGAAGGCGATCTGGTGCGGGTAGACGTCCGGGATCACGTCCTGGCCGTTGAACAGCCGCCGCACCTGGGTCTCCAGTTCCATGATGGCCTTGTGTCCGGTACCGGACACGGCCTGGTAGGTGGAGACCACGATGCGCTTGATCTTCGCCTCGTCGTGAATCGGCTTGAGGGTCACCACCATCTGGATGGTGGAGCAGTTGGGATTGGCGATGATGCCCTTGTGCCGCTCAAGATGCTCGGGGTTGACCTCGGGCACCACCAGCGGCACTTCGGGGTCCATGCGCCAAGCGCTGGAATTGTCCACCACCACGCAGCCGGCCTTGGCCGCCAGGGGGGCGAACTTCAGCGACGTGCCGCCGCCGGCCGAAAAGAGGGCCAGATCGAAGCCCTGGAAGGAGTCTTCCTTGAGTTCCCGCACGGTCAGTTCCGCGTCCTTGAACGGCACGGTGGAACCGGCCGAGCGGCTGGAGGCGAAAGGCACTACCTCGGTGGCCGGAAAATCCCGTTCCTCCAGAACCTTGAGCATCTCGCGACCCACGGCCCCCGTGGCTCCGCACACGGCAACGCGCAACGACTTCTTGCTCATCTCGCCAAACCCCCTAGAACTTCAGTTTGTCCGCGATCTCAAGGCATGCCTCGGCGCGGTTGAGCGTATAGAGATGCACTCCGGGCGCGCCCCTGTCAATAAGGTCCTGCGCCTGCTTCGTCGCGTGGGCCAGGCCCAGCGCCCGGACCGCCTCGTCGCCGCCCTCGGCGTGGGTGCGCTCCAGCACCTCGTAGAACCCCCCGAAGACCTCCCGGCCGTTGAGTCCGGCGATGAACTGGGCGGATTTCATGCTCATCACCGGCAGGATGCCCGGGATCACCGGAGCCTCGACCCCGAGAGCGCGCAGCTTGCCGACATAGCCGAAGTAGTGCTCGTTGTCGTAGAACAGCTGCGTGACCACGAAATCGCCGCCCGCGTCCAGCTTGAACTTGAGCCACTTGAGGTCGATCTCCACGCTGGCCGACTCCGGGTGCTTGGTGGGGATGCCCGCGACGCCCACGCCCAGGCCCGGGTAGTGACGGCGGATGAAGGTCACGAGGTCCGAGGCATGGCGGAACTCCTGGCCCTCAAAGCGGAAGTCCGGGCGGTCCTTGGGCGGGTCGCCGCGCAGGGCCAGGACGTTCTCGATGCCGACGTCCTTCAGGGCACCCAGAAAGCCGTGCAGGGCCTCGGAGGACGCGCCCACGCAGGTGAGGTGGGCCATGGGCTCAAGGCCCATATCCCGTTTGAGGTGCGTGACCACGTCCAGGGTGTTGTCCTGGGTGCCGCCGCCCGCGCCATAGGTCACGGAGACGAACAATGGATCGAGGGCCTTGAGTTTCTCCACCTCGGCGTAAAACGCGGGCCAGGTGGTGCGATCCTTGGGCGGGAAGAATTCCAGGGAGAGGAAAGGACCGCGGCGACGGATGAGGTCGACGATGCGCACGATGTTCTCCTTGCGTTGCGGCGCCCCGGGTCAGCCCTGACCCCGGGGTCCGGTGTAGCGCTTGAGGGCCTCCAGGATCTCCACGTCCGCCGGCAGAAAGGCCAGCTCGACCGGTTCCTCGGGCCGGACCCAGGCCAGGGCCTGGCCCTCGGCCGGAAAGGGATCGCCCATGAAGGCATGAACGTGAAAAAAGGTCAAATGGACGCTGAACTCCTCATAGTCGTGACGCTTCTCGCGCCAGACGGCGAAGGAAGTGGCCGTGATGCGCAGTTCCTCGCGCAGTTCGCGCACGAGAGCCTCCTCGGCGCTCTCGCCGGGTCGGATCTTGCCCCCCGGGAATTCCCACAGGTGGGCGAAATCCTTGCCCTCGGGCCGGTCCACCGCCAGGAACTCCCGACCGCGCCAGATGATTCCGGCCACCACCCAGATCTCGCGGCGGCTCATTCGGCCAGCATCTCCTGCTTGAGGCCGTTCAGCCGTTCCATCTCCAGTTCCAGACGCCCCATGCGCTCGATGAGGCCTTCGGCCCACTCGGAGGTTTCGCGGTAGCGCGCATTCAGCTCCAGGGCCTTGCCGGAATCGGCGTAGGTGGCCGGGTCGTTGAGCCTTGCCTCCAGCTCGGCCTGCTCGGTCAGGGCCTTGTCCAACTCGCCCTCCAGCTTCGCGTATTCGTCCTTGAGGGGCTTCATCTCCCGCGATATCCGGTTGCGGATCTCGGCGGCCCGGCGTTTGTCCTCCTTGTCCATGCGGGACTTGGCCGGGGCGGTTTCGGCCGCCTTCTCGGCGGCCTGCTCGGCCCGGCGGTGGGCGTCGTACTCCGCGAAGCCCCCGGAGAAGACCACGATGCCATCCTGGGACAGGCTCCATATCTCGTCGGCCACCTCGCTCATGAGGTAGCGGTCGTGCGCCACGAACAGCAAGGTGCCCTCGTAGTCGCGCAGGGCCTGGACCAATCCTTCGCGGCTCTCCAGGTCGAGGTGGTTGGTGGGCTCGTCCAGGAGCAGGAAATTCGGCCGGGCCAGGAACAGGGTGGCCAGCAGCAGACGGCTCTTCTCGCCGCCGGAGAGCGCGGCCACCGGGCGCTCGAAATAGGGCTCGCCGAGGAGGAACAGGCCGAGCACGCCCATGAGCTGTTCCTCGGTGTTGCGCGGGTCGGAAAGGCGGCGGATTTCCGAAAGCACACTGCCCGTGGGCCGCAGTATCTCGGTCTGGTGCTGGCTGAAATAGGCCATGTCCGTGTTCGGCCCGATCTTCACATGCCCGTGCGTCGGCTTGAGGCTGCCCGCGATGAGCTTGAGCAGCGTGGACTTGCCCGCGCCGTTGGGCGCGGCCAGGGCGATCTTGCGGCCCCGGAAGACCTGGAAGTCCAGCTTGTGCCAGACCTTGTGGTCACCCTGATAGGCGAACTCCAGATCCACGGCGCTCACGGCCACCTTGTCCCCGCGCCGGGGCTCGGGCAGGGCGAAGGCCAGGCTGCGGCCCGGCCGGGAACCGCGCGTGTCGTCCTGGACCTTGGACAGCTCGGCCTGGAGCTTCTCCACTTTCTTGAGTTTGCTCTGCGCCTGCGCCGCCTTGCGGGCCTTGACCCGGAAACGGCGGATGTAGGACTGCTCGTGCTCGATGCGGGCCGAGAGCTTGGCCGCCTCGCGTTCGCGCTGTTGGGCGGCCTCGGCCTCCCACTCCAGGAACTCCGCGAAGGAGCCTTTGCGCAGCATGGGCCGGGCTCCGCCCAGGAAGAGCACGTGCGAGCCCACCCGGTCCAGGAAGACGCGATCGTGGGCCACGAAGGCCACCGCCCCCCGGAAGTTCAAAAGATAGTTCTCCAGCCACTCCACGGCCTCAAGGTCGAGGTGGTTGGTGGGCTCGTCCAGGAGCAGGACGTCCGCGCCCTGCAGAAGCACCCGGGCCAGCTTGGCCCGTTCGCGCCAGCCGCCGGACAGTTCGCCGATGCGGCGCAGGTGCTTGTCCTCGGAAAAACCCAGGCCGGTGAGAATGGCCCGGGCGCGGTGCTCGGGATTGTAGCCCATGCCCGCCTCCAGTTCATGCTGGCGCTCGGACAGGGCCCGGATGCGGGCTTCGTCGCCGGAGGCCACGGCCTGCTCCCATTCCCGCCAGAACGAGCCCCAGGACGGCAGGGCCGCCAGAACCCACGGCAGCAACGCCTGCTCCAGATCCTCGTCACCCAGTTCCTGGGCCACGTAGCCGAGACGGGCGCCCTTCTCCATGGCCACCTGGCCGCCGTCGGGCTCGACCTCCCCGGCCAGGATGCGCAGCAGCGTGCTCTTGCCGCAGCCGTTGGGACCGGCCACGGCCAGACGCATTCCCGGGGCGATCTCGAAAGACAGGCCGTCGAAGAGATCCTCTCCGCCGTAAGCCTTGACCAGATTCGTGACAGTGATGCGCGACATGCGGACTACCTGACATAGTGGGCTGTAAAAGGATTACGTTCATATATGCAGGGGCCCGGCTTGGCAAGAGCGGCCTTGCCAGGAGCCACGCCCTGGCATAGAGCCTGAAGAGGGCCGCTCTCCGGCCCGGGAGGATCGCCCATGCCCGCCGGAACCGGCTGGTTCGTCTACTTGATGCGCTGCGCCGACGGCAGCCTTTACTGCGGCGTGACCACGGACCTCGCCCGCCGTCTGGCCGAACACAACGCGGGCACGGGCGCACGCTACACCCGCGCGCGGCGTCCGGTGGCCCTGGCCGCCAGTGCGCCCTGCGCGGACAAAAGCGCGGCGCTCAAGGCCGAGGCCGCCGTGCGTCGCCGCAAGGCTGGGGAAAAACTGGCCTTCGTCCGGGAACTGGCGCACACCGAGGAGCAGCCATGAGCGATCTGGCCTTCATCCTGGCCGTCCTGGCCATCGGGGTCGGTTATTTCATCATCTTCGAGCGCATGAAGCGCAACTGGCGGGACCGCCATCCCGGCGAGAAGGGCAACCCCATCCAGCGCTGGCTCACGGGCCGGGATGACGAGGACAAGGATTGAACGGGGCCGGAGGGAACCTCCGGCCCCGCGTCGTCATCAGAGGTTGGCGAGCACCGCCGCGCCCATCTCGCTGCCCTTCACCCGGGCCTTGCCCGGCTCCATGATGTCGCCGGTGCGCAGACCCTGGTCCAGGGTGCGCCGCACGGCGTCCTCCACGCTGCGGGCCTCCTCCTCCATTCCGAGGGAATAACGCAGGAGCATGGCCACGGAGAGGATGGTGGCCAACGGGTTGGCCAGATCCTGACCCGCGATGTCCGGGGCCGAACCGTGGATCGGCTCGTACAGGCCGGGCCCGCCCTCGCCCAGGGAGGCCGAGGGGAGCATGCCGATGGAGCCGGTGATCACGGCGGCCTCGTCCGAGAGGATGTCGCCGAAGAGGTTGCCGGTGACGAGCACGTCGAACTGGGACGGGTCGCGCACGAGCTGCATGGCCGCGTTGTCCACGTACATGTGCGAGAGCTCAACGTCCGGGTACTCGGCGGCCGTCTCGATCACCACCTCGCGCCAGACGCGGGAGACGTCCAGGACGTTGGCCTTGTCCACGGAGCAGACCTTGCGGCGGCGCTTGCGGGCGGCCTCGAAAGCCACCTTGGCGATGCGCCGCACCTCGCTCTCGCGGTAGATCATGGTGTTGAAGCCCGTGCGCTCGCCGTCGCGGACCTCCACGCCCCTGGGCTCCCCGAAGTAGATCCCGCCGGTCAGTTCGCGGATCACCAACAGGTCCACCCCGCGGTCCACGATGTCCGGGCGCAGGAGGCAGGCCGAGCGCAGCTGGGGAAAGAGCGCTGCGGGCCGTAGATTGGCGAACAGGCCCAGGGCCTTGCGGATGCCCAGGAGTCCTTTTTCGGGCCGGATGGCGGGGTCGAGGTTGTCCCATTTGGGACCACCCACCGCGCCCAGGAGCACGGCGTCGGCCCCCTTGCAGGCCTCCACGGTCTCCTCGGGCAGGGGAACGCCGGTGGCGTCGATGGCCGAGCCGCCGATACGCTGCTCGTCCAGCTCCACCGCATGGCCGAACTTCTCGGCCACGGCGAGCAGAACCTTCAAGGCCTGGTCCGTGATCTCCGGGCCGATGCCGTCGCCAGGCAACACGCAAATCTTCATTTCTTCCTCGCTTAGATCAATCAGAATTGAATTATAACAATGGAATACGGTTATGCTTTTTTAATGGCCACCTTGGTCAGGCGGTGCTTCACATAGGCCACCAGCCCGCCCGCGTCCACCAGTTCCTGCATGGACGGCGGCACCGGGGCGCAACGTACGCTCTCGCCCGTGGTCAGGTTGCGGATGACTCCGGACTTGGTGTCCACCTCCAGTTGGTCGCCGTCGCGGAGCTTATCGGCATCCTCGCCGACCTCCAACAGGGTCAGGCCCATGTTGAAGCCGTTGCGATAGAAGATGCGCGCGAAGCTCTTGGCCACCACCACGGGGATGCCCGCGCCGAGAACGGCCAGGGGAGCGTGTTCGCGGGAGGAGCCGCAGCCGAAGTTCTCCCCGGCGACGAGGACGTCGTTCTTGGACACCCGGGCGTTCCAGTCCGCAGAGATGCCCTCCATGAAATGACTGCCCAGTTCAGCGGTGTCCGTGGTGACCAGATAGCGCGCCGGAATGATGGCGTCGGTGTCGATGTGATCCCCGACCTTGTGGGCCTTGCCTGTGACGATCATGTCTGCCTCCTAGAGCGCCGCCGGATGGATGATCTCGCCGGCCACGGCGCTGGCCGCGGCCACCGAGGGATTGGACAGGTAGACCTCGGATTCGAGGCTGCCCATGCGGCCCTTGAAGTTGCGGTTGGTGGTGGCCACGGCCCGCTCGCCCTTGGCCAGGATGCCCATGTGCCCGCCGAGACAGGGGCCACAGGTGGCCGGGCCCACGATGCAGCCCGCCTCCATGAAGGTCTCGATGAGTCCCTCGCGCAGGGCCTGACGCCAGATATTCGGGGTGGCGGGAAGGACGACGCAGCGGAGGTTCTTCTTCACCTTGCGGCCCTTGAGCACGGCGGCGGCCTCGCGCAGGTCCGAGATGCGGCCGTTGGTGCAGGAGCCGATGACCGCCTGATCCACGCGCAAATCCTTGAGTTCACTCACGGGCCGCACGTTTTCCGGCAGGTGCGGACAGGCCACCTGGGGCTCCATGCCCGTGGCGTCGATCCGCAGCACACGCTCGTAGGCGGCCCCGGAATCGGCGTCCAGCAAGGTGTCGCCCGTGCGCCCGGCCGTCCGGCAGAAGGCCAGGGTCTTGTCGTCCACGGGGAACAGCCCGACCTTGCCGCCCGCCTCGATGGCCATGTTGGCCATGGTCATGCGGGCCTCGACGGAGAGTTCGGAGGTCAGCGGGCCGCCGAACTCCAGGGCCTTGTACAACGCCCCGGAGACGCCGATCCGGCCGATGACCGTCAGGATGAGATCCTTGCCGCCCACGAAGGGGGCCAGGCTACCACTCATTTCCACCCGGATGGTCGGCGGCACCTTGAACCAGGTTTCACCCAGGGCCATGGCCGCGGCGATGTCCGTGGAGCCCATGCCGGTGGCGAAGGCTCCCAGGCCGCCGTAGGTGCAGGTGTGGCTGTCCGCACCGATGACCACGTCGCCCGGGCCCACCAGACCCAGTTCCGGCAACAGCGCGTGCTCCACGCCCACGTCGCCGCCCTCGAAGTAGTGCGTGATCTTCTTTTCCAGGGCGAATTCGCGTACCGTGCGGACCTGCTCCGCCGACTCGATGTCCTTGTTGGGCGTGAAGTGGTCGCAGACCAGGGCCACGCGGTCGCGATCGAAGACCTCTTGGGCACCCATGGCCCGAAAGGACTTGATGGCCAGGGGGGCGGTGATGTCGTTGGCCAATACGAGGTCGACGCGGCAGCGGACGATGCGCCCGGGTTCCGAGGCGTCGTCGGCCGTGTGGGCCTGCAGGATTTTTTCCGCTAAAGTGTGGGGCATTCCCGTTTCTCCTCCTTGGTCTTCTCCAAACGATTCAGGGCCGTGATGAAGGCCTGGGCGCTGGCCACCAGCACGTCCTCGCTGGTGCCGCGCCCCACGGCCTTGAAGCCGTTGTCCGCTATGCGCACGGTGACCGCGCCCTGGGCGTCCGTGCCGCCCGTGACCGCGTTCACCTGATAGCGTTCCAAGGTGGGCGTCATGCCCACCATTCGGCCGATGCACTTGAAGATGGCGTCCACCGGGCCCTCGCCGAAGGCCGAGCCGCGCCGCGTCTCCACTCCGTCAGGGGTGACGAACTCCATGACCACGGCGGCGTGCGGGGGAACCCCGCCGGTGGCCGAAAACACGCTCATGTCCTTGAGGCGGTATTTGTCGCGGCGGCGGTAGACCTTCTCCAGGACCAGAGCCTCCACGTCCTCGTCGAAGACCTGCTCCTTCTTGTCCGCCAGCTCCTTGACCGCGCCGAAGACCACGGCCAGCTGCTGCTCGTCCAGGGAGTAGCCCAACTCCTCGATCTTGCGCTTGATGGCATGGGAGCCGGAGTGCTTGCCGATGACCATCTCCGTGCCGGAACGGCCCACGGACTGCGGGGTCATGATCTCGTAGGTCAGCCGGTTTTTCAACACGCCGTCCTGGTGGATGCCGGACTCGTGGGCGAAGGCGTTGGGCCCCACGATGGCCTTGTACGGCGGGATGGGCTGGCCGATGATCTGCGACAGCCGGCGGCAGGCCGGATAAATCTGCTCGGTCTTGATGTTCGTCTCATAAGGATAGACGTCCGGCCGGGTATGCATGGCCATGACCACTTCCTCGATGGCCACGTTGCCCGCGCGCTCGCCGATGCCCAGCACCGTGCCCTCGATCTGCCGGGCTCCGGCCCGCACGGCGGCCAGGGTGTTGGCCACGGCCAAGCCCAGGTCGTTGTGGCAATGCACGCTGAAGACGACCTTGTCCGCACCCTCAACGTTCTTGAGCAGAAAGGCGATCAGTTCGGCGTACTCGTGGGGCTGGATGTAGCCCACGGTGTCCGGAATGTTCAGGGTCGTGGCCCCGGCCTTGACTGCCACGGAGCAGACCTTGGCCAGGAAGCCCCAATCCGAACGCGAGGCGTCCTCGGCAGAGAACTCCACATTGGCGGTGTGCCGCATCGCGTGGCGCACGGCAGCGTCGGCCATTTCCAGAACCTGCTCCGGGGTCTTGCGGAGCTTGTGCTTCATGTGGATGTCGGAGGTGGCCAGGAAGGTATGAATGCGGGGATACGCGGCCTCCTTGATGGCTTCCCAGCCTCGGTCGATGTCCGCGGGCATGGCCCGGCAGAGCCCGGCCACCTGGGCCGAGCCCACGGCGGCGGCGATGGCCCGCACGGCTTCAAAGTCTCCCTGGCTGGCGGCCGGGAACCCGGCCTCGATGATGTCCACGCCGAGCGTCTCCAGCTGGCGGGCCATGCTCACCTTTTCCTGGATGTTCATGGTCGCGCCCGGGGACTGTTCGCCGTCGCGCAAGGTGGTGTCGAAGACAAAGATGCGCTCAGCCATGTTCTTTCCTCCACTGACGCCCATCGTCCGATGGGTTTACTCTTGTCGATGCATTAGGGCAACACGCCGCGACCGGGCCCTGGCCCGGTTCCGCGGCGACTGGGGACACGGTCGCTGGAACGGAAGTCAGGCTAGGATAGCTTGGGGGTCTCCCGTAGGAGCTTGGAGCCCCTGCGGGAAAGATAAAAGAGGGTGTAGAGAATGCCGGAGGCGATGTAGCCGAGGAAAAGCAGGAAGCCCAAGGCGCGCGGCCGGGAGGCCACGAGCACGAACAGCAGGATGGCGGTGACCATCGAGCTGAAGGGGTGTGCCTTGAGGAAACCATACTCCTTGAAGGAGGCGAAGCGGATGGTGCTGACCATGAGGAAGGACAGCGCATAGGTCATGGTCAGGACCGTCAGGGCGAGCGGCCTGCCGCTCCATGCCTCGGGGATGTACGGGGTGAAGAGAACCAGGGTGGCCAGGGTGCAGGCCTGGGCCGGGATGGGCAGGCCGATGAAGAACTTCTTGGAGATCACCTTGGTCTGGACGTTGAAGCGGGCCAGCCGGAGCGCGCCGCAGGCCACGATCAGGAAGGCGGCCATGAGTCCGAGGCGGCCGAATTGCTGGAGCTTCCAGAAGTAGACGAGCATGGCCGGGGTCACTCCGAAGGCCACGAGGTCGGCCAGGGAGTCGTACTGCACCCCGAACTCGCTGCTGGTGCCAGTGAGCCGGGCCACCTTGCCGTCCAGTCCGTCCAGGATTCCGCTGCCCAGGATTGCCAGCGCGCACACCTCGAAGCGGCCCTGCACGGCCCAGAGAATGCCCAGGAACCCCACGAACAGGCTGGCCGTGGTGAACATGTTGGGCAGGATGTACACGCCCTTGTGGCGCGGCAGCGGTCTTTCGCTCATTCTCTCGTCGCAGGCCCCGGGAAGGTCAACGCTTCACGGCGACCACGGTCTGGCCGGCGAACACCTGATCGCCGACGTACACGGTGCAATCGTAACCATCGGGCAGGTAAAGGTCAACTCGCGACCCGAACTTGATCAGACCGAACCGCTCCGCGCGCTTGAGCTTGTCGCCCTTCTCCGCCCAGCAGACGATACGCCGGGCGACGAGCCCGGCGATCTGGACCACGGTGAAGCGCTGATTGCCCTTGCCCACGATCTCCACCACATTGCGCTCGTTGTCCTTGCTGGCCTTGTCCAGGGAGGCGTTGAAGAACTTGCCGGGGTGGTAGTGCAGGGCCTGGATGGTGCCGGAGACGGGCATGCGGTTCACATGCACGTCGAAGATGTTCATGAATACGCAGATGACCTGACGGGCCTCACCGGACACGGGGTCGGTCTCACGCCCGATCTTGACGATCTTGCCGTCGGCTGGGGAGACCACGGCCTCGGCGTCCTCGGGCTGGATCCGCTCGGGATCACGGAAGAAATTCAGGGCCAGCGCGGTCAGGACGAGCATGAGAACGGTCGGGAACCACCACTCGAGGACGGCGAAGACCACGGTGCAAAAAGCCGCGAAAAAAATGTGGGGCAGTCCTTCCAGGCTGACGCCCGCCGATGGTTTGAGCATTGCCGCCTCCGCGCGATCGTTTCCGCTTCCCTAACCGCGCCGGGCCGCGAGGTCAACAACCCCTTTCAACGCCGCCGATTCTCAGGTATCCGTTGCATATGGATCCAGTAACCCACGCCGCCACGGGCCTGCTCGCGTCCCAGGCCGTCCGGCGCTTCCTGCCCGGAACCCGCCTGCTGCTGCCCGCCTGCCTCGCGGCGGCCCTGTTCCCGGACCTGGACAACTTCACCGGCGGCGACCCGGAAAAATATCTCATCCAGCACCGGGCCCTGTCCCACGCCCTGACGGCCGCGCCCGTCCTGGCCGCGCTCCTCGCCGGGACCTGGAAACTCCTGGTCCGGGACGTCCCGCTCCGAAAGGCCTGGCTCCTGATGCTCGGCCTAGTGCTCGGACATCTCTGGCTGGACTACGTGACCTCCTACGGTACGCAGCTCCTGGCCCCGTTCAGCAACACCCGCTTCACGTTGGAGTCCGTGTTCATCGTGGACCCGGTGTTCACGGCGGGCCTGCTCCTGGCGGCCCTGGCGGCCTGGCGTCTGCCCGGGCGGCGCACCTCACTGGCCCTGGCCGGGCTGGTCTGGCTCCTGGCCTATCCCCTGGCCAGCTGGTCCTGCCGTCTGGTTCTTGAATCCCGCCTGGAAACGGCCCTGCGCCACGAAGGGCGGCAATTCCTCTCCCTGCGCCTCAGCCCCGAGGCGTTCACTCCCTGGTATTGGAAAGGAGTGCTCGACCTGGGGGAAACCTACGAACTGTCCCTGATCCGCTTCCAGGATGCGGACAAAACTCCGTCCGGCACGATCTACACCAAGGCCGACAAGGGGTTGCTGGACGGTTTGGGTCGCGAGGCGGATGTATTCAAAACCTACGAGTGGTTCAGCCGCTACCCGGCCGTGATCCGCACCCTGGAGGGCGACCACGAGACGCTCATTTTCCAGGATCTCCGCTTCGTCAGCCTGCATCCTCTGGTCCGGGCCGTGACCGGCGACGGCCGCGAACCGTTCTTCACGCTCACGGCGGTGCTTGATCCCCGCGACGGCCGCCTGCTGGAATACCGCCTGCGCCAGGGCGGGGTCACGTTCCGCTCGAACCCGTCTACCAGCGCCGGGAGATGAGCGAACGCCCCAGGGGCGTGAGATAGGGCAGGAACTCCTCGCCCAGTTGGTGCAGCGGCACCACCCGGCCCTCGATGAACAGCCCCTGGGGATAGAAGTCCAGGGTTTCATACTCGGGCACTCCCTGGAATCCATTGATCCGCGAAAGCATGACCGAGACGTTCATCTCCTTGTTGTAGACGATGAGGCCCTCGGGGAAGAAGGCCGTGTGCTCAAGCCCGCCCCGGCACGCGCCGAACAGGGCCCGGAATATCTTCGCGAAATGCTCCCGCCGCAGGCGTTGGTGCGTGGCTGAGACGGTTTCGTTGGAGACGAAGCTCAGTTCCTTGTCCGCGAACGGGGAATAGGCGGACACGTCGCGGGCGTCGGCGAAGACCACCTCGCCCCCCCCCAGGCTCCGCACCAGGACGCTGGAGCGTTCGACCACCGGGCGGTCATACTCCAGACCCCATATTTCCGGCTTGTCGAAACCGTTGCGCCGGGCCTGAACCTCGGCGGCCAGCATGAGGATGCCCGAACCCGTGCCGATGTCCAGGCCCACGTAAGGCTGTTCCAGGATCTTCGGCGACAGGCGGCGCAAGGCCACGGAACGCAGGATGTGCGCGGTCTTGGGCAGGTCGGCCAGCATGCGCAGGGCGAAGGACCATTGGCGCAGGCTGTTCATGACCTCCACGTCGTCGCCGTCCTCGTTGAGGCTTTGATGGCGGCTGAACTGTTCGAACAACTTCGTGATCTCCGGCAGGGGCACCACCGCGTCGTGCGCCCCCTCGTAGACGTAGGCGAAGAAGTATTTCGCGACCAGATTGACGAAAAGCGCGTCCTCGGGCGGTCGGCGCGGGTCGCGAAGGCGTTCCAGGTCGGCCGTCAGCGGGGTACGCAGATAGTGTTCGGGCAGAAGGACAGAGACGACGCCGGCATCCCGTTCCGGGATGACCCGTTTCGCATTGGCGGCGGCGAACAGCGGCATGAAGGACGGCTCCCTCGATTCGGTTGATGGGGCGGGGGTATTTTTTTCCCCTCCGCGCCACCTTGCAGGGACCGTACCGCTCAAGGCGGATGCGCCGCGGCGAGACGCACTGAACAGCTCAGGCGGCTTGTTCCGCCGCCTCGCGCTCCTTGAGCAGCTTCTCGTACTGCCCGCCCCAGCGGCACAGCTCCTTGAGCACCGGCATGACGCTCAAGCCCAGCTCGGTCAGGGAATATTCCACCTTCGGCGGCACCTGGGCATGCACCTCGCGGTGCACCATGCCGTCGGCCTCCAGTTCGCGCAGCTGCTGAGTGAGCATCTTCTGGGTGATGCTCGGCATGGACTTGCGGACTTGCCCGAAACGCAGGGTGCCCCGGCGGCCCAGATGATAGAGGATCACGGGTTTCCACTTGCCGCCGATGACCTGGAGCGTCAACTCCACTGAGCAGCAGTATTCCTTGCCGCACAACCGCTTCACCGCGCAACTCTTGGATTCCTGTTCCGCGTTGTCTTTCTTCATTGGTTTCCTTCCGGATACTATATGACTTTCAGGTGCCTGCTTGCTTTTTTGTGTATACTGCATGAAACAGTGGGCAGTGTAAACCGGAAACCAAAGGAGCCGTCATGGAACTCTTCGAAGCCATCCATACCCGGCGCAGCATCCGCAAGTTCGAGGACGCGCCGGTGTCCGACGAACTGGTCCGGGATATCCTGGAAGCAGCCATGAGCGCGCCCAGCGCGGGCAACGCCCAGCCATGGCATTTCATCGTGATCCGCGACAAGGCCCTGCGCGAGGCCATCCCCGCCTTCAGTCCCTACGCGGGCATGATCGTCCACGCGCCCCTGGGCATCCTGGTCTGCGCCGAGCTGACTCTGGAGAAGTATCCCGGCTACTGGGTGCAGGACTGTTCGGCGGCCATGCAGAACCTTCTTCTGGCGGCCCACGGCAAGGGCTTGGGCGCGGTCTGGACCGGGGTCCATCCCATGGCCGACCGCGAAGAGGGCTTCCGCAAGCTCCTCGCCCTGCCCGAAACCGTCAAGCCGCTCGGCTTCGCGGTCCTGGGCCGTCCCGCCCAGGAATCCGGACGCCGCGACCGCTTCAAGCCGGAACGCATCCACGCGGACCGCTGGTGAACGAACGCGACGTCGCGAAACCCCTCCCGGTCCGGTGGAAACCGATTTCCGGAGGGTCGCCGCGACCCGCAGAAACAACACGTCGTCAAAAGGAAACATGATGAACGGAACCGTCCGCCTGGACGTGGATTTCAATCTTTGCGCGCGTGACGGGCTCTGCGCCCGCGAATGCCCCTTCGGGCTCATCGAGGTGGACGCCGAGGGCTTGCCCTCGCTACGCCGCGCCGCGGAAAAAATGTGCATCGGCTGCGGCCATTGCGTGGCCATCTGCCCCCGCGCCGCGCTCAGCCTGAACGGGATTTCGGCCAGCTCGCTCCCGGCCGTGGAACGCCACGCCCTTCCGGAACCGGAAAGCGTCACGCTGCTTCTCAAGTCGCGGCGCTCCATCCGGGCCTATAAGCCCGAGCCCCTGGACCGTCGGGAGATCGAAGCCCTGCTGAACGTTGCCCGTTTCGCGCCCTCGGCGGTGAACTCCCAGCCCGTGCATTGGGCCGCGAGCCTCGAGCCGGCGCGGACCCGGGAGCTGGCCGGAATGACCGTGGACTGGATGCGCAGTGTGCCGGACATGCCCTACAAGGGCTGGATAACGGCCTGGGACCAGGGACAGGACAGAATCCTGCACGGCGCGCCGCACCTCGTCCTGGCTCATGCCCCGGAAAGCGCCCGATGGGGCCAGGTGGACTGCGCCACGGCCGTGGCCTGGATGGAAATCCTGGCCGCCGCCAACGGCTTCGGCGCCTGCTGGGCCGGGATATTCACCCGCGCCGCCCAACACTGGGCCCCTCTCAAGGCCGCACTGAACCTGCCCGAGGGGCATGTGGTCCAAGGCGGGCTCATGCTCGGCCGTCCGGCCGTGCGCTACGCCCGGGTGCCGGAACGGCATCCTCTGCGGCTGCACTGGCTCTGACGGATCGGGCAATGTAAAAAGGCCGGTCCTTCCGGACCGGCCTTTCGTTTTCTGGAGCGGGAAACGGGATTTGAACCCGCGACTTCAACCTTGGCAAGGTTGCACTCTACCACTGAGTTATTCCCGCGTGGAGGCGGCATCCGGATTTGAACCGGAGAATGGAGGTTTTGCAGACCTCTGCCTTACCACTTGGCTATGCCGCCCTTTGAGCTGGAGCGGGAAACGGGATTTGAACCCGCGACTTCAACCTTGGCAAGGTTGCACTCTACCACTGAGTTATTCCCGCTCTCAAAGGGAAGCTCGTCTTACCCGCGAACCCCCGAAGCTGTCAAGATTTGATGTCGGCCTTTTTTTCCTTTTCTTCCCTGAATCTTGAAATACGCTTGCAGGTCAAGGCTTTCATACCGAACGCCGACAAAGAGGCGGAGCGCCCACCCGCTCAGAGGAAGCGCCATGCTCTATATTCACGATGGATATCAATATATTGGCTTCGATCTCCAGAGCGGGGGTCAGGGCTTTACTTTGACAGGCGTTTTAGATTAAAGACTTCATTTCACTTTCCACCGCGATACCGCCGTCGGACTTCCGGCGGCGGACTTCGTTCCCAAACGAGGTGCTATTGATGGATGCCAAGGATCTTGAGTACTTCCGCGAGGTACTGACCAACACGCTCAATGACATCCTGCAGAACAGCCAGGCCACCATCGAGGACATGACCGAGTCCGTGGAGGTCTACGCCGATCCGGCCGACCGCGCCACCGCCGAGTCCGACCGGGCCTTCACCCTGCGGCTGCGCGACCGTGAACGCAAACTGATCAAGAAAATCCAGCAGGCCCTGCAGCGCATCGAGGACGGCGAGTTCGGCATCTGCCAGGAATGCGGCGAGGAAATCGGCGTGGCCCGTCTCAAGGCCCGGCCCATGACCACGCTCTGCATCGCCTGCAAGAGCAAGCAGGAAGCCGACGAGCACATCCGGGGCGATTAGCCCCGCCGAGACCCGCCCAGGGAGGGGCGCAGCCGCACATGGAGGCGAGCTTTTTCCGCCATCTCGCCGCCGAGTTGGCCGCTTTGCTGCCTGGACGCCGCGTGGGCAAGATATTCGCCCCGGCCGACGGCGCCCTGACCCTGGAAGTCCCGGCCCCAAGAGACCGCAGACATCTTCTGTTCCGGCCCGCCAAGCAGGCGGGCCTTCTTTTCCTCTCCGCCGTCAAACCGACCAACCCGGCCAGCCCCCCGGCCCGGGTCATGTGGCTGCGCAAGCGTCTCTCCGGCCGCCGACTCCTGGAAGCCGCGGTGGACTGGCCCAACCTGCGTCTGGCCTTCTCCCTCTCGCCCGGCGAGGGTCGCCACCTGCTCTTCGACCTGCGCCAGGATTTGCGTCTGGTCGATGACCTGCCCGAGGATTTCGGCCGTGAGCCGGAATGGCCTGAGCTGGACGCCGTGCTCAGCAATCCCGAGGTCTGGCGCCGCCACCCCCAAATCTCTCCCCCGTTGCGCCGCTTTCTGGGTGGTCTGGGCGCGGAAGCCTCACAGGCGTATGAGGCCGTCCGCCAGGGCTTGGCCCCGGCATTTTTCCTCAACGACACCGAGCCTCCCCTGGCCTGGGATCCCGGAGGAGAACGCCGCGGGTTCGCCACGGCCCTGGAGGCCGCCACGGCTCACGGGGAACGTCTGCTCTTCCCGCATCTGGAGCGTCTGGCCGACAGCGAGGAACGCGACCGGCTCAAGGCCGCTCGCAAGCGTCTGACCCGCAACCTGGCCAAGCTGGACCAGGAGGAGAAGCGTCTGCGCGACATGCTCGGGCGCAAGGGGGATGCCGAGGCGCTACGGGCCAATCTCTGGCGCATCAAGGACGAGGAAGGCCTGACGGAAGCCGAGTTGGACCGTCCGGGCGAGGACGCCCTGCTCCTGTCCCTGGACCCGCGCCTCTCCCCGGCGGAGAACATGGCCCGTCTGTTCAAGCTGGCGGGCAAGGCCGAGCGCGGGCTCGAACATCTGGAACGCCGCCGGGTCCAGTTGCGGGCCGAGCTGGACGAACTGGGACGGCTCCCAGCTCCCGGAACCGCGACAATGGCCGGGAACGCGGCCCCGGCCCGGACAGCCCCCCTGCCCCGGCGCTGCCGGGACATCGCCGCACAGGCCTTCCGCTCCTCGGACGGTTTTTGGCTTTTGCGCGGTAAAAACAAGACCGCCAACCACGCCCTGGTGACCAAGGCGGCCAGCCCCTTCGACCTCTGGTTCCACGTCCAGGGCGGTCCTGGTTCGCATGTGCTCCTCAAACGCGACTTCCCGAACCAGGAGGTTCCACGCCGCAGCCTCATCGAGGCGGCGGTCCTGGCCGCGCTCAAAAGCTGGCGCTCCGAGGACATGCGGGCCGACGTGATCTGCGCTTTGGCCAAGGACGTTCGCCCGGTGAAAGGCGCGCCGCCCGGACAGGTGCAGGTGGACTCCCTCCAGGAGACCCTGCGCGTGGACCTGGACCGCGACCTGGAACGCCGCCTGGTCGAAACATCTCCGGGGGAATGAAAAAGGGCGCCGCGGCGCCCTTCTCCCCCCCGCTCTCCGAAAGACGTCAGACGATCTTGCGCACCTGGGCGCTGTCGAGCATGGCCAGGGCCAACCCCCGTTCCTCGCGCAAACGGTTGCGCACACTCTTGCGAACCGCCTCTGTGGAAGAAGAGAACTGCTTTTGCCGGTCGGAGTAGATCCCGTCGATGATGTGCCGTCCCGCCGCCTCTCCGCCGTTCTTATCCAACACGTCGGAAATGACCCGGCTGAAGATGCGCGCCGCGCCGCCGGCTCCATGCTGCACCGAGGTGCTCCAAAGAACCTCGCGTAGCGCCGCCGGTCCGGCGTCGATGTCCACGCCCGTGGTCTCCAGAATCCGTTCCCGCGCAGGCAGATAGTGCTCGTTGCGCACGAAATCGTGCTGCAACTGCTCGAAACGCGTGGGATTCTCCTGGGCGATCTGCCGCCAGGCCCGGGGCATGGCTCCCTGGGGCGCACCGGTGTCGGCCGGACCGGCCTGGCTCAGGCGCGCGGCCCACTGGGGCTCCTTGTCGCGCAGAAAATCGATGAAGCGCCCCATGGTTCCGGCCTTGGAGGAAAGCTGGTATTTGCCGTAGGACGTGCCGCCCACCCGGTCGTAGCCGATGGCCGCCACGCCCTCGGCGCCGGACTCGAAACGGGCCGAGAGCCCGCCGAGACCGTTGCCCGCGATGGGGCCGCGTTTCCCCCTCCCGGCCGAGAGTCCGGCATCACGGCTCAGGTCGTTCGCGGACTCGCGCGTCAGCCGGGCGATGGTGCGCAGGGCATCGAGCATGAGCGAATCGTTGAGCACGCCGGGGTCCACGCTGAACCGCCGCTCGGACTCATCGGCCCCGGGCTCGTCCGCGACCTGCCGCACTGCGGCCAGTTGGGTCTGGAACGCCATCCGGCGCGCCTCGGACAAGGCCGGGGCTTCGGCGCTCCGGCCCCGCCCTCCGCCGTTGAGCATCTTCTCCGCCTCGTTCAGGGCGCGTACCCCGCCAAGGGAGTTCGTGTCGTAAGCCATGCGCGACTCCTCTGCCTGTCAAGATTCCGAGTATCCCGACAGGGGGTGAGCAAAAAACATGCCCAGAGCGGGAATCGTCAGGAACGGGCCAGGTATTCAGCCAAGCGGGGATCTTCGAGGATAAAGGCGATGACCCGACGGTGGCCCGCCGGAAAGGCGTAGCCGGACAACTCCTCGGGAGTCACGAAGCGGCCGTCCACGGCCTCGTTCAGACGCGGCTCGGCCGCCATGCCCTCCGTGTCGGCGCAGTAGAAGGCGTGCATGGTCACACGGTAGCGGGTGTAGCTGTAGCGTACCTGGACCACCGGAGCCAGGGGCCGCACGTTCAGCTCGACCTCCTCGCGGAACTCCCGGGCCAGGGCCTGCTCGGGGCTCTCGCCCTCCTCCAGCACGCCGCCGGGAAACTCCCACAGCCCGGGCCAGACGTCATCCGGGCGGCGCTTCTGGATATAGAGGCGGCCACGGCGCAGAAGCAGTCCCGAGGCCATCTGGAGCCGCACGACCTCCTTGGGCGGCCCGGCCAGGGGGCGATTCTCGGCCACGCCCAGACTCCTGGCCACGCAGAAGAAAACCAGCGGGCACTCCCTGCAACGCGGCGTCCGGGGCAGACAGACCAAGGCCCCCAATTCCATGAGAGCCTGGTTGAAATCCCGGGCCCGCCCCTCGGGGATCAGACCCCGCGCGGTCTCGCGCAGGAACTCCTTGGCTCTCGGATCGCGCGCGGGCAATTCCAGGTTGGTCAGCCGCGCCAAGACCCGCTCCACATTGGCGTCCACCGCCGGTTCCGGCAGATTGAAGGCCACGCTGCGCACGGCCCCGGCGGTATAGGGGCCGACGCCGGGCAGGGCCAGCAAGGCATCGCGGTCGTTCGGCACCGCACCGCCGTGCTCCCGCACCAAAACCCCGGCCGCCGCCAGCAGGGCCCGCCCCCGGCTGTAATAACCCAGACCTTCCCAGAGACGCAGGACCTCGTCCTCCGAGGCCCGGGACAGGCTCTCCAGGTCCGGGAAACGCTCCACCCAGCGTTGGAAATACGGCACCACCCGCTCCATCTGGGTCTGCTGGAGCATGACCTCGGAGACGAGCACGTGATAGGGATCGTAGGTGCGCCGCCAGGGCAGGTCACGACCGGCGGAGGCGAACCAGCCCAACAGGGCCCGCGCCAGGGCCGGGCGGTCCATGCCCGTCATGTCGGGCACATGGCGCGAGGCGTCGGTCCTGCTCACGCCTTGCCCTGGGCCGCCACGGCCTTGGCCGCCCGCTCCACGGCCTCGGGATCGCCGAGGTAGAATCTCCGGAGCGCGCGCAGTCCATCATCCAGCTCGTAGACCAGGGGGACTCCGGTGGGGATGTTCAGAGCCGTCACGGCCGCCTCGTCCATGCCGTCCAGGTACTTCACCAGCCCGCGCAGGGAATTGCCGTGGGCCACCACCAAGAGCCTGCGGCCCTGGCTGATCTGCGGGGCCAGAACGTCGTGCCAGTAGGGCATGGTCCGGGCGATGGTGTCCTTGAGGCTCTCGCACAGCGGCAATTCGAAGGCCGCCAGATCGGCGTAGCGCGGGTCGCGGCCGGGATGACGCGGGTCGTCCGGCTCCAGGGCCGGAGGGGGCGTGTCGAAACTCCGCCGCCAGATGAAGACCTGCTCCTCGCCGTACTTCGCGGCGGTTTCGGACTTGTTCAGCCCCTGCAGCGCACCGTAGTGTCGTTCATTGAGCCGCCAAGTCTTGAACACCGGCAGCCACATGGAGTCCATCTCCTCCTGCACGATCCAGAGCGTGCGGATGGCGCGCTTGAGCAGCGAGGTGTGGCAGACGTCAAAACCGAAGCCGCCCTCGCGCAGCAGGCGGGCGGCTTCGCGGGCCTCGCCCACGCCCTGGGACGTGAGGTCCACGTCGGTCCAGCCAGTGAAACGGTTTTCCAGGTTCCAGGCGCTCTGGCCGTGGCGGATGAGCACGAGGGTATGCATGACGTTTCTCTCCTTAGGGGCCGCGCCCCTGGCGCATCGTCACCAGGGGGCGCCGCCCGCGTCCATTATTTTCCCTTGGCTCCGGGCTTGGCCGGAGGCTTGGCGGGACTCTTGACCAAAGGCTTGGCCGGAGTCCTGGTCTGCGCCTTTCCGGTCCCCGGAGCCCCACCCTTCATGGCCGCCCTGCGGGCCTGGACGCGGTCCTGGAACTCCTGTTCCTTGCGCTCGAAGAGCTGGCGCTTGCGCTTCTCGAAGGAGAAGGCGGTCTTGACCGCGGCCAAGGCGAGGGCCAAAACGGAGAGAATGATCACGAGTCCCTTCTGAAACTCCCACTTCTGCTCCAGGATGAGCGTCACCAGCCAATTCCCGGGAGCCTGCCTGGTCATGTAGATGAGCAGCGGGATGGTCACCAGGGCCAAGCCCAGGCCGATGATCTCCAGCCAGATGAAGGTGCGCCCAAGGAGCAGGACGAAGAGCGTGCTGTCGCGCACGATGCGCAACGTCACCAGCCGTTTCTGGAGCCTGCCGATGCGGTCCTCGATCTCACCCAGAAAACGCAGGGTCTTGCGGAAGTTCTCGGCCACCTTGAGGTGCTGGTCCCGCATCCAGTTCATCTTCTCGACGCAGAAATTGAAGTCCTTATTGAACTCCAGAAGCAACTTGGGAAAGGGAAACCAGGCTGCCTCGCGCTGGATCTCGCGCAGGCGATCGTAATAGTGGTCGGCCCGGGCCCGAATGCGCTTGATGTCGGTCTCCACCTGGGTGTTCATCTCGGCCGCGAACTCGTCCACACCGCTCACAAGGGTGCGGAAAGCCACGAAGTTGCGCCGCTCGGTGAGCCGGCGCATACGCTCCAGGCGCTCCTGGGCCGGTTCGAAGAAGGCGTGGCCATCCTCGAAGCGCTGGGCCACCTCGGAAGACAGCGTGGCCACCAGGGCCTTCTCCTCTTCGCACTTGGTTTCGGCCACGCGCCAGAGGCTGAAGAGCGCGCCCATGATCTGCATCCGCCCGCGGTCCAGCTCCATGTCGAGCAGGATGCGGTTGAATATGTTCGGATCACGCTCGATGAGCCGCTCAAGGATATCCATGCCCTGCCCGGTGAAGCCCATCTTCACGAGGCAGACGGCCTCGCGATAGGTCGGATCCAGCCAGTCCGGCGAAACCGAGGCGGCGCGCTTGAACAGCGACGAGGCTTCCTTGAACTCGCCCTGAATCTCAAGAACACGCCCCTGAAGGTAGAGGAAATACCCCTGCTGCAACGGCGTGTAGCTCAGGCGTTCAGCCTCCTGCCAATAGAACCCGGCCTGATGCGCATCGCCTTTCTCCAGGGCCACGAAACCCAGCAGCGAGGGCGGCTGGTAGCTGCGCATGTACTTCAGACTGGCCTGTTTGAGCATGGATTCGGCCCGGTCCAGATCACCGCCGCGCACGGCCTCCAGCGAGGCCCAGGCATAGGGGGCGTCCTCCGGAGCCAGCTGGCTCAGGCCCGTGGACCACTCCTTGCCCCTGCTGCGCCAGACCAGTTGCAGTATGCGCAGTTGACTCGGCGCGTTGATTTCGAACACGGCGCGGGCCAGCAGGTTTTCCAGCTTGTCCCCGCCACCGGCGAGATGCTCCAGGGAGGCTGCCACCCGGGACGGCTCCAGGGACTTTTCCAGGGTCTGGAGCCCGGCCACCAGGGCGTCCATGTTGACCGTGGCCAGCTTGTTCCAAACCTCCGGGGCGATGCGGGTCAGGCCCCTGGTGGGGCATGTGGCCGGTCCGTGGTCCTTGAGCCCGCAATAGAAACAGCCCTGGCCCTCGCCGACGGTCAGCTTGCGCGGCAGGGGAACCTCCAGGCTGCCTTCGCCGCCGCGCCCCTCCCCGGCCTTCAGGCTCAGGTTGCACCAGGTTTCCAGACCCTCCTGATCGACCCCGTGGCGGATCTCGTTGATCTTGAACCATTCCGCCAGGGGAAAGGCGTCGCGGTATTGCAGATGCGGGTAGTCCGGGGCCAAACGCTCCCAGTCCAGTCCGACCTTCTTGGGCAGTTCGGCGCTGAAGGTCAGCCCCTTCTGCGGGACCGCGGCCATGACGCAGGGCCAATACTCCCGCCCGCCCTCCTTCACCGAAGCGGTCAGGTTGAGCATCTCCTGGCACCAGGCGCGCAAAAGACGGACGCTGCCCAGCGGAAAGATGACGTAGCCGTCGCGCACGTCGGAGATGTATTTCAGGTCCAGACGCTGGAGCGCCGTCTGAATTTCGGAGAAGAAACCCCGCCAGACCAGGATGCTCTCCTTGTCGCCGAGCTTGCCCAGGGGCTTGATGACGAAAAACCAGCCCAGGCTGGTTTCGTAGTCCAGGCCCTGGTCGGCATGAAACTGAAGCCACTGCACCGAGGAGGCGAACCCCGTGACCCCGGGGCCGGGCTTGAGGTCCAGGCCGGGGATGCTCTCCACCGCCTCCTTGAGCTTGGGGTGAATCCAGACGGCGAAGTCCTGGCCCGGGTTGGCCTGCTGGTCGGTCAGCTCCGGCGACAGGGAGAGCGAGAGCGCGAAGTCGTAGCCTACCAGGAACGTGGCCGGGACCACCTGGCAGAGCATGGGCATGGCGTTGAGCCGGGACCATATCTGGAGCCGGGCCACGGCCCGGAAGACTTCCATCCCGGGGAAGAACCACAGGGCTTGGCCCGTATCCTGGGCCATGAGCACCCCGCCGTAGTCCTTCAGCGTGTGGGCCATGGACGTGTTGGGCGCGCCGGACCAGGAGAGCCAGGCCGCATAGCCCGAGCCGACCAAGCGCGATTGCTGGATATGCGGGAGGCTTTGCAAGAGGACGGAGAGATTGTACATTGTCACTCCCGATCAATCAGTGCCCAAGGAGCCCGAAAATGGACATATCAGCAGCCATCGCAAAACTCAAAACCGAACCCGGCTTCACCGAAAATGTCGGCATGATCCTGGTCCACAACGGCGTGGTCCGCGGCTGGTCGCGCGCCAACAGGGAAAACGTCGTGGCCGTGGACATCACCCACGACGAGGAGCGGATGAACGCCATCTGCGACGAAATCCAGAACCGCCCGGGCATCTTCCGCGTCCTGGCCGAGTGCCGCTCCGGCCTGCTCAAACCCGGCGACGACGTACTCTTCCTGGTCGTGGCCGGAGACATCCGTGAGAACGTGAAGCCCGCCCTCGCCGACCTCCTGGACCGCATCAAATCCGAGGCCGTGGCCAAGCGCGAAATCATGGGCTAGGCTTCCTCCCGTCATTTCGGCCTGTCCCGTGTTTCCCTATATGGGGCGGCGCGGAAAAAAACCATCGCCGCGCACGGTTGCGGCCGAAGCCTCGCGCTGTCATAATCCCTGGCCGGGGCCAGGCCCCGGGGAGAAGCATGAACGTCGTCCAGGTCATCAACGTCCGTTGGTACAACGCCACCGCGTGGTACGCCCTGTATTTGGGCCGCCTGCTTCGGGATGCCGGGCACGGCGTGCTCATGGTGGTCCAGCCCGACACCGAGCCGGAACGCAAGGCCCATGAGTTCGGCCTGCCGGTGCTGTCCCTGGACCTGAACAGCAACAACCCCTTGACGCTGCTGCGTTCCGCGCGCCAGGCCGCCCGGATGCTCCGGGAATTCCGGCCGCAAATCGTCAACTGCCATCGGGGCGAAGGCTTCTTCCTCTGGGCCCTGCTCAAACGCTTCGGCCACGACTTCAAGCTCGTGCGCACCCGGGGCGATCAACGCCCCCCGCGCCATGACGCCCTGAACCGCTGGCTGCACGCCGAGGCGGCCGACGCCGTGGTCGTGACGAACAAGGCCATGGCCCGGCACTTCCTGACCAGGATGAAGACGCCGGAACGCGCGCTCTGGATCATCCCAGGCGGCGTGGACACCGAGGCCTTCCGCTTCGATCCCGAAGGCCGGGATCGGGTGCGACGCGAATTCGGCTTCGCCCCCTCGGACGTGGTCCTGGGCCTGGTGGGCCGTTTCGACCGGGTCAAGGGCCAGAAGGAGTGCATCGAGGCGGTCTCCCTGCTGCGCGGCGAGATGGGGCTGTCCCAGGCGCGGCTGTTCCTGATCGGCTTCGACTCGGCCACCCGGACCCGCGAGGTGACGGACTGGCTCGACCGATACGGGGTCGCGGACAGCACCCGGATCAGCGGCCGACGCGAGGACATCTCGGCCTGCCTCTCGGCCCTGGACCTGGGCGTGGTGGCCTCCCTCTGGTCCGAAACCATCGCCCGGGCCGCCCTGGAAATCATGGTCTCCGGCCGTCCGCTCGTCTCCACGGACGTGGGCGTGATGCCCGATCTGGTCAGCCGTCGCGCCCTGGTTTCCCCGGGCGACCCGCGGGCCCTGGCCCTCAAGCTGCGCGAGGCGGTGGAAAGCCCGACCTTTCGGGAATCCCTGGCCGCCGAGCAACGTCTGGTCATCTCCCAGCTCTCGGGGCGGGACTTCCTGACCCGCACACTGAGCCTCTACCAGGGCCTGATCTCGGCCTGAGTCAACCGGCGCCGAAGGTCCGGCCGATGCGGGTCAGGCTGTCGGCCACCGCCAGCACGGTGCGGGCGTAGCTCGCGGAATGGTTGTAGCGGTAGATGACGCGGAAGCGCCCCTGTTCGTCGAGTCCATCCTTCCAGCCGTGCTCCTTGAGGAAGCGGGCCATGCTGGCCAGGGCGTCCTCCTTGGCGAAGAGATCCACGCGGCCGTCGCCGTCGCCGTCCTCGCCATAGGCCAGGGCGTTGGTGGGCATGAACTGACACTGTCCTATGGCCCCGTAAGCCGAACCGGGAATGTCCAGAGGATCGCGCCCCAAAGCCTCGGCATAGCGCAGCAGCGCTTCCAGTTCCTCATAGGCCCAGTCCGATTTCTGGCGGGTGCGCTCGTCGAGCCAGACGCGGATCTCCGGGTCCAGGTCCGAGCGCGAAAGATAGGGCTCGATGTCCGAAAGGTTCCGGGCCAGGGCCATGTTGGCCAGCGCCCAGGCGGCCTTGGCCGTGCCGGTGTTCAGCCCGAGCTTGGTCTCCACCAGCAGCAGGGCCACCAGCACCTCTTCGGGAACCCCATAGCGGTCGCGCAGCCTCCGCAGCAGATCCTTGTTCTCCCGCAGATAGCCGTAGGCTCCGGCCAGCAGGATGGGGTTGAGATAACGCGCGTCAACCTCGGGCTCGGCGGCCTTCGGCTCGGGCGGCGCCAGCTTGGCATCCAACAGGGGGCTCATCTTGCGGGCCATGACCTGGGGGTCATAGACCATGACGGGATCGGAAAACAGCCGTCGCAGGTCGCCAGGGGCGAAGCCGTCGGCCACGAGCCGCTCGACCAGGGGCGTCCAGACCTCATACCCCGAACGTTGATCGCCCGAGGCCCGGACATCCGCGGCCAGCAGACAGAAAAAAAGGGCCAGGGCCGCCAGGCCCCGGCCCATGCGAGGCGCGCGCCCCGAACAATCAGAGTCGGTCCAGAGGAACAAGGGCTACTTCCTCCTCAAAAGCATCATCCAAAAAAGCGGCGAACCGGCGTACCGGGTATTTCGCGCCGCAGTCAGCGCAGACCAGCGCGACTTCGCGGCAGCCGCGCACGGGATGGAGGCGTCCCCGGCAGGCGGGGCAGGCCAGGGACGACCGCCCTTGCGTGTCCATGCGCTACTCGATGGCCAAACCGGGATTCTTCTGGCCCATGGACACGTAGAGGTTGGACAAGGCCTTGGCGTAGTCGGCCAGGGCGCCGTTCAGTTCGGCTTCGCTCTTGCTCACGTCCGACTGGGCGTTGAGCAGGTCGGTGTTGGTTCCCACCTGGGCCTGATACCGGGCCAGGGCCATGCGGTAGGACTCACGGGCGGCCTCCACGGACTTGCGGGCCACGCCGATGCGGTCCGCGGCCTCCCGCATGCTCAGCATCCCGCTCTTGACCTCGAAGCCGGCGTTGAGCCGGGTCTTGTCCAGCTCGGACCGGATCTGCTTCACGGTCTCCTGGCTCTGGTCATGGGCGTAGTAGGTGCTGCCCCACTGCCACATCTTCCATTGGAGATTGAGGCCCACGTTCCAGTTTTCCTGGTTGGAATTGCTCAGATGCTTGCTTTCCCCGGTCAGCGGGTCGTCCCCCGCCTTGTTGTAGTTGTAGTCGGCGGATACCTGGGGGTAGTACGCGCTGGCCGTGATGGTGGAGTCCTTCTCGGCCATCTGCACACTCTTCTCGCCGATGCGCAGGTCCGGGCGTTCCTTGTAGGCCTGGGTCAGACATTGTTCCAGGGTCCGCGTGAAGGGGGCGTAGTCCAGCTCACCGACATAGTTCACGCCCGCCTCGAGCGGCAGATCCAAGAGGGTGTTCAGCTGGGCAGTCTGCGTGTCCACGGCGTTCTGGGCCTTGAGCAGTTCCTGCTGGGCCGTGGCCAACTGAACCTCGGCCTGGAGCACGTCCAGGCGGGGTTTCAGTCCGACCTCGTAAAACGCCTGGGTGACCTGCAACTGGGACTTGAGGCGCTCCACGGAGTCCTGGGCGCTCTTCACGTCCATGCGGCCCTGCAGCAGACTCAAAAAGGCCGTCTGGATGCTCTGGATCAGGCTCAGTTCGGCCTGATAGAGTTTGTCCTCGTTCTGCTCCTTGGCCAATCGCGCCTTCTGGTAGGTGGACAGGAGACGGAAGCCGGTGAACAGGGGCTGATTCAGGTTGAACTGGTAGGCCCAGGAATCCTGGTCGCCGACGCGGACGCCGGCCTGCCGGGGTACGCGGTCGTCATGGGTCCAGCCGTAACTGGAGCTGGCCGTAGGGAAAAAGTCGGCCAAGGCGGACTTGCGCCCGGACTCGGACCCCAGCAGGGCGTGCCGAGCCGCGACGATGGCCGGGTTGGCGTCCAGACCGCGCTGCACCGCCGCGCGCATGTCCAGCTTGGCTCCCGCCGGAATGGGCGGGATTTTGGCGGGCTCGGCCGCCGCGTCCGGGGCGTCCTGGGTCCAGGCGGGGACGGCCAGCAAGAGGAAAAATAGCGGCATCGCCCACAGAAAAAATTTAGATTTCAGTGTCATGCAGGACTCCGTGACTGGCTCGCGTCCGGATTAAACAAACATTTAATTCGCAGGACAGACTTTGCCCAAGTACCAAGTTTCTTTACAGGATGCAAGACGTAGCGCGCAACGCCGGGGCCATCAGGCCGGACCGCCACACTCGGCCGGGTCGCCCTGAAGCTTGTCCAGCGTATGGGCCAAGGCTGGCAGCAACGGCTCCAGGCATTCACGCACGGCTTTGGGGCTGCCGGGAAGGTTGAGCACGAGGCTTTGTCCCAGGGTTCCGGCCACGGCCCGGGAAACCGCCCCGAACGGCGTCTTGGTCAGGCTGGCGGCGGTCATGGCCCGCTCGAAACCAGGCAGACGCTTCTCGATCACGGCCAGGGTCGCCTCCGGGGTCACGTCGCGCGGGGCCACCCCGGTGCCACCCGTGGTCAGAATCAGGTCGTAGCCTTGGACCAGAGCCAGATCCGCGATGAGCGCCCGCAGGGCCCGTTCGTCGTCGGGCAGCACGAATCCGCGCGCCAGCCCGAGGGGCAGGATCGCCCGCACCATCTCCTCGATAAGCGGCCCGGAGGCGTCGGCCCGAAGGCCGGCGGCACCCTTGTCGCTCAAGGTGATCCAGGCCAGGGTCCGCCCCCGGCGCTCATGCTCGAGGGCCACTTCGCCAGGCTCCAGCCGGGCCAAAGCCTCCAGGATCCAGACACGCCGTGAGGGATTCCCCGTCCACCAGGACGCGGACTCCACGCGCGCGAACGGTTCCCCGCCGCGCGTCAGCACGTCGCCGACGCGCAGGGGCGGAATGTTCCGCCCCGCCAGCACGGGCCAACGCGCCGCGGTCACTTCGCCGTCGGCGAGCACGAAGCGCTGCCCGGCAAGGAACTCTCCGTCGATGCGCGCGGTCAATTCCTTCATACCTCTCCTCCCCGCCGCCGATGGCGGCGGCGCACGGCCTTAAAAAAGTCCGCCCAGCGGGAATGGTCGGCCAGCACACGCTCGTCGGCCACCGGAATCCAGGGAAAACGCTCCCGGAAAGCCCGGGCGAACAATCCCAGGGATCGCCCGCGCGTCCGGCCGAGGTCGTCGAACACGGAAACCATCTCCACGGCCGCGCAACTCGGCGACCCGCTCTTGAAGACGTAGCCGGAGAGCGGCGTACGCGCCAGTTCTTCCAGCCGGGCCATGATCCGGCCCATGAGCCGGAAGGTGTGGTCCTCCAGGCTGCGGTTGCCGACAAAACGCGGTTCGAGAGGTGAGCCGCCCACGTGAGCGGGCTCGCGCGGGACGGGCATACCCGCCTCCACCTCCGGGCAGAACGGCACAAGGAGGCAGTACCCGGCCAGGGCGGCCACCCGGGGCGCGAACTTGTCGCGTCCGTCGTAACGTACGCGCTGGCCCAGCAGACAGCGGCTCACGCCCACCAAGGGAAGTGCTGCGTGGTTCATGAAAGCAGCACCGAGAGAATTCCCGCCAGAAAGACGCCGCCGAAGGTGCCCGCTCCGCCCACGGAAAGGATGGGCGCGTCCAGGCGACCCATGGAACGTGGGTCAAGATAATGAAGCACGTTGCCGCCGAGCAACGCGCCCAGAGTACCGGCGGCGTAGGCCACGCCGGGGGCCAGGTTCACGGGCGCGAACATGGCCGCCGTGACCACCGTGGCCACGGGGGGAACCCAAAAGGGCAGGCGCAGACCGAAATGCGGCACCACCCGCGCGGCAGCGAAGGAGGCTGCGGCCACCAGCCCCAGGCACAGCCAGAACCAGGGAGAGGCCGCCAGGATTCCGCCGTCCCGCAGCAGCAGGTAGCCGGACACGAACATCGGGATGAGGCAGCCGCCCACGTTCACGGCCACGGTCTGCTCCCGCAGTTCGGCCAGCAGGGCCTCGGGCCGATTCGGACGGTTGAGGGGAGAGACGCATAAAAACGGGCCCAGCATGGTCACGCCGAAATGACGCACCAGCCGCCCCGTGCGGAACAACGGAATGTCGGTGGTCCGGCCCAGGAGGGTCAGGACGAACACGAGCAGCCCCTGAAGCGGAGTCAGGCCGAGCTTGGCGAAGGCCCCGGCCGCCAAACTCACGGGAAGAAAGACGAACAGAAAGAACAGGCCGGCCAGGAAGGCCAGCATCAGCACGACGGCCCAGAGACCAGGGAAGACGGGTGATCCGAACATGCGCACGCTCGAGGCGGCGCGGCGGCGGCCGCGCCGGTTGCCATCGGAGGCTCGGGAAGATACTCTCGCCTCCGTCTGACCCTGGCTGATAGCGTAGCTCCCAGCGAATGTAAAACACAACACCGGGCCGCATCGCCCGGGCGAGACGAGGGGCCCATGAAAGGCATCATTCTGGCGGGTGGCTCGGGCACCCGGCTGCATCCCCTGACCCGCGTGGTGAGCAAGCAGCTCCTGCCCGTCTTCGACAAGCCCATGATCTATTACCCCATGTCCGTACTCATGCTGGCGGGCATCCGGGAGATCCTCATCATCTCCACGCCCGAGGATCTGCCGCGCTTCCAGGCCATGCTCGGAGACGGCTCCCGCCTGGGGCTCTCGCTCTCCTATGCCGAACAGCCCACGCCCGGCGGTCTGGCCCAGGCCTTTCTCATCGGCGCGGAATTCATCGGCCGGGATTCGGTCTGCCTCGTGCTCGGGGACAACCTCTACTACGGCCAGGGGCTCAGCACGCTGCTCCAGGAGTGCTCCAAGCTCGAGCATGGCGGCGTGGTCCTGGCTTACCCGGTCAAGGATCCGGAACGCTACGGCGTGGTCCAGTTCGACGCCTCGGGACAAGCCGTCTGCATCGAAGAGAAGCCCAAGGAGCCCAAGTCCAAGTATGCCGTCACCGGGCTCTACTTCTACGACAACCGCGTGGTGGAGATCGCCCGGGGCCTCAAGCCTTCCGCCAGGGGGGAACTGGAAATCACGGACGTGAACAACGTCTACCTCGAACGGGGCGAACTCCGCGTGGAAGTCATGGGACGGGGTTTCGCCTGGCTGGACATGGGCACCCACGAATCGCTCCTACGGGCGGCGAACTTCGTGAGCGCCATCCAAGAGCGCCAGGGATTCATCGTGGCCTGTCTGGAGGAGATCGCCTTCCGCATGGGCCTCATCGACGCGGATCGGCTGGAAGCCCTCGGCATGGAGATGAAGCAGAACGATTACGGACGCTATCTCATTGAACTCGCTAAAGAATCAAGGAGTTGACCTCGCCCTGAAAAAAAAGCGGATGCCGCCCTTTTTGAGGAGACGGCATCCGCTTTTCGCTTCCGCAATCCACTCCGCACGGAACGTGTCCGGCGGCGGGAAAAATTCTAGTGATGCTCTTCCTTCTTGCCCTGCTGGATGCGGATGAAGGCCACGGAAACGATCCAGGCCAAGTAGATGAAGATGAGGGAAACGCCGATCATGCCCTGGGTGGTGCTGTGGGCCATGTCCGTGATGAGTTCGCCGATCATGTCGAAGCCTCCTTGTGGATCGCTTGCCTTCCGCTCGGAAGGGCTTTTCTTCTCTGTCCCGGAAGACGAAAAAAGTCAAGGGGCATGACGCTCACGGACGACTCCTCGAAATCGGCTCACGCAGGCCGTCCGAGCTTGATTTTTTGATCTTGAGCGCTTAGGGCGGAATCATCGCACCTTGAATCCGGGGGTTTGCCGTGTTCAAGCGCCTGTTCGCGCCCCTGTGGGACGCCCTGCTCAACTGTCTGCGGCGGAAGCCGAAATCCACCGCCGCCCCGAAAAAATCCGCGCCGAAGCTCAAGAAGCCCACCAGGAAGAAAGACGCCACGGCCACGCCCGTTCCTTTCGCCTTCAGCTACAAACCCGATCCCGCCAAGGCCAAGACCGCCACGGCCAAGGTTCCCCCTCAGACGCAACCCGACGCCGAGGCTCAGGGGCCTGGCGATCTGCCCCTTGACATCAAGGAACCCGAGGTAAAAAACGAAAAGAGGCGAGCCTTCCGTGTCACCGTCCGTGGCCTCGACGTGGCCTGCCCCGAGTTGGGCGGCGTCTACCATACCACGGACATATCGGCCACGGGCCTCGGCTTCCGTTTCCAGGGTCCGCGCGTCAAGGGCGGCACGGTCCTCACCCTGACCTTGCGGGGAGGAGGCAAAGTCCTGGCTCAGGGGCTCCCGGCCAAGGCCATGCGCCACGACTCCGGCGTGGTGGGCTGCGCCTTTCTGGAGTTGACTCGGCCCCAGGAAGACGCGGTGTACAAGATCGTGCTGACGGCCCAACGTTCCTCCCAGCCCCAGCAGGCCAAACCCGGAACCACGTCCGCCGCCGCGACCCCAGGCAAAGCCCCGATCAAGGGTCCGGTGAAAGTCCCGGCCAAAACACCGACGACGGTTTCGGCCCGCACGACCGCGCCGACGACCAGACCAGGAACTCCCAAAGCCACGCCTAAGCCCGGCGGCGCACCTCGTCGATGAAGTTCTCCAGGTCGTTCTTGGCTCCGTCCACGTAGTCCTCCGGGTAAAGCAGCGCGGACATGTAGAACACGCTCTTCACCCGCAGGGAGTTGGCCGCGCTGCGGGAAAACGCCTCCAGCCGGGAGGCCAGGGCATCGGCCGTCTCGTCGTCCACGTCCTCCAGCAAGGGGGCGGCGTCCTCGGCCAGGGCGGCCAGAAGCGCAGCCTTCTCCCGCATCTTCTCCTCATATCCCTTCTGGTCGTTGCCGCCGTGCAGCAGGCCGAACGCCTCCGACTCCAGGGCCCGTACCAGGGCGGCCCGCTCTTCCAGAAACGCCCCCAGCAGTTCCAGGGAGTTCTCGTTCACGTACTCCTCCTCATTTTCAAAGCCCGCCGCAAGAATAGGACAAGAGGACGACGCGCTCAAGCCCACCACCCGGGCTGGACAACCGGCGGTTTTGTCTTTACCCAGGTGGGCAACCGGCCACCCCGGCCGTCCAGGAGGTCTTCGTGAGCTTTCTTTCATCCAGCGTCGGCCTGACCCGCTACCGCATCGTGGAGGACGTGCCGGACACGCTGTTCCAGGCCGTCCCGGATCGGCTCAAGGAGTGGGCCTTCCGCGACATCGACGCCACGGCCGACGAGCGTTCCTTCGGATGGGCCAACATCGACGACATGCTCGACGTGCGCTGGGCCGCCTCGCCGCCGGAGAAGGCGCACTACCTGGCCTTCTCCCTGCGCCTGGAGACCCGCCGGGTGCAGCCCGCCGTGTTCAAAAAACACTATCAGCTGGCCCTCAACGCCGAGCTGGCCAAGGCCAAGGAGCAGGGCAAGAACTTCCTCTCCCGCGACCGCAAACGCGAGCTCAAGGAGCAGGTCCACCTCAAGCTCATGGCCCGCTCCCTGCCCATTCCGGCGGTCTTCGGCGCGCTCTGGAACACCCAGACCAACCAGGTCTGGCTGGACACCACCAACAGCAAGGTCCGGGCCCTGTTCGAAGACCACTTCGCCATGACCTTCGAGTTGCACCTCGAGCCCCTCTCGCCCTTTTTCCTGGCCCTGGAAATGCTCGGCGAGGACGCGGCCGCCTCTCTGGAACACCTCGAACCCACCCTCTTCGTCTAGGAGCCCGGCATGGATCTCACTCTGGTACAACGCGAAAACTCCATCCTGGGACAGGATTTCCTCACCTGGCTTTGGTACGCCTCGGAAAAGCGCGACGGCATGTTCAGCAGCAAGACCGGCCAGTCCTTCGCCCTGCATGTGGAGCAGAAGGTTTCGGTGCAGGGCGGCGAGGGCGAGAGCCTGGAAACCGCCACGGTGAGCAGCCCGCGCGGCGAGCTGGCCGAGGCCAAGACGGGTCTGCGCACCGGCAAGAAGGTCAACAAGGCCCAGTTGCGCCTGGAGATCGACCAGGATGCCTGGCAGGTCACGCTCAAGGCCGACGACTTCGGGATTTCGGGGCTGAAGACCCCCAAGGTGGACCTGCGCGACCAGGAGGACGAAGACCCGGACTCCAAATTCCTGGAGAAGATCTACCTTCTGGAGAAGTGCGTGGAGCTTCTGGACTCCGTGTTCGCCGAATTCCTCAAGCTCCGCCTCTCGGCCGAATGGCCCAAGGCGGCCAAGGCCGTGGGCGCCTGGATGAACCAGGAGTGAGCCCGTGGCGCTGCAACGCCTGGCTTGTTTCGGAGACAGCCTCTTCGCCGGGTACGGCCTGCCCGCCGCCCGAGCCCTGCCCGCCCGCCTGGAGGCGCTCCTGCGCGCGGACGGCCGCGAACTCCGCGCACTGAACCTAGGGATTTCCGGTGAGACCTCGGCCGACGGATTGCGTCGGCTGGACGACGTCCTGGCCAACTCTCCCCGCGCCACGCTGCTGGAATTCGGGGCCAACGACTGCCACCAGTTGGTTCCTCCCGAGGAGACCGAAGGCAATCTGGCGGCCATGGCCACCGGTCTGCGACGAGCGGGCTCGGCCGTGCTCCTGGTCGGCGTGCGCGCCCTGCCTTGGGTGGACGAAACCTACGGCCGGGAATTCCAGGCGCTCTTCCCGCGCCTCTCCGCCCGACTCGGCCTGCCGCTTTACCCGGACATCCTGGAACCCTATTTCGGCGACCCGGCGCTGACTCTGCCGGACGGTCTGCACCCCAACGCCCTGGGGGTGGAAGCCATGACCGCGAGTCTGCTGCCCTGGGTCGAGGCCCTGCTCGACGGTCCGGCCTGAACCCGCAGGCTCGTTGACGCGGCCCGCGCAGCCATTTATAGCTCGGCCATTCAGCGCAGGGAGCCGCTCGTGGACCTCCGGGACCGCCTTTTCCTCCGCTTCGCCGCCAGCCCCGGCCTCAAGACCCTGGCCTACGCCCTGTGCCTGGCCGGGGGACTGCTCCTGTTCCAGGGCCCGGGCGCATTCCTGGTTCTGGTTCCGCTCCTGGCCGACATGCATGGGGCCAGGCTCATCCGCGGCCTCTACGACGGATTCCGCGAAGACCTGCTGGAATTGCTGGAGGACGAGGCCCGTCGGGAATGCGGCCTGGCTCCGGGCGAACCGGCCTTTCCCGTCCTGGAGTACGGCGGCTGCCTGAACCACTGGCTGGTCAAAAGCCTGCCGGACCACGTGCTCCTGACCCTCATGGCGCCGCGCCAGGACTTTCTGGTGGTGGCCCGCAAGGAGGGCCGCATCTTTCCGCCGCTTTCCTACCTGCCCCTGGCGTATGAGATGCGCGACGCCGGAACCCTGGACGTCTACTACCGCGACATCACCCACGTGGAGGTCAACGGCAAGGCTGTGGCCCTGCACACCTCCGGCGGAGCGGTCATCGAATACGAGGACCATTCCGGGGAAGCGGGTCTGGCGGTGCGTGAGCTGCGCGAACGCCTGCGCGAGCACAAGGCGCGAGGTTAGACCATGGACGACGATCGCGCCTCCCGCCTGATCTTCCAGACCCAGCACATCCAGGGACTGTTGCGGCTCTGCGGCTGGGGCCTGCTCCTGACGCCGACCCTGGTGGCCGTGGCGGCGCTGGTGGCCGTGGGCGAGGGGTTGTCCTGGGTCTGGGCCCTGCTGCTCATCCTTTCAGGCCTGGCCCTGGCCCTGTTGGCGGCCCTGTTTCTGGCCCGCCTCCTGGCGCGGCGCATCATCGATCCCCTGGGGCGCCTGCTGCGCGCGGCCCAGGACATCCACGAAGGCCGCTACGGAACCACGGTGGATATGGAGACATTCCGCGACTCGCCGCTGGAATTCCGACTCCTGGGCCAAAGTTTCAACCGCATGTCCGAAACCACCCAGGAGCACATCGAGGCTCTCGAACAGGCCACGATCACGGACCAACTCACCGGAATCCACAACCGCCGTTTCCTGGTCACGGAAGGCCCCCGCCTGTTGCAGGTCGCGTTGCGCTCCGGGGCCTCCTTCTCCTGCCTGATGATCGACATCGACCATTTCAAGCGGGTCAACGACCAGCACGGGCACCTCGTCGGCGACCGCTTCCTGGTGCATCTGACCCGGGTGGTGGCGGCCAACATCCGGACCTCGGACCTCCTGGCCCGGGCCGGAGGCGAGGAGTTCGTGGTTCTGGCCCCCGGCTCCAACACCGAGGAAGCACGTCTCCTGGCCGACCGTATCCGTCTGGCTGTGGTCCGTACCCCCTGCGAGGAAGGCGGCGCGCGCCTCGACAACACCGTGAGCATCGGCGTAGCCGAACATTCCCGGACGCCGCTCTTCGGCTCCAACGTCTTCGAAGACATGCTCGAGCGCGCCGACCAGGCGCTCTACCGGGCCAAGGGACAAGGCCGCAACCGAGTGGTCGCCTGGGGCGACGAGGAGCCGACTCAGGATCTCTGATCCCGCCCCCCGTCGGACTTGAATCCCCCGCACGCTTGGCCTATCGTTCCCGGCGGGCGCTCCGCCCGCCGAACCGACAACGAGGAACGCGAATGCGCTACGAACTGCGGCTGATGGACAACGTCGCCGGAGTGGGCTGCTTCATGGCCCATCCAGCCCAGAACCTGAGCTTCAACGACATGCTGGAGTATCTGCGGGAGCATCCCCTGGACGACTTCATGCATCAGTTCCTGCTTCAGGGCATGAGCGGACACCGCACACGCAAGCTGGAAAAACTCATCGACGAGGTGACCACGGGGGAGCGCCGAGGCGACCTCGTGCTGGCCGCGCTGCTGCGCGAGACATGTCTGGCCCACGAGAGATTCGCCCATCTCCTGCCCCGCCTGGACGGACTTGATCCCCGGGAGCTGTCTGAAAACACCCCGCTCATTCACATCCGGTCAAGCCTCATGCCGGACCAGGATCTGCACCGCCAGTGGATCCGGTTGTTCCAGGCCAACCTCACGGCCCATGCCCCCCTGCCCGCGCCAGACGAGACGGGACTGGCCATACCCTTCGCGCCCGAGGATCTGCCCGACGGACCGGCCGTAACCGCCACCGTCACGCGCGACCGCCTGCGCGACGAAGGCCGCCTGCCCGCCCCCCGTGAACGCCGCCCGCTGGAAGAGACTATCGCCCTGGCCACGGAACGACTGCAAAAGGTCGGCTGCATCCTGACCCGGGAGATGGCCCACAAGGCGGCCCTGAGTCCATTTTCCCTGCTGCGTTCCTGGCTGGCGCGCTTCCGCGCGGACAGCGGCCGCCAGGACGTCCAGTTCCAGGGCATGCAGACCGCCTACGGCCGCGGGTTGAGCCTGGAGGCCGCCCGAGCCTCCTATCTCATGGAGATGTGCGAACGCTATTCCTCCTACGCGAGCTGCGATGCGAACGGCATCCGGGGCTATTCCAGGGACTATCCCCTGGTCCACGGCAGCCACGCCGAGGTTTCCGCCACAGCCGAAGCCCTGGACCCCAACCACCTGCGTCTGGAGGCCCCCTACACCGGGCAGAAGCTCTGGTGGATGGAGGCCGAGATGGCGGACGCCAAGGGCCGCCGCCCGATCCTCATCCCGGCCCAATTGGTCTTCCTCTTCTGCAACCTGGACGAGCCCGCCCTGTTCAGCGCCCTGGGCTCCACCGGGCTGGCCTCGGGCAACACCCCGGAGGAGGCGCGACTGGCCGGACTCTGCGAGGTTCTGGAGCGCGACGCCGAAGCCGTGCGCCCCTTCGATCCGGCGCGCTGCTTCCGCCTGAAGACAAACGACCCCCTCGTGGGCAAGCTTCTGGAAGACTATGCCGCCTGCGGCATCGCCCCCTGGTTCCTGGACGTCACCCCGGAGTTCGGGGTGCCCTGCTGGAAGTCCATCGTCCTGGGCCGCCGGGGCGACGTGAACAAGGGCATGGGCTGCAACCTCTCCGGCCGCCGGGCCCTGGTCTCGGGCATGACCGAGACGCCCTACCCCTTTCCGGGCCCTGCCGGGTCGCCCGCGCCCGAGGGACTGGCCGTGCGACGCCTGGAGGATCTGCCGGACTTCGGCACGGGCAGCCCGGAAGGCGACCTGCTCGTGCTGGAGGAGACCCTCATCGCCAACGGCTACCCGGTGATCTACGCGGACCTGACCCGCAAGGATCTGGGCATCCCGGTGGCCCGGGCCATCGTGCCGGGACTGGAGATCGTGGCCGACTTCGACCAGTTCTCTCGCCTGAGCCCGAGGCTCTTCGCCAATTATCTCGAGATGTTCAGAGGAGAATGACCACCGGCCGGAAGGCCAGCGCGTCAGGGGAAGAAGAGTTCCGTGTTCAGATGGTAGTCCTTGGGGTTGAGCCCCAGTTCCACCACCCTCGCCCCACCGTTGCCCTGGGCCGTGTCCACGGTCACCGGACGCATGGGACGCAGCCGCTTGTCGAAGACCACCTTGACCCGGGGCGCGTCGGGCTTGTCTTCGTGAAAGTCCGTGACCAAGCCGTAGCAGCCGTCGGCCAGCCGTACGAAGCTGCCCACCGGGTAGATCCCAATGAAGCGGATGAACGCCAACAGGTGCGGTGAGCTGAAGCGCGTCTCGCGATTGGCGTAAAGGAACTTGAGGGCCTGGAAGGGTGTCAGGGCCCTACGGTAGGTGCGGTAGCTGATGAGGGCGTCGTAGACGTCCAGGATGCTCAGGTAGTGGGCGAAGGGATTGATCTCCTCACCGGCCTTGCCCCCGGGGTAGCCGGTGCCGTCACGCGACTCATGGTGATCCCGAACCGCGTCCAGCACATCGCGGGAGAAGAGGTGCTGGGCCGCCAACAGATCATGGCCGTCCTGAGGATGGCGCTTGACCAGGGCATATTCCTTGGCTGTAAGCTTGCCGGGCTTGTGCAGTACGGCGTCAGGCAGCAGGGCCTTGCCCACGTCGTGCAGAAGAGCCGCCAGAGTCAGCGTATGCAGATGGGACTCGGGCAACGACAGCCGCACACCCAGGGCGGCCGCCAGGAAAGCCACGTTGACACTGTGATTGGTCACATAGCCGTGGCTTCGGGTGATGGACAGGCTGCTGGCGGCCTTATGGTTGCGGGCCGCGCTGGCGCCGATCTCACCGGCAACCTGCTCGGCCTCCCCCACGCTGGTCGCGCGGCCCAGCTTCACGTCGCGCAGAAAGCGACTCATGAAGTCCAGGGACTTGTTGTAGACCGCACGCGCCACGCGCAGTTCTTCGGCCAGGGAAATCATGGGTTCCGGCCCCAGCGTGCCGCTGGGCAGGAATGGTGGGATGGAGGAAAGCCCTTCGCTCTCAGGAGGGGCAGGCTCCGGACTGATGCGGCTCAAGGCCATGTCCACCATGGCTTCCTTGCTCTCTCGCCGCACGGCCTCCACGTCGGCCAGGGACTCCAGTTGCCGGTCCAGGCGCACACGGGGGCAATCGAAAGAACCGTCGCCATACTCCACGACGAACATCCCTACCCTCAGGTTCTGGGACGATATTCGCTTGAGCATTCGGGCTCCGGTCTACAGTTTTTCTAAAGCTGAAAATTCCTATCGTCTCATGCAGCAAAAGGCAAGCCCCCCCAGGATGATCCGTCCCGAAGAGGACAGACGCGGGGAACTTCCTCCATTCACTCTGAGCATGTGGATTTCCGGTTTCCTTGAAATGCTCTCGAGGCATCGCTGAAAAATAGCGCGAGACACAGTAAGACAAGGTGCGCAGGGGTGAAATCCTTTGTGACGGCCTCTCGATGCCTTGCTCGAAGAAGCGGGCAATCACATCTAGAAATTTCCCCGATAAGCCCACATGTTGGCTGGAGTTGGGAGAAAGAAACACCATTGCCCTTCCCTCTTCGCGTGTATCAACCGCGAGGAATCGCGCAACATTTGCGGCAAACACGTGGCAAGATCAGTCTGAATTTCGCGCAAAATTTTCATGACCGGCTTGCGATAAGCGGCATAATACATTAATATGATTAACTTATGCGCGAATTCGCTCTCGCCATTTTTTCTTGGTACAAGTATTGCTAAAGGGCCTGATTGCTGAATCAGCCCCTGCCCGAGTGTTTGCGTAAAGGAATATGGGGCCACAACGTCGGACCAAGGCAAGGCACTATGAGCAAAAGGTATTATCCCATCGCCGCCATTACGGCGGTTCTGTGCTTGGTGGCCGTATTCGGCTATCTGCACATCGCCCCGGCCCAGGGCACCCCCCCGCGCATCGTCTTGGACAACGCCGGAGGCCGAGTCCTCTTCAGCCACGGGCACCATGCCGACGACCTCGGTCTGGCCTGTGGCGACTGCCACCACGACGGGGCGGATCCAATGAATCCCGAGGCCTGCGGCTCATGTCACCCCGCGGCTTTCGATGCGACGTTCAAGGCGACCCACCGTACCGCCTTCAAAAGCATCAACGCCTGCACGCGTTGCCACGCCGCACCGCCGAAGGCCGACCAGACCGCGACAGACCAGCCCGACGTCTCCGGCATTCCCCTGCGCACCGACGCTCTCCATGCCCAATGCATGAACTGCCATGAAAGCATGGGCGCGGGGCCGTTCGGGAAAGAGAGCTGCAACGCCTGCCATCTGCAAAGGAAATGAGCATGCGCAAGCCAACGTTTTCACTGCAAAGTCCCCTGTCCTCCGAGATCATCGACGTCCCAGCCCCGGACTGGCTGAACCTCTATGTCTGCGGCTACGACATCCAGGTGCAGCGAGGCCAAAAGCTGGCCGCCGGCGCGGAATTGGCCAGGCATCCCAAGCCCCTGGGCGGCGTGGTGCATGCGCCCATGAGCGCCGTGGTGGACAAGGCCGACTTCGCCTATGTCACCATGAAGGCTTCGGCCGCCTTGGATCCCCTACCGCCCATGGATATTCCCGAGGATACCGAGGGCTTGCGCGAGGCTCTGCGGACGCTCGGCGTGCGCATGGATCGCTTCATGCTGAACAGAGAGATTCTGGTCATAAACGGGGTCAACCCCGAACCCACCGTATCCGTCGCCGAGCAGCTCATGCGCGATGCCCAGCCCACCCTTCTGCGCGGCCTTGAGGCGGTGCGCAAGCTCATCGCCCCCCAGCGCATGGTCCTTGTCACCGCGACCCTGGACCAGAATCTGCCCGGCTGCGAAACGGTACGGGTCAAACCGGAGTACCCCAACTCCCTGTCCGACCTCGCGGTTCTCGCCGCCACGGGGCGGGAGAAGCCGGAAAACACCATCGCGGTCAGCGTCATGAAGCTTTGGTTCATCGGCCGGATCATGGAGACCGGACGTCCGGTGACGGACACCGTCTTCACCCTCGCGGGCAAGAACTATCGAGCCGTCCTCGGCACCCCGTTGTCCTACATTCTCGAATTCGCCGGGGTGCCCATCAACGCGGGCGACCGCCTCGTGATCGGCGGCCCCATGCGCGGCTACACGGTCTACGACGTGGACCACGGCCTGGAGAAAGGCGCCTATGCAGTGACCGTGGTTCCCAAGGACGCCTTCCCCCCCATGGTCGGCGATCCCTGCATCAATTGCAGCGAATGCGTCCTGCACTGCCCGGCGCGCATCCGGCCGGACATGATCGGCCGCTACGCGGAATATGGCCAGTTCGAAAAAACCCTGGCCTACGGCTTGGCCTCCTGCATGGAGTGCGGCCAGTGCTCTTACTGGTGCACGGCCCGCCGCCCCCTGCTGCACTACATCCGCTTCGCCCGCAAGGAGCTGGCCGACGCGGCCAACCCCTGGCCCATGGACGGAGTGGTCCATTGAACGCCCAACGGATGAATGAGGAGTTCGCATGGCCGCCCTTGTCGTAAAACCACACGCCATCACCCAGGTCCGTCTCACCGTCGGCCCGCCCTCGCACTGGCGCTGCGGTCGGACCCTGGGTTCGCTCATGGCCCTTTCCTGCCTGGCCCTGCTCCCGGCCCTCGGTATGGGCACATGGCGGTACGGACTGGACGCCGCCCGCGTGGTGGCCTTGGCCGGCGCCATGGCGGTGATCAGCGAGATCCTGCTGGAGATGCTGGCCGGACGCGAGGTGGACGTGGACAACGGCACGGCCCTGTTCCATGGCCTGCTCCTGGCCATGCTTCTGCCCGCGACGGCCCCCTGGTGGCTTGTGGCGGCAGGCAGCTTCTGCACCATCGCGCTGGGTCGGACGGTCTTCGGGGGCTTCGGGTCCAACCCCTTCTGTCCCCCGCTCATCGGCTGGGCCGTCTGTGAGGTCTCCTGGCCCAAGTACATGGACCTGGATCTCATGCTCGCCCACTGGCCAACCCCGGACCCGTTGGCGCAGCTCAAATATCTGGGGACAGGAGCCATCGACCACCTCCCCCTGGCCGACCTCTTCCTGGGCAACCAGCTGGGCGCCATCGGCGCCTCCCAGGGCATCGCGCTGTTGGCGGGAGGCCTGTTCCTGATCGCCTCCCGCCGCCTGCGGCCGCACATCCCCCTGGCCTTCCTGGCCGGAGTTGCGGCCATGGCCGCGCTGTTCCATTGGCTGGACCCGCTGACCCAGGCGGGCCCCCTGTTCCATCTCTGCACCGGTTCAGTGCTGCTGGGCGCCTTCTTCCTGGCCCCGGACCCCGGCTCCTCGCCCTCCGGGCACCGGGCCATGATTCTCTACGGCTTCCTGGCCGGAGTTCTGGTTCTGGTCATCCGCCAGTGGGGCATCTACCCCGATGGCGTCCCCTTCGCCATTCTCCTGGCCAACCTCCTGGCCCCGCTGTTGGACCGCGTCCGGCCCAAGTTCTTCGGAGGCAGACGCCATGCGTGAAATCATCAAGATGATCGTGGTCCTCTCGCTCATCGGCACGGCCTCGGGCTTCACCCTGGCCTCGCTCAAGGAGGCCACCCGGACCCGAATCGAGGAGCAGGTGTTGACCTTCGTGCAGGGCCCGGCCCTGGCCGCGGTGCTCCCCGAGCATGAAAACAACCCGATCGCCGACCGCCGCAAGATGGCCCTGGCCGACGGGGCGGAAATCACGGTCTATCCGGCTCTCTCCGCCGGCAAACTCGTGGCGCTGGCCATAGAGGGTCATGGCCCAGGCTACGGCGGCAACGTGGGCGTGATGGTCGCCTTCGATCCCGGCAAGGATGTGGTCCAGGCCATTGGCGTGACCACCCATTCCGAAACGCCGGGCCTTGGAACGCGCGTGTTCCAGCCCGCAGTGACCTCACGATACAAGGACCACCCGCTGACCGGCCTCGACCTCAAGAACAAGGGCGGCGACATCGACGCCGTGTCCGGGGCCACCTACTCCTCCACGGGCATGGTCACTGCCGTACGCAAGGCCGCGGAGGCCTACACCGCAATCAAGCCGGGCGCCCTGGCCGCCTGGCCTCGCTGACAGGGAGGTCCGCATGGGACGCGCCGTCAAGGAATTCACCAAGGGACTCTGGCGGGAACTGCCGCCGTTCCGCATCGTTCTCGGCCTCTGCCCGACCCTGGCCGTGACCACCAGCGCCAAAAACGGCCTGGGCATGGGATGCGCGGTGATCTTCGTGCTCGTGGTCTCCAACTTCCTGGTGGCCCTGCTGCGCAAGATCATCCCCTCCAAGGTCCGCATCGCCTGCTTCATTCTCATCGCGGCCACAGTGGTGGTGGCGGTGGAGCTGCTCATGCAGGCCTACACCTATCCGCTGTACCTGGAACTGGGCATCTTCGTGCCGCTCATCGTGGTCAACTGCATCATTCTAGGCCGCGCCGAGGCCTTCGCCTCGCGCAACCCCGTCTTTCTCTCGGTTCTGGACGGGCTGGGTATGGGTATGGGCTTCACCATGTCCCTGACCTTCCTGGGCGGCCTGCGTGAGCTCATCGGCGCGGGTACGCTTTTCGGCAAGGTCGTGACCTGGTCGAGCTTCGAGCCCGTGAGCATCCTGGTCAAGGCCCCCGGAGCGTTCATCTGCCTGGGCCTGATCCTGGCCGGCATGAACGCGCTCAACCGCTGGAACGCCAAGCGCCACGAAAACGAGCCTCCGCGAGCCCTGGAGGCCATCAGCTCGTGTTCGACCTGCGGCAGCTGCAAGTTGTGCTCCCGGGATTAGCGGGCGCGAAGGAAAGGAACCATGGAATACTTCCTGCTCATCATCTCGGCGGTGTTCATCAACAACATCGTCCTGGTGCAATACCTCGGCACCTGCCCCTTCCTGGGCACTTCCAAGTCCACGGACGTGGCCCTTGGCATGGGCGGAGCGGTGATCTTCGTCATCGGCATGTCGGTGGCCCTGACCTGGCCGATTCAGAAGATGCTCCTGGAACCGTATGGACTGGACTATCTCCGCACCATCGTCTTCATCCTGGTCATCGCCTCCCTGGTGCAGTTCGTGGAGATGTTCCTGAAGAAGATGATCCCGCCCCTGTACCGGGCCCTCGGCCTCTACCTTCCGCTCATCACCACCAACTGCGCTGTGCTCGGCTCGGCCATCCTGGTGCAGAAGAACTCTTACGGCTTCACCAAGTCGGTGGTCTTCGGCCTGGCCACCGGAGTGGGCTTCACCCTGGCCCTGGTCATCATCTCGTCCATCCGCGAACGGTTCGACATTTCCCCCATCCCCCATGTCTTCCGGGGAGTGCCCATCGCGCTGATCACGGCGGGTCTCATGTCGCTCGCCTTCCTGGCCTTCACCGGCATGGCTTCGTAAGGGAGTAACCATGGTCACCACTTCGGTTCTGGTCGTATTCGGTCTCAGTCTGGCGGCCGCCCTGCTCCTGGCTGCGGCCTCCAAGGTGTTTTCAGTCAAGGAAGATCCGCGCGTGGCCGAGGTCGAAGGAGTGATGCCCGGCGCCAACTGCGGCGGCTGCGGCTTCCCCGGCTGTTCGGCGGCGGCCGCCGCCGTGGTGGCGGGAGAGGCTCCGCCCGAGGTCTGTGTGGCCGGCGGCATGGACGTGGCCGAAGCCATAGCCAAGGTCATGGGCCTCAGCGTGGCCTACAAGGAGCCCAAGGTCGCCTCGCTGATCTGCTCCGGTGGCGACCGGGCCCGCCAAATGTTCGCTTATGAAGGCGTACGCGACTGCCGCGCCGAGGCCATGCTCTACGGCGGCGAAAAGACCTGCGGCATGGGCTGCATCGGAATGGGCTCCTGCGTCCGGGCCTGTCCCTTCGGGGCCGTGCGCCTGGGGGCCGAGGGCCTGCCCATCGTGAACAAGGCCCTCTGTCGTTCCTGCGGCAAGTGCGCCGAGGTCTGCCCCACCGGGGCCATCCGCATCACCAGCTTCTCCGCCAGCCTTCTGCACGTGAACAAACTCGACGACTGTCTGGCCCCCTGCATGCAGAAGTGCCCGGTGCAGTTGGACGTGCGCACCTTCATCCAGCAGGTCAAGAGCGGCGACTACCGAAGCGCGTTGCTGACGCTCAAGAACCGCAACCCGCTGCCCGCCATCGTGGGCCGCGTCTGCCCCCACCCCTGCGAGGACATCTGCCGCCGCAAGTTGGTGGACGAAGGCGTGGCCATCAACACCCTGGAGCGCTTCGTGGCCGACTGGGAGATGCACTCCGGCCAGCGCGTGCCCATCCATTGCGGCCCGGACACCGGAATCAAGATCGCCATCGTGGGCGGCGGCCCATCGGGGCTCTCCTGCGCCTACTTCCTGCGCCGCCTGGGACATCACCCGGTGATCTTCGAATCCCGGGCCGAGGCGGGAGGCCTGCTGCGCTACGCCGTGCCGGAATTCCGCCTGCCCCGCCACGTGGTGGACTGGGAAGTCCAGGGCATCCTGGACCTGGGCGTGGAGCTGCGCACTTACATGACACTGGGCCGCGAGTTCGGGCTCAAGGATCTGGAGGCGGAAGGTTTCAAGGCCGTGTTCCTGGCCACTGGCGCCTGGACCACGCCGCTCCTGGACATCCCCGGCTCGGACGCCCGCAACCTCCAGGGCGGAGTGGAATTCCTCACCGGTCTCGGCTCGCTCTGGTCCTCGCTGCGCAACCAGACGGTGGTCATCATCGGCGACACGAACACGGCCCTGGACTGCGCGCGGGCCGTGGCCCGCATGGGCGCCCGCCGCACCGTGGTTCTTTCTCCGAACATTCAGCGCAAGATGCCCGCCAACAAGGAAGAGGTCGAGCGCGCCAAGGAAATCGGGGCCGAAGTGCTCTTCCAGACCCTGCCCGTATCCATCGTCACCGACGCCTCGGGGCGCGGCACCAAGGTCTGGTTCCAACAGTGCCGCTACAAGGACCAAGAAAAGGCCACCGGCGAGATCATCCCCCTCCCGGACACCGACGAGATCATCGAGGACGTGGACCTGATCATCGCGGCCACGGACCGCAAGCCCGATCTCACGCCCTTCAACGAAGCCAGCGGTCTGGCGGGCCTGAAGCGGAGCCGCCGGGACACCCTGGACGGCGACGACACGACCATGCAGACCAACCTGCCGAACGTCTTCGTGGGCGGCGAGGTCCGCCGCGGTCGCGCCATCGTCATGGAGGCCGTGACCGACGGCCGCAAGGCCGCGCGCTCCATCCACCTCTTCGTGACCAGCGGCGAGGTGGCGCAACCCGTCGAACCCCAGGTCCGGGTCATCCCTGAAAGCATCCTCAAGGACATGCGCGTGAAGTACACCATCCCCCGCGTCATCGCCCCGGAAATCCCCGTGGACATGCGACGGCAGCATTTCACCATGGAAGTGCGCCGGGGCATTCAGGAGCGCGAGGCGATCAAGGAATCCAGCCGCTGCCTGCGCTGCGGCCTGACCTGTTACGACGCCGATGCCGGATTCGAATTCGCCGGAGACCGAGACGTGAAGCCCCACCCCGGTTCCCGCAAGGAGCAAGGCAATGCCTGACGCCATCCTCACCCGCCGTCAATTCCTCCGCGCCGGAGGCATCCTGGGCCTGGGCCTGTCCCTGGCCCCGTCCCTGGCCGCGGCCGAAGCCGCCGCCCCCGAGCGCCTGCGCCTGGAGCGGACCCGTTTCCTCATGGGCACCTTCGTGACCATGACCGCCATGCACCCCTCGCAGGACCGGGCCGAAGAGGCCATTGAGGCGGCTTTCGCCGAGATGGAACGTCTCTGCGGCATCCTGGATCGCCACCGCGACGATACCCCCCTGTCCCACCTGAACCGGCACGGAACGCTTCGGAACGCCCCCCCGGAGCTGTCGTTCGTGGTGGATCGGGCGTTGCGGACGCGCGATGTCGCCGGCGGAGCATTCGACCCTACGGTGCTTCCGCTGGTGACCCTGCTCAAGGATCGGGCTGGCCGAGCCCCCGGCGATCCCGGTCCTTCCCGCGCCGAGATCCGCGAGGTTCTCGACCTCGTGGACGCCGGGGCGGTCGGTCTCGACTCCGGGACCGTTCGCCTCGGCCGGCAGGGCATGGCACTGACCCTGGACGGCATCGCCAAGGGCTACATCGTGGATCGCGCCTCGGACACCCTTCGGAGCTTCGGCGTGAACGACCATCTCATCAACGCCGGAGGCGACATCCGCGCCGCTGGCGGCCCCGCGCCCGGACGGGCCTGGAGCGTGGCGGTGGAGGATCCCGAACGCCGGGGCCGCTACCCCTCGATTCTCCGCCTGCGCGACGGCGCGGTGGCCACCTCCGGCAGCTATGAAGCCCCCCTGGACGCATCCGGCCGCCTGCACCACATCGTGGATCCGCGCACCGGCGGCTGCCCCCGACAGATCACCAGCGTCTCCGTGGCCGCGCCCTCGGCCATGGAGGCCGACGCCCTGGCCACGGCCCTGTTCGTCCTGCCTCCGGGACAGGCGCTGGCCACGGCGGACGCCCTCCCCGGGCGGGCCTGCCTCCTGATCTCCTCCTCGGGAGCCCAGGCCCGTTCACGGGATTGGCCTGTTTTCGAAAAGGCCTGACGGTGGACTGAAAACTCCTCCGGCAGCAGCCGGACCATGCCCCTCGCGAGGCCGGACCCGCTGCGACGCACCCCGTCGCCGGGATCGGCCTCGCCGTTTTGATCGCCAAGCAGACGCTCCGGCCCCGATTCGTCCGGGGGCCGCGTTGACACCTCCCTCCCTTTGCGCCTAATTCCAGTGTGTCATGGCCCAACTCTTCAGGACGAAGCGGCTTTTCAAGTCGCCCTACTTTCCGGGCATCCTCCGGGCCGTCTCCGTGGCCCTGCTGGGGCTTGGCGTCTATTTCCTTCTGGCCGGTTCCCAGAACCCCACGGACAACCCGAGCAACGTGCTCATGTGGCTGTTCTGGTGGCCCCTGTTCATCGTCCAATACCTCCTCCTGGGCCGGTTCTGGTGCGCGGTCTGCCCCTTCGGCTGCCTGGGCGACGGTCTGCGCGCGGTTTGCGGCCTGAACCTGCCCGTGCCCAACTGGGTCAAGAAATTCGGCCCGCTGGTCATCGGCTTCTTCCTGGTGCTCATCGTCTGGGCCGAGGAAGCGTTCGTCATTCCCTCCCACCCCAAAGCCACGGCCATCCTGCTCCTGGTGGTGGTGGGCTGCGTGCTGGCGGCCTCGGCGGTGTTCGAACGCCGGGCATGGTGCCGCTACATGTGCCCTCTGGGCGGCATGGGTGTGGCCTACGCCCGGGTCGGCATGCTCCAGATCCGCGGCAACCCGGACAAGTGCCGCACGTGCAACGCGGCAATCTGCTATTACGGCAACAGCCACGTGGCGGGCTGCCCGATGAACGAATTCCCGCGCATCAAGGAGACCAACGCCTACTGCATCTTTTGCGGCAACTGCGTGAAATCCTGCCCCAAGGACTCGGCCAAAGTGGAGTTCCGCTTGCCCTCAAGGGAACTCTGGCTGTTGCGCAAGCCCGGACTCATGGAGGCGATCCTCTCCGTGCTCCTGGGTGGGGTCATCTCGGCGACCCAGTTCCAGCATGCCTTCCCCGAGGTGCTCGACCTACTCTCCCGGCACTTCGGCTACCGAACCGGCTTCACCTTCTTCTTCCTGGCCTGGCAGGGGCTCTTCCTTCTGGGCCTGACCCTGGCGAGCCAGGCGGCCACGCTGTTCAACGGCGTCTCCGTGAAGATGAACTTCTCGGTCTTCAGCTACGCCATCATCCCGCTCATCCTGGGCGCTCATCTGGCCCAGGGACTGCACCTCTTCGCCCGCGGCAGCACGGTGCTGCAATGGATGGCGGAACAGCGCTACGGCTTGGACCTGCCCTTGGGCATGTCCCCCGACGCCACACTCGTGCATGCCGTTCAGTTCCTTTCCCTAGGCGTCGGCTTCCTGCTCGCCATGGCCGCCGTGCGTTACGCGGCCGGGACGTTCTTCAGTCGTCAGCGCAAGATATGGGCCTCCATCACGCCCTTCGCGGCCACCTTCACGATCCTTTGCGGCCTGTTCGTCTGGATTCTCACGCGCACCCCCCGGGAGAACCTCGCGCCACTCCCGCAAAACGCCGACATCGGTACGCCCGGCCTGGAACCGCTCTGGTGGTTCCTGGGCTTCGTGGCCGCAGTGATCATCGCGGCAAAGCTTTGCGACCCGCTGATCCGCCGCCGACAAGCCAAGCACATGGACCAGGCCGAGCCTGCCCGAACCCTGCATCTGGTGGTCAAGAACGAAGCCAGCGAAATCGTCACGGCCGAACGCGCCCTGACCCGCCTGGCCCAGGCGGCCGGGATCGGGGTCAAGCCCATCTTCGACGCCTGCACGGCCCTGGAGGAACTGATGACATACGCCCTGCTGCGTTACCTGGAATACGAAAACCAACGCGCGGGGGCCGTCGAGTCCTACGGCACACGCGCCCTGGCCCGCATGCTCGACGGCCGCCGCCCGGATCTGGAACTGGTCTTCACGGTGCTGCCCCAGGCCATCATCATCGAGATGGCCGAGGACGGCCCCCCGGACGACCCCCTGGCGGCCCTGGGCCCCGACACCGATGAAGGCCTGGCCTCCGGTTCCCGCGCGGATCGTCAGATCTACCGCCTCCGCAAGTACATGTCCTCCTTGAGCTACGACCGGCGGAACGGCAAAAACGTGCTCACCGTGGTCTGCAACTTCGAGACCGGCGACGACCTCAAAAACCTTTCCCGCCTCCGCTGACGGCCTTCCATTTCCGCACATGATCCTCGAACGCGGCCGATCAACCGACCGGACCGTTTTAATAGCTGTTATGTTCACTTTAACATATTGATTCAACAGGACGAATCACTCTTTTGATTTGACTCTTATGTCACGACTGGCGTAAGAAAAACTCACGGAATATCCGCTGTCCGTGTCGCCTCCCCACTTCGGCCGGATTGCCGGAACATCCTGGAGGAGTGAGCATCATGCGCTCCACAAAGGGCATGAAGACAATCCCGGTCCAGGAAGCCGTCGGCACCGTTTTGGGCCACGACCTCACCCGTATCGTCCCGGGCCGCAGCAAGGGCCCGGCCTTCCGCAGAGGCCACGTCATCCGCCCAGAGGACATCCCCGGGCTGCTCCAGATCGGCAAAGACAACATCTACGTCTTCGACCTCCAACAGGGTTTCGTTCACGAGGATGAAGCCGCCCGCCGCATCGCCGTCGCGGCCGCCGGCCCCGGGCTGAACCTGTCCGAACCATCTGAAGGCAAGATCACCCTCACTGCCGCCCACGATGGTCTGCTCTCGGTGGACGTGGACGCCCTGCGCGAGCTGAACTCCGTGGACGACATGGTCTTCGCCACCCTGCACGGCAACCAGCGGGTGCGCGCGGGCCAGGCCGTGGCCGGAACCCGCGTGGTGCCCCTGGTCATCGAAGAGGAAAAGCTCAAACGCGCCGAGTCGGTCTGCGCCCGGGGCTCGATCATCCGGGTGAAGGCATTCCGCTGCCTGCGCGTGGGCATGGTGACCACGGGCAGCGAGGTCTACCACGGCCGCATCCAGGACGGTTTCGGCCCGGTGGTGCGCGAAAAATTCCATGACCTCGGCAGCGAGGTCTTCCGCCAAATTCTGGTCTCGGACGACGAATCCATGACCGCCGGGGCCATCCGGGAGTTGCTCGACGCGGGCGCGGAGATGATCGTGGCCACCGGCGGCATGTCCGTGGACCCCGACGACCGCACCCCCTCGGCCATCCGTTCCGCAGGGGCCCGGGTCGTCACCTACGGAGCGCCGGTCCTGCCCGGAGCCATGTTTCTGCTGGCCTTCATCGGCGAGGTGCCGGTGCTCGGGCTGCCGGGCTGCGTCATGTACCACAAGGCCAGCATCTTCGATCTCATCGTGCCCCGGCTGCTGGCCGGGGACACCGTGACAAAGAAGGACATCGTGGACCTGGGTCACGGCGGCTTCTGCTCCGGCTGCGCGCAGTGCCGTTTCCCCATTTGCCCCTTCGGCAAGGGGCGTTGACCGCCGACGAGGCGGAACGCTCCGCGTCGCGAGCGAAACAAGACACTGAAGACCCTCAAACGGCAAGGAGGCAGGGAATGATCAAGTTGAACCTGACCGTCAACGGGGTTCCGAGAACCCTGGTTGTCGATCCCGAGGAGAGCCTCGCGGACGTGCTCCGCAAGCAGCTTCTGCTCACCGGGGTCAAGGTCGGCTGCGGCCAGGGCCAGTGCGGCGCATGCAGCGTGATCCTGGACGGCAAGCTCGTGCGATCGTGCGTGACCAAGATGAAGCGCGTGGCCGACGGCGCCGGCGTGACCACAGTGGAGGGCATCGGCACGCCCGACAACCTCCATCCCATCCAGGAGGCCTGGATGGCTCACGGCGGAGCGCAATGCGGCTTCTGCACCCCGGGCTTCATCGTCTCGGCCAAGGCCCTGCTGGACGAAAACTCCCGGCCCAGCCGCGAGGACGTCCGCGACTGGTTCCAGAAGCATCGCAACGCCTGCCGCTGCACCGGCTACAAGCAGCTCACCGACGCGGTCATGGACGCGGCCAAGATACTGCGCGGCGAGATGCGCGCGGCCGACGTGCGCTACAAGCTGCCCGCCGACGGCCGTGTCTGGGGCACGAACCTGCCCCGCCCCAGCGCCGTGGCCAAGGTCACCGGCACCTGGGACTTCGGCGCGGACCTCGGCCTGAAGATGCCCGAGGGCACCCTGCACCTGGCCCTGGTCCAGGCCACGGTCTCCCACGCCAACATCAAGGGCATCGATACCTCCGAGGCCGAGAAGATGCCCGGCGTGTACAAGGTCGTGACCCACAAGAACGTCAAGGGCAAGAACCGGATCACCGGCCTGATCACCTTCCCCACCAACAAGGGCGACGGCTGGGACCGGCCCATCCTCTGTGACGAGAAGGTCTTCCAGTACGGCGACGCCATCGCCATCGTCTGCGCCGAGACCGAGAAGCAGGCCAAGGCGGCCGCCGAGAAGGTCAAGGTGGACCTGGAGCAACTGCCCGAATACATGAGCGCGCCCGCGGCCATGGCCGAGGACGCCATCGAAATCCACCCCGGCACGCCCAACGTCTACTACATCCAGAAGATCGCCAAGGGGCCGGAGACCAAGCCCCTGTTCGACAAGGCTCCCGTGGTGGTGGAGGGCGACTTCTACACCTCCCGTCAGCCGCACCTGCCCATCGAACCGGACGTCGGGTGCGCCTACATGAACGAGCAGGGCCAGTTGGTCATCCATTCCAAGTCCATCGGCCTGCACCTGCACCTGTATATGATCGCTCCCGGCATCGGGCTGGAGGCGGACAAGATCGTCATGGTCCAGAACCCCACGGGCGGCACCTTCGGCTACAAGTTCAGCCCGACCATGGAGGCCCTGCTGGGCGTGGCCGCCATGGCCACCGGACGCCCGGTGTACCTGAACTACACCTATCACCAGCAGCAGACCTACACCGGCAAGCGTTCGCCCCAGTTCACCACCGTGCGCTTCGCCGCCGAGAAGGACGGCAAGCTCCTGGCCATGGAGACCGACTGGACCGTGGACCACGGCCCCTACTCCGAGTTCGGCGACCTGCTGACCCTGCGCGGAGCCCAGTTCATCGGCGCGGGCTACGACATCCCGAGCATCCGGGGCGAGGGCCGCACGGTCTGCACGAACCACGCCTGGGGCGCGGCCTTCCGCGGCTACGGCGGGCCGGAGAGCGAGTTCGGCTCCGAGTTGCTCATGGACGAACTGGCCGAGAAGCTCGGCATGGATCCCCTGGAGCTGCGCTACAAGAACGTCTACCGCAAGGGCTCGACCACGCCCACGGGCCAGGACCCCGAGGTCTACAGCCTGCCCGAGATGATCGACATCCTGCGGCCCAAGTACCAGGAGGCCCTCAAGCGGGCCAAGGCGAACTCCACGGCCGAGGTCAAGCGCGGCGTGGGCGTCTGCGTGGGCGTGTACGGCGCGGGCCTGGACGGCCCGGACTCCTCCGAGGTCTTCGTGGAACTGAACGAGGACAACGGGGTCACCGTGTACTCCTGCTGGGAGGACCACGGCCAGGGCGCGGACGCCGGTTCCCTGGGCACGGCCCACGAGGCCCTGCGTCCCCTGGGCCTGTCCCCGGACAAGATCCGCCTGGTCATGAACGACACGAGCAAGGCCCCCAACTCCGGCCCGGCCGGCGGCAGCCGCTCCCAGGTCATGACCGGCAACGCCATCAAGGCCGGCTGTGAACTCCTGCTGGCCTCCATGCGCAAGGCCGACAAGAGCTACCGGACCCATGCCGAGATGGTGGCCGAGAAGATCCCCACCAAAATCAGCGGCAAGTGGACCGCCCCGGCCACCAACTGCGACGAGAACGGCCAGGGCAAGCCCTTCTGCTGCTACATGTACGGCCTGTTCATGTCCGAGGTGGCCGTGGAGTTGGCCACGGGCAAGACCACCATGGAGAAGATCACCATGGTGGCCGACATCGGCAAGGTGAACAACCGCCTCGTGGTGGACGGCCAGATGTACGGCGGCCTGGCCCAGGGCATCGGCCTGGCCCTGACCGAAGACTATGAGGACATCAAGAAGCACTCCACCCTGGCGGGCGCCGGTTTCCCGTACATCAAGCAGATCCCGGACAACATGGAGGTCATCTACGTGGAGTCCGAGCGCCCGGACGGCCCCTTCGGGGCCTCCGGCGCGGGCGAGATCCCGCTGACCTGCCCGCACGCCTCGGTGATCAACGCCATCTACAACGCCTGCGGCGTGCGCATCACCAAGCTCCCGGCCCTGCCCGAGAAGGTCCTGGCCGGGCTCAAGACGAAGTAGACGTCTGACGGCCTCTTGACGCCATCGGGGCGGGCGCGGAAAGTGTCCGCGTCCGCCCCTTTCTTTCCCGCGAGGTGAGAACATGGAGCAACAGGAACTGAGGGCCTGGGAACAGCGCTGCATCCAGGAAGAGCTGCCCTGGTGCCAGGCGGCCTGCCCGCTGCGCGTGGACGTGCGCGCCTTTCTCGAACGCATGGCCAAGGGCGACCCGGCCGGGGCCCGCAAGGTGTTGGAGCGGAGCATGCCCCTGTCCGGCGTCCTGGGCAGGCTCTGCGAGCATCCTTGCGAAACGGTCTGCAAGCGCGCCGAGGCGGGCGACGCCCTGGCCGTCGGCGACCTGGAGCGAGCCTGCGTGGGCTCCGCTCCCGCCGGGGCCAAACCCACGGTCCTGCCCTCCCGGAGCAAGCGCGCCGCAGTACTCGGCGGCGGCCTCGCCGCCCTGGTCTGCGCCTGGGACCTGTTGCGCAAGGGCTACGGCGTGACCTTCCTCGTCGCCGACGACGCCCTCGGCGGCCGTCTGCGCGACCTGCCCGAATCCCGGCTCCCCAAGGCCGCCATGGAGGAGGAACTCGCCCGCGTCCTGGCCCTCAAGCCCGAGGTCCGCGCCGGCCAATCCCTGGACGCGGTCTTGCTGGACCAAGCCCTGTCCGAATTCGCGGCCGTGTTCGCGGACCTCTCCGAGGTTCCCGGCCTGGCCCGTGACGACCGCGCGGCCGTGGATCCCGTGACCCTGGCCGGGGATCGTTCCGGCTTCTTTCTGGGCGGGTTTTCCGCGCCCAGCGGCGTGTCTTTCATCGACCAGGCCGCCGACGGCCGCCGCGCCGCCTCGTCCATGGACCGGCACATGAGCGGCGTCTCGCTCACCGCCGCCCGCGAGAAAGAAGGCCCCTGCGAGACGCGCCTATTCACGAACCTCGCCGGGATCGCGCCCCTGTCCCGGGTTGCCCCGGCGGCTCCCGATAACGGCTACGCCCCGGAGGAGGCCACCCAGGAGGCCGCGCGTTGCCTGAACTGCCAGTGCATGGAGTGCGTGCGGGTCTGCGCCTATCTCGAACGCCACAAAGGCTACCCCAAGAAATACGCCCGCCAGGTCTACAACAACGCGGCCATCGTCAAGGGCCTGCACGAGGCCAACCGCCTGATCAATTCCTGCAGCCTCTGCGGCCTGTGCGCGGAGGTCTGCCCCGAGGGCTTCGCCATGGCCGACCTCTGTCTGGAGGCCCGGCGCGACATGGTGGCCCGGGGCAAGATGCCGCCCTCGGCCCACGAATTCGCCCTAGAGGACATGGCCTTCAACAACGGCCCGGACTTCGCCCTGACCCTGCCCGGGCCGGACGGCGCGTGCGCCCACGTCTTCTTTCCCGGCTGCCAGCTGGCGGCCTCGCACCCGCACCACGTGCGCTCGGTCTTCGAACACCTTCGCGCCGCACTCTCCGGCGGCGTGGGGCTCATGCTGCGCTGCTGCGGCATCCCGGCCCACTGGGCCGGGCGCGAGGACCTCTTCACCGAGGCCCAGGTCGCGTTCCGGGCCCAGTGGGAAGGCCTGGGGCGGCCGCGCATCGTGGCGGCCTGCTCCTCCTGCCTGGACATCCTCCGTCGCCGCTCGCCGGACCTGCCCGCGGTTTCGCTCTGGGAGATCCTGGCCGAAACCGGCCTGTCAGAAACGCCGGGCGCGCCCGCGCCGAACGCGCCTCTGGCCGTGCACGACCCCTGCACAACGCGCCACGACGAGACCGCCCGCGCGGCCGTGCGCGGCCTGCTGGACCGTTGCGGCGTGGCCCGCGAGGAACTGCCCCTGTCCGGCCGCCTCACCGAATGCTGCGGCTACGGCGGGCTCATGTCCAACGTGGACCCGGACCTGGCCCACGAGGTGGCCGCCCGGCGCGCGGCCGCGAGCCCCTTGGATTACGTGGCCTCCTGCGCCATGTGCCGTGACCGGCTGGCCGCCGAGGGCAAGCGGGCTTACCACGTCCTGGATTTCATCTTCCCCGGCGGACCGGATGACCCGGCGGCCGCACCCGCCCCGGGGTTCTCGGCCCGCCACGCGGCACGCGCCGGGCTGCGGCGAGAACTGGCCCGGGAATACCTCGGCCAAGCCGGGGAGGCGGAACCCGGCCCGGAACTGCGCATCGCGCCCGAGGTCCTGGCCCGCATGGAGGAGCGGCACATCCTGGTGGAGGACGTCCGCCGCGCGCTGGCCCACGCCGAGGCCTCGGGACGCGTGTTCCGCGAGACCGGGGGCGAACGCCTCCTCGCGCCCCACCGGCCGCGCAACGTGACCTACTGGCTGGAATACGCCCGCGAGGGCGAGGCGTTCCGCGTCCTGGGAGCCTGGCGCCACCGCATGGAGGTGCGGCCGGGCGCGGGTGCGGCCGGGCTCAAGGTGGACCAGACCTACACCCCGGACTCGGGTCGATGGTCCTGCGGCCACGACGCCCTGGAGCCCCGGCCGGTGGAGGCGACCTATCTCGGCAGTTCCTTCAACATCTCGCTCCTGGCCTGCCCGGAGTGCGGACTCTGCCTCGTGCCCGAATCCCTGGCCCTGGGCCGCATGGCCGAGGTGGAGCGCCTGCTGGAGGACAAGTGAGCGAGGTCGTCCGGCCCCTGTACGAACACCCGGCCTTCCAGGAGGCCAGCGGCCCGGCCCTGCGTCCCGGAGGCGCGGAACTCACCGCGCGCGGCCTGGATTTGTGCGGCTTCGGCCCCGGGGACCGGGTGACGGACCTGGGCTGCGGCCCGGGCGCGACCCTCGGCCTGCTCACCGGCCGGGGCCTGCGCGCCCTGGGCCTGGACGCCTCGGCGGAATTCCTCGCCAGGGCCCGCGCCGAACAGCCCGGAACGCCCCTGCTGCGGGCGCGGGTGGAGGCCCTGCCCCTGGCCGACGGCGGCCTGGACGGCCTGTGCTGCGAATGCGTGCTCTCGACCCTGGCCGACCCCGGCCCGGTCCTGGCCGAGATGGCCCGGACGCTGCGCTCCGGCGGCCGCCTGCTTCTCAGCGACCTCTACGTCCGCCGCCCCGGCGCGGCGGGCGGCATCGCGGGCTGCGCCGCCGGAGCCCGCCCCCTGGAGGACATGGAAGGCCTCCTGCGGCGGCACGGCCTGCGGCCGCTCCACGTGGAGGACCACAGCCGGGCCCTGAGCGAACTGGCCGGACGGCTCATCTTCCAACACGGCTCCCTGGACGCCCTGCGGAACCTGACCGGAGGCGGCGGATGCGGCCGCCGCGATCCCCGTGACCTGGGCTACTGCCTCATCATCGCCGCAAAGGAGGCCTCATGAGCGACATCCTTCTCGACATCCTGCCCCTGGCGGGCAAAGGATACTGCTGCAGCCAAATTCTCGGCCTCCTGGCCCTGCGCGCCCAGGGCCGCGAAAACCCGGACCTCATCCGCTCCCTGAGCGGCCTGTGCCACGGCATGGGCCAGAGCGGCGGCGCCTGCGGCATCCTCAGCGGCGGCTGCTGCGTGCTTGGACTCTACCTGGGCAAGGGATCGGACGACGAAGCGCCCCTGGAGCAGGCCGAACTGGCGGTCGCCACCTTCGTGGACTGGTTCACCGAGCGCGCCGTGCCGCAATACGGCGGCATCACCTGCGCGGCCATCCTGGGCGACGATGGCGGCAAGCCGGACGTCTCCCGCTGCGGCCAACTCCTGGCCGACGCCTGGGCCCGCATCCTCCTGCTTCTGACCGAACAGGGCCTGGACCCGGCCGTGCCCAGGGAGGAATGATGGCCGAAATCCTCGGCCGCACGGAAAGCCTCTGTCCGGTCTGCCTGAAGCGCCTGCCCGCCGTGCGCATCCTGGAGGACGGCACGGTGTTCCTCGCCCGGACCTGCCCGGATCACGGCGAATTCAAGGTCGCGGTCTGGCGCGGCAAGCCGGACCTGGAGCGCTGGCGCCGGCCCAAGACGCCCTCCCGGCCGGAACGCCCGCAGACGCCCGCGAACCAAGGCTGCCCCCTGGATTGCGGACTCTGCCCGGAACACGGCCAGCACACCTGCACGGCCCTGGTGGAAATCACCCAGGCCTGCGACCTGGGCTGCCCGGTCTGCTTCGCGTCCTCGGGCGCGGCGAACGCGCCGGAGCCCACGCTGGAGGCCCTGGCCGCCCGGCTGACGGCCCTGCGCCGGGTGGCCGGGCGTTGCAATGTCCAGATTTCCGGCGGCGAACCCGCCACCCGCGACGACCTGCCCGCCATCGTGGCCGCCGCCCGGAGCGCGGACTTCGCCCTGGTCCAGATCAACAGCAACGGCCTGCGCCTGGCCCGGGAGCCGGAATTCGCCCGCGCCCTGGCCGACGCCGGGCTGGACTCGGTCTTCCTCCAGTTCGACGGTTCCGACAGCGCCTGCGCCGCCCTGCGCGGCCGTCCGTTGCTGGCGGAAAAGCTCCAGGCCATCGATGCCTGCGCCGAGGCCGGGCTGGGCGTGATCCTGGTGCCCACCTTGGTCCCGGGAATCAACGACGCGGAGTTGGGGCACATCCTAGACCTGGGACTGTCCAACAGCCCAACGGTGCGGGGCGTGCACTTCCAGCCCGCCGCCAGCTTCGGCCGCTTCCCCTGGACCCCGGAACGGCCGCGCCTGACCCTGCCCGAGGTGCTCACGGCCCTGGTGGCCCAGTCCCACGGTCTGCTCCGGGCCGAGGACTTCCACCCGCCCTGCTGCGAACACGAGATGTGTTCTTTCAGCGCCCAGTTCCGGTTGAAAGGTGGGCGGCTCATCCCTTTGTCCCAGGGCGGCTCCTGCTGCTCCCCGGGCCAGCCCCTGGAAGCCCGCGAAGGCGCGATGCAGTCTCGCTCGATCACGGCCCGCCAGTGGGCCGCGCCGGACCAGCCCCGCGCACCCCGGACCGGGGCCGACGACTTCGAACGCTTCCTGGCCGGATTCTCCACCCGCGACCGCTTCAGCGTCTCCTGCATGGCCTTCCAGGACGCCTGGACCGTGGATCTGGAGCGGGTGCGCGGCTGCTGCATCCACGTGGCCGAGGCCGACGGGCGGCGCATCCCCTTCTGCCTCTACAACCTCACCTCGGCCGAGGGCCGGACGCTCTACCGGGGGCGCTGCTGATGCGGCGCACGCCTTTGGACGCCTGGATCGCCGCCCGCCTGGGCCTCCCGGACCTCGCCCCCGATGCCGTGGAGGCCCGGCAATTGGAAGCCTTGCGGCGAACGCTGGCCCACGCCGCGCGCCACAGCCCCTTTCACCGGCAACGGCTGGCCGACCTGCCGCCCGGGTTCCCGGCCCGGCGCGCGGACATGGCCGCCCTGCCCCTGACCACGGCGGAGGACCTGGCCGCGCGCGGCGAGGCCATGCTCTGCGTCTCCGGCGGCGAAATCGCCCGGGTGGTCACGCTGGAAACCTCAGGCACCAGCGGCCCGCCCAAGCGCCTCTTCTTCACCCCGGAGGACATCGAGGCCACGCTGGATTTCTTCGCCGTGGGCATGTCCACCCTCGCCGGAGCCGGGGACGCGGTCCTCGTGCTCCTGCCGGGCCGCCGCCCGGACGGGGTGGCCGACCTGCTGGCCCGCGCCCTGCCGCGCATCGCGGCCCGGGCCGTGCTTCCGCCGGAGTCCTGGACCGCCGGGGATCTGGTCCGGCTCATGAAACGCGAGGGCGTGACGCGCATGGTGGCCGCGCCCAGCCAACTGCGGGGACTCCTCGATGACGCCGAATTCTCCCGGGCCGCCCGGGCGCGGCTCGCGGCCCTGCTCTCCAGCGCCGAACCCCTGGACGCGGGTCTGCGCGCGGACCTGGAACGCGCCTGGGGCTGCGAGGTCTTCGACCACTGGGGCATGACCGAGACGGGCTGGGGTGGAGGGGTGGAATGCGCGGCCCATGCGGGCTATCATCCGCGCATGGCCGACCTCTTCCTGGAAGTGATCGATCCGCTCACGGCCGCGCCCCTGCCGCTTGGCGAACCGGGCGAGCTGGTGCTGAGCACCCTGAACCGGCGCGGCATGCCGCTCATCCGCTACCGCACCGGCGACGCGGCGCGGCTGCTGCCCGGGCCCTGTCCCTGCGGCTGCCCCCTGCCCCGGCTGGAGACCGTGCCGGGGCGCATCGAACCGCATGGCGCCGGGTGGCGCACGGTCCACCCGCGCAAAGGAAAAAGATGCATATGCAACGACTTTTGAGTATTCTGAACCAGCGGCTCGCGGCCGGAGAACCCGTGGTTTCGGCCACCATCGCCACGCATGAGGGGTCCACGCCCCGTTCGGCGGGCTCCAAGATGCTCCGCTTCGCGGACGGCGGCATGGCCGGAACCGTGGGCGGCGGGCTGGTGGAGGCCCAGGTCCTGGAGGCCATGCGCGAGGTCACGACCGGCGGTGCGCCCGCGCTGCTCTCCTTCGAGCTCACCGGCGAGATGGCCGCCGGGGCGGACATGGTCTGCGGCGGCAGGCTGCGGGTCTTCCTGGAACGCATCGCGCCGGAGGACGCCCCGCTGTTCACGGAACTGGAGGCGCATCTGGCGCGGGGCGAACGCTGCCTGCTGCTCACCGCCGACAACGGCGGCGCGCGCAGCCTGCTCCTCCCGGACGGGACGCGGGGCGCGGCCCTGCCCGAAGACGCCGCGCGCCAAGCCCGCGAGCGCGGGTCGGGCATCCTGGCCCCGGTGCTGCTGGAATGCGGGGACGCGGCCTGGTTCCTGGAACCCTGGGCCGCGCCCTCCGTCCTGCTCATCGTCGGCGCGGGACACGTCTCCCGGCCAACGGCCCAGGTGGCGGCCCTGGCGGGCTTCCAGGTCACGGTCCTGGACGACCGGCCGGAGTTCGCCAACCGCGAACGCTTTCCCTGGGCCAGGGAGATCGCCGTGCTGGACGGCTTCGAGAACTGCTTCACGGGCCGCGCGCCCGGGCCGGACGCCTCGGTGGTCATCGTCACGCGCGGACACCTCTTCGACAAGACCGCGCTCGGACAGGCCCTGCGCACCCCGGCGGGCTACATCGGCATGATCGGCTCGCGCCGCAAGCGCCGGGCCGTGTACGACCAGCTCCTGTCCGAGGGCTTCACCCTCGCCGACCTGGAGCGTGTGCACTGCCCCATCGGCCTGTCCATCGAGGCCGAGACCCCGGAGGAGATCGCCGTGAGCATCGTGGCCGAGCTCATCCAGGCCCGGGCCGCGCGGAGGGAGGCCTGATGCGCCTGGCCGCCCTGGTCCTGGCCGCCGGGCTGTCCTCGCGCATGGGCCGCCTCAAGCCCTTGCTGCCCCTGGGGGACGCGAGCCTCCTGGGCCGCGCGGCCCGGCTCTTCCACGCCGCCGGAATCGCGGACATTCTGGCCGTGACCGGGCACCGCGCCGACGAGGTGCGCGGGGAGGCCGGACGCCTGGGACTGCGGAGCGTGCATAACCCGGATTTCGAGACCGGCATGTTCTCCTCGGTCCAGACGGGCCTGGAGGCCCTGCCGCCGGGCCTGGACGGAGTGTTCGTCCTGCCGGTGGACATTCCCCTGGTCCGGCCCGCCACGGTGCGCCGCCTCATTAAACGGCTGCCGGAGTCCCCGGCCCAGGTGCTGGTCCCCGCCTTCGACGGCGAGCCAGGGCACCCGCCCCTGCTCCGCCCGGCGGCCGTGGACGCGGCCCTGGCCTGGACCGGCGCGGGCGGCCTTCGCGGGGCCCTGGCCACCCTGGATGTGGAGCCGCTGGAGGTGGCCGACGCGGGCGTGCTCTTCGACCTGGACACGCCCGAGGCCTATGCCGAGGCGCTGCGCCGCTGGGAACGGCGGGACGTGCCCACCCGGGCCGAAGCCCTGGCCCTGCTCCGGCTGCATCGGGCCGGGGAACGCGGCCTGGCCCATGCCCAGGGCGTGGCCCGCGCGGCCCTGGCCTTGGGCCGGGCGCTCGCGGCGGCCGGGCTGTCCCTGGACCTCGAACTGCTGGAGGTGGCGGCCCTGCTTCACGACATCGCCAAGGGCTCGCAGGAGCACGAGAAGGAGGGCGGCATGCTTCTGGCCGACCTCGGCTACGCGCCCGTGGCCGAAATCGTGGCCGCGCACCGAGACATCGACCCCGCCGGGATGGAACGGCCCGGGGAGCGCGAACTCGTCTACCTGGCCGACAAGCTCGTACGCGGCCAGGAGCGCGTGAACGTGGAGCAGCGCTTCCAGGAAAAGCTGGACCGCTTCGCCGGGAACCCCGAGGCCGTGACAGCCATCACACGGCGGCGGGAACACGCCCTGGCCATGCGGGCCCTGGTGGAGCGCGTCGCGGGCCGGAGCCTGGACGCCATCCTGGACGGAGAGGGACCGTGGGACTGACCGTTCACCTCCTGCGCCACGGCGCGGTGGAGCCGGAAACGCCCTGGCGCTTCCTGGGCCGCCGCGAAGTTCCCCTCTCGGCCAAAGGCCGGGCCCAGGCCCGGTTCTGGCGCGAGGCCCTGGCGGACGTTCCCTTCCAGGCGGCCTGGTGCTCGGACCTGGGCCGCTGCCGCGAAACCGCGTCGATCATCCTCGCGGGCCGAAAAGTCACTATCGAGCCCCTGCCGGGCCTGGGTGAGATCGACCTGGGCCAGTGGGACGGCCTGAGCCGCGAGGAGGTGCGGCAGCGCTTCCCGGGCCAGTACGAAGCCCGGGGCCGCGACCTGGCCGCTTTCCGGCCGCCCGGAGGCGAGAGCTTCCAGAACCTCCAGGACAGGGCCTGGGCCGCGCTGGTTCCGCGGCTGGAACGGGCCGAGGGCCACGCGCTCGTGGTCGCCCACGCCGGAACCAACCGGGCGCTGCTCTGCCGGATTCTCGACATGCCCCTAGGACACGTTTTCCGCCTGGGCCAGGATTCCGGCTGCCGCAACGTGCTCGATTGGCGATCGGACGGCCCGCGCCTCCTGCTCCTCAACCAGCAGCCCACGCCCGTTCCGGCCTGATCCGCCGCATCGGGCGTAATCATCGCGCGCCGTTCTTGAGAAAACCGACCGCTGCGGGTAGAGAGGGGACGTGCGACTCTGGAAGGGCATCCACCACATGGCGGCCTTGGGCGCGGACACGCTGCTGGACAAGCTGCCCTTCGCCACGGCCGTGATCACCCCGGGACGCCGCGTCCTCTTCCTCAACCGCGCCATGGAGGCTCTCACGGGCTTCTCCCGCGACGAGGCCCTGGGCCTGCGCTGCGACTGCGTGTTGCGCTGCAGCGTCTGCCTGGACGACTGCCCCCTGGCCGCGGCCGGCAATCAGGACAAGCCCCTGTCTCTGGAAGGCGACGTGATCAACCGCGACCGAAGACGGCTGCCGGTGCGCCTGAGTCTGTCCGCCGTGCCCGACGACACCGGCGCGCCCGCCTTCTACCTTGAAACCCTGGAGGAGCGACCCGGCGGCATCCGCCCGGCCCTGGAAGGCGGGCCCATGAGCTTTTCACGCATCATCGGCCGTTCCCCGGCCATGGAGCGCCTGTTCGAAACCCTGCCCGCCGTGGCCCAGACCGACTCCTCCCTGCTCATCACCGGCGAGACCGGCACGGGCAAGGACGTGCTGGCCGAGGCCATCCACCAGGCCTCGCCCCGCTCCAAGGGCCCGTTCATCAAGGTGAATTGCGGAGCCCTGCCGGAATCCCTGCTGGAGAGCGAACTTTTCGGTCATCGCAAAGGAGCCTTCACCGGCGCGGTGAAGGACAAGCCGGGCCGCATCCAGCTGGCCGAGGGCGGCACGCTCTTCCTCACCGAGGTGGGCGACCTGCCCCTGCCGCTGCAGGTGAAGCTCCTGAGTTTCCTGGACGACCGCGTGGTCTACCCCCTGGGCGGCACGTCGGGCGTGGTGACCAACGTGCGGCTCATCGCGGCCACGCATCACGACCTGGAGGCCGCCGTGGCCGCCGGACGCTTCCGCCAGGATCTCATGTTCCGGCTCAATGTCATCCGCCTCCACCTGCCGCCGCTGCGCGACCGGGGCGTGGACGTGCGCCTGCTGCTGGACCACTTCCTCAACGTCTGCTCGGCTCAATTGGGCAAAAACGTGCTGGGGCTGGACGAACGGGCCCTGGCCACGCTCATGGGTCACCCCTATCCGGGCAATGTGCGCGAGCTGCGCAACATCGTGGAGTACGCCTGCACCATGTGCCGGGGCGAACAGATCACGGCCTCGGACCTGCCGGCCTACCTGAAGCCCCAGGCGCCCGCCCCGGATGAGGCCCGCGCCGCCGAGCCGGAGCAGCCCCAACACGGCGCGCCCCAGGCCGACTACGCCGAATTGGAGCGCGGCCGGATGCTCAAGGCCCTGCTGGAGGCCGGGGGCCGCAAGGGCAAGGCGGCCCAAGCCCTGGGCCTTTCGCGCACGACCTTCTGGCGCAAGCTGAAGAGCCACGGCTTCGCCGGGGAGAAGAAGCCGTGAAGCCCAAATTCCTGATCGCCATCCGCGACAACGACGTCGCGGCCCGCCTGGACCAGTGTCTGGAAGTGCTCATCGTGCAGCTCGACGACAAGGGTCGCCCGCTCTCGCGCAAGAACCTCGTGCTGGCCAAGCCCTCGGACAAGGAAATCTGCCGCATCGCCCAGGCCGAAGGAGTCGGCGCGGTGATCTGCGGAGCGGTGGACGAGGAAATATCCCTCTACCTGACCTGGAAATCCGTGCAGGTCATCGACGACGTCATCGGGCCGGTGGAGGGCGTGTTGCGGCTCCACGCCCAAGGCCGCCTGACGCGCTCGACCATCATCCCGGACGAAACCGCCAAGCGAATGGTTCAAAATGTTTCAAATGAAACATTTTGAACCATATTTTTGTTTCGTTTTGTTTCTCTCCGCGAACCTCATCCCAACCATCTTCCACCATCCACGATGAATAAATAGATTTTTCATTCTGGCCCAGTCCTTGCTTTCTTCCGACTGATTGTTCCATCCGGCACAAGAACATGTTTCACACGCCGGGGGCGACCGACACCAAGCCGTTGTCGGCCGGAAGGCCGCGAAATCGAATCACGAGGAGCGAGGACCATGAGCACCGCAGAAGCCGTCGAACCGCAGAAGCTCGATCTCAAGAGAATCTTCTTCATCCTCCTGGGAGTGGCGTTGTTCGTCACCGTCTACTTCTCCCCGTCCTGGCCCGACGCCGTGGACCCCCTGGGCAAGCACTTCGCCCTGTCCCGCGAGGGCAAAGGCGCGCTGGCAGTGTTCCTCCTGGCGGGCGTCTGGTGGGTCTTCGAGGTGGTCCCCATCGGCGTAACCTCGCTCATGATCGGCATCCTGCAGGCCCTCTTCTTCATCCGCAAGCCGGACGTGGCCTTCAAGGACTTCATGGACCCCTCGGTGCTCTTCATCTTCGGCTCCATCGTCATCGGCCTGGTCTTCACCAAGACCGGACTGACCAAGCGCATGGCCTACAAGATGCTCATGATCGTAGGCGAGAAGACGAGCATGATCATGCTCGGATGCTTCCTCGTCACCGTGTTCCTGACTCATCTCATGGCCCACACCGCCGTGGCGGCGACCATGTTCCCCCTGTTCATGACCATCTACTCCCTCTACGACGAGGAGATGAAGCCCTCGAAGTTCGGCAAGGCCATGTTCATCGGCCTAGCCTACGTCTGCGGCGCGGGCTCGATCATCACCCTGCTCGGCGCGGCGCGCGGCATCGTGGCCCTGGGCTTCTACAAGGAGCTGGCGGGCAAGGAAGTGAGCTTCTTCGAGTTCACCTACTACTTCGCGCCGATCGGCTGGGTCATGACCTTCCTGCTCTGGGGCTTCTTCATGGTCCTCTTCAAGCCCGAAAAGCCGGTGATCCACGGCCTGCGCGAAAAGGCCGCCACCCTGTACAAGGCCCTGGGCCCGGTCAGCGCCAAGGAGATCACCGCCGCCCTGCTCATCGGCGGAGTCATCGTCTTCATGTCCCTGCAGTCCTTCATCCCGGCCATCAAGCCCCTGAACAAGTCGGCGATCATGCTCGTCTGCACGGTGCTCTTCTTCGTCTTCAACATCCTGGACATCAAGGACCTGGAAGACATTCCCTGGAACATCATCCTGCTTTTCAGCGGCGCCATGAGCATCGGCTTCTGCCTCTGGGAGACCGAGGCCGCCAAGTGGCTGGCCGTGAACTGGCTGGCCATGTTCAAGGAGGCCAACTGGTTCATCTTCGTCATGGGTGTGGCCTTCTTCGTTCTGGTTATGACCAACTTCATCATGAACGTGGCGGCCATCGCCATCTCCCTGCCCGTGGCCCTGGTGCTCTGCCCCTACCTTGGAGTGGCCCCGGAGGTCATCCTCTACGCCTCCCTGGTCTGCGCGGGCATGCCCTTCCTGCTCCTGGTGGGCGCGGCGCCCAACGCCATCGCCTACAACTCCAGACTCTTCACCAGCGGTGAGTTCTTCCGTTACGGCCTCATCGCCAGCGTCCTGCTCCTGGCGGTCCTGGCCCTGTTCATCACCGTGATCTGGCCCATCATGGGCATGCCCGTAACCCTGGCCGGCTAGGCGGCAGCAACGATGGACACCACCGCCACGGCGGATCGCGCCTCGACCTTCAGGAATCCGGATTTCCGGAGTTCCCGGGGCGCGCCCGCCGCGGCGGGCGTCTCCGGGGGACGAGGGCGGACACGCTCCAGCGCCCGCCTCCTCCGGCAGGACAAGCCGGGACCGTTTTTGACCGTGCTTCCGCCCATGGTGTACACCTGGGACAGACGCCACGCGTTGCACACCTGACTCTTCACGAGGCCCGGAAACGGAGGTCGTCATGGCGAAATGCAGTGTGATCCAGGGAGAAGCGCAACGGCAACAGGCCGACAAGCGCCTGGAATACGCCAAATTCCGCCGGGCCATGACCCTGGTGGTCACGGCCGTGTCCATGACCCCTCTCCTCCTTCTGAGCGCCGTGCTCTACTTCAGTTATCACGCGGTCTACGAGGGCAAGGTCTTCGATCACTTGGAGGCGGTGGTGGAGCGTCACGCCCTGGCCATCGACGAGTTCCTCTTCGAGCGTCGCCAGAACGTGCGCATGCAGGTGGATTCCTACACCTACGAACAGTTGCGCGACGAGTCCCTGCTCAACGACCGCCTGCGCAAGATGCAGAGCAACTACTCCAACGACTACGTGGACCTCGGCCTGGTGGACGAGAAGGGCCTGCAGCCGGCCTACGCCGGGCCCTTCCGCCTGCTCCAGGCGGACTACGGCGCGGCCCCCTGGTTCCGGCAGGCCATCGCCGAGGACCGCTTCATCAGCGACGTATTCTCGGGAATCCGGGGCACCCCGCACTTCATCGTCACGGCCCGGGGTCGCAAGACTGGCGGAGAGGCGTTCATTCTCAGGGCGACCATCGATTTCGCCCACTTCAACGAGCGCGTGCGCCAAATCCGCATGGGAACCACCGGCCTGGCCTTCCTGGTCAACCGCCAGGGCGAGTTCCAGACGAACCTGCGGCCCGACGAAACCGTGGACCACGCCGCCCTGGCCGAGTTGGCCGCCCGCGACTTCTCCAAGAGCCTGCCCGCGCATCTGGAGAAGGCCAACCCCCAGAACCAGACCATGATCTACGTGGCCTACCCCCTGAAGATGAAGGACTGGATCCTGGTCTTCCAGCAGGAGAAACACGAGGCGTTCTCGCACCTCTACAACGCCCAGCTCATCTCGGTCAGCGTCCTGCTCCTGGGCGGCTTGGCCATTGTCGGCACGGCCCTGGCGCTGATCCGGCGCATGGTCCAGCGCATCTCCGCCGCCGAGCAGGACCAGGAAGTGCTCCAGAAACAGGTGGTGGAGACCGGCAAGTTGGCGGCCATCGGCGAGCTGGCCGCCGGCATCGCCCACGAGATCAACAACCCGCTGGCCATCATGGTCGAGCACGCGGGCTGGATCGACGACCTGATGAAGGGCGAGAACACCTCCGGAATGAAGAACTTCCAGGAGATGCAGAACTCGCTCAAGGAGATCGAAATCCAGGGCCGCCGCTGCAAGGAGATCACCCACAAGCTGTTGAGCTTCGCCCGGCGCACCGACTCCCGGGTGCAGGAGACCCAGCTCAACGACCTCATGCAGGAGGTGGCCGGGGTCTCAGCCCAGAAGGCCCGCTATGGCAACACCCTCATCCGCCTGGACCTGGACCCGGACCTGCCCACGGTGCACATCTCGCCCACGGAGATGCAGCAGGTGCTCCTCAACCTGGTGAACAACGCCATCGACGCCATGAACAAGCCCGAGGGCGTCATCGTCATGCGCTCGCACCGGGACGGCCCCTGGGTCGTGCTGGAGGTCGAGGACAACGGCCAGGGCATCCCCCAGGCCAACATGCCCCGCATCTTCGAGCCCTTCTTCACCACCAAGCCGGTGGGCAAGGGCACGGGGCTCGGATTGTCCATCTGTTACGGCATCATCGACAAGAGCGGCGGGACCATCTCCGTGGACAGCACCCCGGGACAGGGCACCGCATTCACGGTGCGGCTGCCCGCGACCCTGCCCGGCTCCACCGCCGAAACCCAGCAACCGGAATCGATCCCGAACAAAGGAGACGACATATGACCATGGCCAAGGTTCTGCTCATCGACGACGAGTCCGGCTTCCTCGAGGTGCTCTCCAAGCGCCTGGAAACGCGCAATCTGTCCATAGTCACGGCCCTGAGCGGCGAGGCGGGGCTCAAGGCTCTGGGCAAGGACCACGCCCTGGACGTGGTCATCCTGGACGTGAAGATGCCCGGCCTGGACGGCATTCAGACCCTGCAAATGATCAAGAAGGACTTCCCCCTGGCCGAGGTGATCATGCTCACCGGCCACGCCACGGTGGAGACCGCCATCGAGGGCATGAAGCTCGGAGCCTTCGACTACCTCATGAAGCCCTGCGACATCGACCTGCTCGTGCAGAAGGTCCAGGAGGCCAAGGAAAAGAAGGCCAAGCATGAGGAAAAGATCGTGCAGGCCCAGTTGAAGGAGATCACGAGCCGCATGGCCTAGGATGGATCGCGAAATGAACCGGACGGCTCCCGTCAGCGTCATCCTCGTGGACGATGAGGTCTCCTTCGTCACCGTGTTGGCGAAACGTCTGGCCCTGCGCGGTCTCGACTCCCTCGCAACCACCAGCGGCCCGCAGGCCATCCAGGCGTTGCGCAGCCGCGACTTCGACGTGGCCGTGCTGGACCTGAAGATGGACCGCATGGACGGCATGGAGGTGCTGCGTCTCTTCCGACAGATGCTGCCCTCCATGCGAGTCATCATGCTCACCGGCCACGGCGGCGAGACCGAGGCCCGCCAGGCGATCATGGCCGGAGCCTACGACTACATCATCAAACCCTGCGAATTCGAGGATCTTCTGGCCAAGATCGAAAAGGCGGCCGACGCGGCCCGCCGGAGCCGAGACGAAAACACGTCCTGAGCGCCCGACGCGCCGAGGAGCCGCAGCATGCTGCAACTTCAGCGACTGACCGAAAGCATCATCGCCCGCATCAACGTCAACCTGCGCAAGCACGGCTTCGACGCGGGCAAGTCCCTGCGGGAGCAGATCCGCATGGACCAGTTCACCAACTTCTACGCCTTCTACGGACTGACCTCCGAGCACCCGCTCCTGTTCCGCTTCGAGCGTTCCAGCCTCTCGGGCAGCTACCTGCTGGGCAAATGCGTGGTGCTCGACTCCATCGTCTACAAGAGCGACGTGCGCGGCGACGAACTCAAACGCCGAACCGGCCGTTTCGACGTGGAGGGCATGCCCGTGCCCATGCACACCGACGAGAGCATCCACATCCGCGACAGTTACCTCATCAAGACCCTGGTGCATAATTTCTCCCACGATCCCATGTACCCGGAGAGTTTCCCGATCCACAACACGGCCTCGATGTTCTACGCCAACATTCACGGTTCCCCCTCCGAAGGCTGCTTCATGGGGGCCTTCTCCACCGTGGATCTGACCACGGTACGCAACTGCGTCATCGGGGACTTCGCTTACGTGCAGACCGGCGAACTGTTCGGCGAGAGAGTCGAACCCGGGCACATCTGGATCCGCTCCGAGGGGAATTTCGACTTCAGCTACAAACACCCGAAAAGCGTGCTCAAGCGCTATGTGGGCTCCGAGCCGGGCAAGCGCCCGGACGGGGTGTTCATGAAGTTCCTGGACCAACGCAAGCCGGACTACGAGCGGGTCTTCGGCTACCTCTACGCCACCGAGCCCGAGCACACGGCCAAGGGCAGCTTCGTCAGCCGCTACAGCGTGGTCAAGGGCAAGAGCCACATCGGCGAGAACGCCCTGGTGGCGCAACGGGCCTACGTCGAGGAATCCTGGCTGGGCAAGGGCGCAAACGCCCAGGAGAACTGCTACATCCTGCACTCCCGACTCGACGGTCTGGACGTGACCGCCCACGGCGGCAAGGTCATCCACACCCGCCTGGGCCGCAAGGTCTTCGTGGGCTTCAACGCCTTCCTGCGCGGCACTCCGGAGTTCAAGCTCAAGATCGGCGAGGGAGGCATCGTCATGCCCCACACCATCATCGACCTGCGCGAACCCCTGGAGATTCCGCCCGCCACCATCGTCTGGGGCTACGTGCGCTGCGCCGAGGATCTCAAGCGCAACAGTATTTCCATCGAAGAACTGAGCAAGGTGCGCGGCAGGATCAAGGTGGGCGGGATGACCTTCGAGGGTGACGGCGGGACCTTCGTCACCGGCTTCGCCGGGCGCATCGAGCATATCCTGGAAGCCAACGGGGCCTTCTACGACGGCTTCGACAACGCGGGGCACGCCCAGATGACCAAGAACATCAAGTACAACATCATCCAGCCCTATTCCGACACGGACCTCATGGGCATTTACCCGAGCATGCGCATCTACCCCATGGAATACCAGTCCTGATTTGCGCCCCCAGTCCAACGGGAGGTTGGCTCTAGAGAAACCCGCCAAGGGGCGCCCTGGAAGCCGTTGCGTGCGAAGCTTCAACCCGCTATGGTCGCGACGGCGTGCCCGGGTGGCGAAACTGGTAGACGCAAGGGACTTAAAATCCCTAACTCCGCGAGGGGTGTGCGGGTTCGACTCCCGCCCCGGGTACCAAGTAAAATCAAATAATTAAGATGTAAGTTTCAATCCTCACGCCAACCCAATCTCTCCCCAGAAAAACTGATTTGTCCCCCTATTGTCCCCCGTCTGTGGAAATATCATTGGCCTCCCCAAAAGGGCGCTACTCCATTAACCAAGTGATCGGCGAAAGGCATACGACAGCGACAGGCCAGCCTAGCGTTTGCGGGAGGCATGAGGCTCCAAGATAATCACGGCGCACCGGGGCGGACGAAAACGCCCCAAGTTCCAGGACGGGAGACCCTTGCGCCGCTTCAGGCATCGCTAGGAGATTGAACACCTTTTAGCTTGGATGCAGAACATTATGCGCGTGATCGCATACTACGAGCGACACGTTGAAAACTTATGTAAAAATGATCAAAATTTGATGCATTGTCATCAAACTATGTTTTTTTGATAGTCGTTTACTTCGAATAATAAGATGAGATTCCATCTTGTGTAGCCCTAGTCACTTGCATATTCATCATCAATTTCAATACCTTCTTCAATCTGTAGTTGAATATTTTTATCAGCATCCCTCAAGATAGCATTGTACAGATCATACGCATTGTGCGCCTTGCTTATAGATTCTAGTACTTTCTTTGCTTTTTCCTTCATCTCGATGTCTGCTGGAAATGGCTCTCCAAGCGTACCTGAACGCATGCTTCCGCATGCCGCAGCGAGCAGGGAATTAAAAACATCATTATGCACAGACTTCCCTTAATATAATGTCAAAGTCTCCAGGAATAATGGCATCTGAAGCTTGAGAGTAAGCCGGGAAACAAACAATAAAAAACACCATAACTGCAAAAAGAATGGTCATTTTGCTCATTTAAAATTCCTCATTTCCTGGGTTGAATTATTCAAGCCCACCAAAGCGCCTCTCTTGATGACTCGATAAAGCGTCTGGCGGCTGATCCCGTACTCCCGAGCCAGGGCAGACTTATCCGCCCCGCCTACGGCCCTGTCGCGGATCACCCGTTCCATGTCCGGGGCCAGCTTCCTCTCCCTGCCCAGGTGCTTGCCCTGGGCCTTGGCTTTGGCAATGCCCTCCCGCTGCCGTTCCTTGATGAGCGCCCGCTCGAACTCGGCTACCGCACCTATAATCTGGAAATGAAGCTTCTGGAACGGGTTGTCCTGGCCGGTGAAGGTCAGGCTCTCCTTGTGGAACTGGACGGCCACGCCCTTGCCTGTGAAGGTCTGGAGCAGGGCCAGGAGGTCTTGAAGGTTCCGGGCCAGTCGGTCAATGGAATGGACGTGCAGGGTGTCCCCTTCCCGGACGTACTCCATGCAGGCTTGAAGCTGGGGCCTAGCCGTGTCCGCCGCACTGGCCTTCTCCTCAAACACCTTGTCCAGCTTCACACCGTCAAGCTGCCTGTCCGTCTTCTGATCCGTGGTGCTCACCCGAACATATCCAACTTCGGACACGTCTACCTCCTGGGTTCATGCAACGGAAGGCTTACCTTTTGGAACGCCCCCCAGGTGTCCGGGAAACGGCTTTTTGCCGTGTTTCAAAAGGTTCATTTTGATTATTGTGACATGCATTCTCAAAAAGTCAAGAACTTTTAAAACAAGAAAGCCCCCTCCCGGGGGCCTCCAATTGGGAATGGGAATGGGTGTTTACACCATCTGCCTTCGAATTTTTTTTGCCACCTCCCGGGCCAAATGGCCAATTGGGCCGTCGTCCTCGAACGCAATCACTCGCATGGCCCGCCAACGGCCTCTTATATTTTTACTCTGCCACTCTTGAAATGCGGCTTCCCTCATTTCATCCAACCCCTTGGTCTCGTTGATGGCTTCAGAAAGGTTTGTAAAATCCGGCCCGTTTGCCAGCAGGCAAAGGGTATACGGCTCCATCTGATCAAAGATTTGCCGTTTAACGTCAATATCGAGTTCATTCTTCTGGTGTTCGCGTTCCATCTTCTCATCCTCAGACTCTGGCGGACTTCTCCCACCGCCACCTCCACTTCCTGTTTTTGCAGCACAAGAGACCAGTTACAATGAAAGACAACCAAAGCGCGGCCCCAAGAGTTTCTGTAAAATTGGCAATGGTGCCACAATTGAGCAAAAAAGAAAGGCTGAAGCAAATCGCCATGCTGCTGGCCAAAATACAAATGTACACACATCCTTCCTTAAAAAAATCCTTCATCTTCAGACTCCTTTATTTGATGTTTTTATATCAAACCCTTATTCCTGACGAACCCTTGTAATTTTGATCTCATTTCCGTATATTCCATTATTGTCTGCATGTTTTGTTGAAATTCAGTTTGCACAAAATTTGTTTGATGATAAATTTGTTGTTTAAACTGATTTATATTGTCTGAAATTACGGCAAAACCTTGCTCAAATGAGTCATGTGACCCCATTTGGGCTACTCTGGCATTTTGAAGTCCTTGTTTGTTTTTAGTAATTAATTGATATGCCTTATTTACAGTAGCGTTCATAATGAATAGCGCATGGCCGAGCGCAGCCATTGATGTTAATGTTTGCCGCTCAGCACTAGATGCGAATTGCCCAGTATCTCTCATTCTAAATGCATACGTGTTAATGATTTGATAAATTGGCAATGAACTTTGTCCAATTACAGTTTTTGCAGGCTCACTTAAATCCCCAGATGGATTAGTCGCCATAAGGTTAAAAAGTTCATCCATACCAATTTTTGCCTTTTGTCCAACTCGAAGATTGACAGGCAAAGCTTCTTGAACACATTCTCCAGTCTGATAGCGAAATCCGACCTTAATGTGTGGCGTATCTGATTGTTCAAGCATCGCGTTAATATACTGAATCGGCTCTGTTTCACATGAAGTAACAAAGTTGACTGTTCCAGTTGATTTAGATGAATCAGCCCCATCTCCTTTTCCAGGAGGAACGAAAATAATGTCTCCAAACATCCCGCGTACCATGGCAATGAATTCATCACTCAACCAAACAGGATTGGTCTGAGCTTCTTTTTCTTTTACTTTTTCCCACAGACTGCCTTCAAGTGTGAGGTATTCCTTGCATTTATTCAGATCATCATGGTTGGTGATGCCATAGCAATATTCATATTCCAAAACCTTATCGACTTTTTGTCTCAATGCGTCAGCAGTTTCGGTCAACATGCCCAGGGATTGGGAAAGCCAAGAATTTTCTTTATTCTCTCCGCGGGGATTCTCCGCGCCCAACATGGAAGCGATGGAGTCGCCGCCCAAATTAGTGAGGGCCTGGGACGCCTTGCATTCGTCCATCGCCAGGCTGTTCAAAGAGTTTGCCAGGGAGTTCAAGGAACTCATGGCATCGTCGCACTGCGTGCAGAGAGAGGAAAGCGCGAGCTTGAAAGCAAAAGCCGGGGCTGCCTGGAGGATATTCTGAAACATCTTCACCAGGTACTCCGGGTTCAGGAAAGAAAAGCCACCCCAAAAGGAGTCGATGCCGCCGCAACCGATCTGCATTTTGGGCGGCGTGATGGAAAAAATAGGTTCGCGGTTGGTCCGAGTGCGGTAAGATATTCCGCCGGCTGCGAAGTACCCGCGCTGCTGTGATTCCCAGGAACCTGAGTCATGGATCAACAAATCGTCGCCAAATTGATCAAACCATGTTTCAGCCGCGGCTCCCGAGGGAATCAGAAGAGTGAAGACCAGCACCCAAACAAGGATGGCCCGCATGGCTCCTCCTTTTTTTATTGTGACATAATTCAGCTTTCAGCTCATTTTTTTTGCATTTTTCTTTTATTTATGTCTACAAAAAATAGATTTCTGATCTTCTATTTTTGATACACCATATTTTTGGACGATCCACAACAATAGATTTTCTGTTCTATAAACAACTTTTCTTCCGATTCGTACCGCACCTGCAGGGCCTTCGCCCCTGGAGTCGGCATTCCTCAAGGTTTTTTGGTCAATGATGAATCCCAGTAAATGGCTTACCCTCTCTCTTGCGATCATTCTTGGAAGCGATGGAAGAAAAAGATCAATTATTTCTTGCTGTTCTTCAGTTAAGATGGGAATTCTGGGGGTGCTCACTGGGCACCCCCGGCCTTGGCCAGCTCCTCGGTCAGGGCCGCCCGATCGGCTCTTCTTTTTTCGCGCAACACCATAAAATCATTGTTTATCTTCGGGACATCAGCAATTTTTTTGCCCTTCATGTTTGTTTCCAAAACTGCCTGAGCCCGGCGAGCCCCAGCGGCCGCCGCAGCTCGGCACGCCTCAGCGGCCTTGGCCCGCCGGGCCTCAGCGGCCCGGCCCTGCTCCTGCGCCAGGGCGGCCTGGCCCCGGCCCTGCTCCAGGGCCCGGTCAACCCACGCAAGCGGTCGTAAAATATAGTTATTTTCATCCGATCGTGACGCCTGGTGCGCCACGGCAACGGCCTGATCCAAAATCCCTTGACGATCCCAGAATGATAGACGGGCCGCCAATTCCTCAGGGTCCAGGCGGGCCGCCAGCTGCGGCCCCAGGGCCTGCAAAAAGGCGGCCTCGGCCTGGGGCCGGAGCTGGCGCTGTGCCCCACCCATTAAATTTAAATCGACCTGGAGGAGCACTGCCAGCCCTCCCCCGGGCAGGGGCCGCAGGACCGCAACCCCTAGGACTTCAAGGACTTTCAAACCATGTCGCCGGGCATCGCGGGTCAGGCCCAGGGCCTTGTGGCCGGGGGCCAAGCGCTCCCCGAGCCGCAGCGCCCGGGGGCCAGGAGCTTCCCAGCAGCACGGCCGAGAATTGGCCATGGCCTCAAATATAATTAATGGAGCTGAAGACTTACGCTGCCTTAAAATTTCCAAAACTTGATCCTCGCGCGGAAGCAGACGTTGTTTTTCTTTTAGCGACCTGATACTCATTTTTTTGTCCTTCCCTCCCCCTTGGGGGAGGCACCTGGAAGGGACCGACGAGGCCGGCAGGGTGGTGGAACACCCTGCCGGCCGCACATTTTTTATCCCTGTCTCTCATTAAGCCAGCGATAAAATTGCTTTTTCTCAAACAAAAATCGCCTGCCGACCCGAAGAGCGGGCGGCAAATCCTTCACCCGCCCCAAGCGAAGTAAATTCTTCAACGAATTAGGAGTCTTATACCTCAAAATGGCGGCCATCTCCTCGGCGGTAAAAAAATCTATTTTTTCCAACGTGTTATCAATATTTTTGTGCATCTCGACCTTTCCTCTTCTTTAAGTTCAATTTTTAACAAAAAATACCATTTTCAAAGCAAATGTCAACTAACCAATTAAAATAATTGAATTAATTAGTTTTTTTAGGTCAAAAAAATGAACATAACATATTTAAATAACTAGCTTTTTAAAAAATTGGCGGCACTTTTCTTGAATATATGTAACAATTTAAAATTAAATGATAATTTTTTAGACCCGAGGCAGGGGACGCCCTATATTTTTCCCGTGAGGCCGGGTCTGAAACATGAAAACTTGACTCCCGAACATTTTTTTGGAGAGGCAAGGCAGGAAGGGACAAGCCATAAGGTCTACAAAACTCCCTGGGAAGGCGACCCGCGAGTCAACATTCAGGAAAAAAACGGAAAAGGAAAAGGCTACCAAGTTAAGCAAGTGCTTGCCGCAATAAAAAAATTGCAAGGAGGTGCGAAGTGAACGTACAGCACTACTCCTATCGTGTTATTTGGTCCGAAGAAGATCAAGAATTTGTGGGGCTTTGCGCTGAATTTCCCAGCCTTTCCTGGCTTGATGAAAGCCAGCTCGCCGCCTTGGAGGGAATTGTTCACCTTGTGGGCGAGGTGATCACTGACATGGCAAAAAACAATGAACAGCCCCCCGCGCCCATAAGTCAGCGAAAATTCTCGGGCCATATCTCTTTGCGGACTACCCCGGACGTGCACCGTGATCTTGCGCTTTCAGCAGCCGAACGTGGAGTGAGCATCAACAGGTACATCAATTCGCTTGTGACCAGCCGGGGGGCGTCTGCTTAAGAGTTCAGGCCCGGCCTTGTGCCGGGTCTGAACTCTACCCTATCAGGGCGCGGTTCCTGGCCTCCGGCGACCCGCCTGCCGTCGCCAAGCGCCCGGGGCGCTCCGCATGTCCAGGCCTCCCGACGATGAGGGAGGGGGGGCCAGTGCCCCAGGAAATGCCCCTCTCGCGCGCCCGGGGGGGGCTAGGATGTAGCCTAGCCTCCACGACTAAGGGAAGGGAGGGGGGGACAACTCCAGCTTCATCAAATCTTGAGCTGAAACTTGCCTCGAATCTGAGGCAAAAAGTGACGTTTGTCTTAGATACATGCCGATTTGCGTGGACGCGTTTTTTGGAGCCCCCACCGCTCGTCGCCTTTCCCCTCTCCCCGGCTGCCTTTCATGCCCGGCCCCGCGCCGGGCCTCTTACTCTTTTTAACTCTAAGATATTATATAAGAAAAAAACCGGTCGGCTTTTTCTTTACCGGGTTTTAATATACTTCTTTAAGTTAATATATACCTAATCTGAGCGATTCTCCTGCCTGACACAACATCAAAGCTGGCCTATCGCCTTGTTTTTGTTTACAATCACATCCAACAACAAATCATGATTATTTCACCCATCAGGTGGAGGGCTGGATGTCAAAACTCAAGAATACCAAAGCAAAATTTATCGACGATGTCCAGGTCACGAGCGATTGCCTGACAGGCCGAGCCGGGCTCAACCTCTTTACTCGCTATCTTCGCGGCATTGACTTTTTCCCCCACATCAACCGTCTCTTCGGCTCCATGCGCAAGAACCCCAAGGGCACGCCCATCGATGAACTTTTCAAGCAGGTGCTCTGCTTCCTCTTTGACG